>CAZBIP010000165.1:4547-7162 GCA_964491885.1 uncultured Vicinamibacterales bacterium
GACTGGTCCGCCGTCAGGGCGAGGTCCGCCTTGAACTTCTCGGACTGCCACCACTTGCCCTGTGCGCCTGCCGCAACCGGGAAGAGCAGCAGGACCGCGACTGCCAACGCCGATCCGCGCCAGATGGACATGCCGGTCTTACACCTCCGCTTCGCCCTTGAACTACGACTCGGCGGGGCCGGACGTTTACCGGGCGGGAGCCGAGGCGGCGGCGAAGGAGGCAAGTTTGAGGATGGCGGCGCCCACGGCGTTGTCGGGCGTCGAGGCCCCGGCGGTCAGGCCCACGCGCACCGGGCCTTCCGTCTTCAGCCAGCCGTGCGAAGTCACCTCGGCGCGCTCGCCGACGGGACGATGCCGGATCTCGCCTGGCGACACCAGGCAGCCGTCGTCCGCGATGTGGTAGGTCGGCACGCGGCCCGCGCACAGCCTCGCGAGGTTCAGCGTGTTGCTGCTGTTGTACCCGCCCACGACCAGCATGAGGTCCACCACGTGGTCCGTCAGCAGAGCCACCACCGCGTCCTGGCGGTCCTGCGTGGCGCTGCAGATGGTGTCGAACGCCCGATAGTGCGCGGGGAGGGCGTCGGGCCCGAAGCGATCCGCCAGCGCGTCGCGGAACATCTCGCCGACGGCCACCGACTCGGACTTCAGCATCGTCGTCTGGTTGGCGAGGCCGATGCGCGCCAGGTCGCGGTCGGGATCGAATCCTTCCGAGTACGCCCCCGCAAACCGGTCCAGGAACGCGGAGCGGTCGCCGCTCTCCCGGATGTAGCGGCAGACGTCCGCGGCCTCGGCCCGGTCGAGGACCACGAGGAACGGGCCGCTCGGCGGCTTCAGCGCCTGGGAGGCGGTCGCCTGCGTCTCCTCGTGCCGGACCTTCCCGTGAATGACCGACGTGAAGCCGTCCTCCGCATAGCGGCGGACCGCCTTCCACACGTTCAGGACGGACCCGCACGTGGTGTCGACGAGCGTGCAGCCCTGCCGGTCCAGCCGCGCGAGCAGCGACACCGTCACGCCGAACGCCGGGAGAATGACGACGTCGCCGGGGCCCAGCGACTCGACCGATTCGCCGGGGTCGTCGAGGAACCGCACGCCGCCGGCCCTGAGTTTCGCGTTGACGGCCGGGTTGTGGATGATTTCGCCGGTGAGGTAGACGCGCCGATCGGGGAACTTCCGCCGGGTCTGATAGGCGTAATCGACCGCCCGGTCGACGCCGTAGCAGAACCCGAACTCGCGGGCCAGGTGCACGGTCAACCGTCCGGCCCTGTACGTGAAGTCCGAGGCCTTGACCGCTTCCACCAGCGGGCTGCGGTAGTCCTGCGCCAGCTCGGAGGCGACGGCGGCTTTGAGATCGAGGCCCCTGCGGAAGACGACCGAGGGCATGGGCGTCAGTGGATGCCGGAACTGGCCTGCAGGGCCGCAGGATCGACGCCGAGCCGGCGGATGGCAGACTCCCACATCTCGGCGGGCTTCGTGTCGAACACGATCTCGGGCGACACGTCGCTGATGAGCCAGGACGACTCCGTCAGCTCCCGGTCCAGTTGCCCGGCCCCCCACCCGGCATAGCCCATGAGGAGCCGGACCTTCTCGACGGCCGGGCCCTCGATGAGCGTGCGCAACAGCGTGGCCGAGGACGAGACGTACACGCCGGGGCTGACCTCGTAGGCGTCGTCGCCCGGGGGCTCCTCCGGGAGCAGGAGCGCGCCGCGCTGGGGCTCCACGGGCCCGCCGGTCCAGAGCTCGATGCCGCTGTCGCCCGAGAGAGGCGGACTGAACTCGATCACGCTGGCCGCCGGCTTGCCCGTCGGCCTGTTCAGGACGAAGCCCCAGGCCCCGTCCGCGCTGTACTCGCAGAGCAGGATGACCGAGCGGCGGAAATTGGGGTCCGCGAGCTGCGGCATGGCGACCAGCAGCGCTGGCGCGAGCGTGGGCCGCGCGGGCGTGTCGTCTTCCATCTCCATCGATGATACGCCAGAACGGGCGCCCGCTCAGAGATCGGTGGGCGAGAAGCCGTCCGACGAGGGGGTCCTGAGGTACGCGTCGATCGCGCGGGCCGCCCGTCGCCCCGCGCCCATCGCCGAGATCACCGTGGCGCCGCCGGTCACGATGTCGCCGCCCGCGAACACGCCCGGCTTCTGCGTCGCGCCCGTGCCGTCGTCGGCGACGATGTGGCCCCACTTGTTGACAGGGAGATCCGGCGTCGTGTTGCGGATGAGCGGGTTCGCGCCCTGGCCGATGGCGAAGACCACCGTATCGACGTCGAGGTCGAACTCCGAGCCCGCGATCGGGACCGGGCTGCGCCGGCCCGAGGCGTCGGGCTCGCCGAGTTCCATGCGGATGCAGCGCATCGCGCGCACGCGCGCCCGCTCGTCGGCGAGGATCGCCGTCGGCGCGGCGAGCATGAGGATCTCGACGCCCTCCTCCTCGGCGTGATCGACCTCCTCCACGCGCGCCGGCATCTCCTTCCGGGTGCGCCGGTACACCAGGTACGCGCGCTCGGCGCCGAGGCGGAGCGACGTCCGCACTGCGTCCATCGCCGTGTTGCCGCCGCCGATGACGGCCACGCGCCGGCCGCGGATGGCCGGCGTGTCGGTGGCGGGGAAGAGGTACGCCTTCAT
>CAZBIP010000166.1:0-1893 GCA_964491885.1 uncultured Vicinamibacterales bacterium
TCCTGGAGCGGGTGCAGGCGGTCGCCCTGGGCGAGGCCTTCGATGGTGACCACCCGCTTGCCCTCGACGTCGCGGACCGGCGTGGCGCACGAGCGGACGGCCTCGTCGTCGACCAGCACCGCGCAGCTGCCGCAAAGGGCCTGGCCGCAGCCGAACTTCGTGCCGGTGAGGCCAAGGTCGTCGCGCAGGACCCAGAGCAGCATGCGGTCCTCGTCGACCGTCAGCCGCGTGGGCTTGCCGTTCAGCGTGAAGGACACCGTTCGCATCAGGGACTCCTCCGTGGCCGCGTTGCCTGCCGGGCGGCGGGGCGGCATCGCCGAAGTGATACGCCGGGGCAGGCGCCGTTGTCAATCGGGGTTCGATCCGCAGATCTGCGGGTCCGACTCCGCCAGCGGCTCAGCCGACGTCGGGCTTCGGGGGCTGGGGGCGGTCGATGTAGATGTCGATCGAGGTCTCGATGGCCTGGAGCGTCGGCAGTTCGTCCGGCGCCACGAGGGTGATGGCGGTTCCGGCGGCCTCCGCGCGGCCGGTCCGGCCCACGCGGTGCACGTACGTCTCGGCCGTGTCCGGCACGTCGTAATTGATGACGTGCGCGATGCCGTCGATGTCGAGTCCCCGTGCGGCGATGTCCGTCGCGATGAGCGCGGTGTGCCGGCCAGACCGGAACCCTTCGACGGCCGCCGTGCGGTCCTTCTGGGTGCGGTCGGCGTGGAGCGCCGCGCACCGGACGCCCCGGCCGGACAGATCCGACGCCAGGCGGTCCGCCCCGCGCTTCGTCCGCACGAACACCAGCGACGGCGCGTGCGACCGCCGCAGGAACCGCGTCAGCCACTCCACCTTCTCGCGCGGCGGCAGGACGTGGGCGACGTGCGAAATCGTCTTCGCCGGCCCGCCGGCCCGGCCGATCTGGATGAACCGCGGGTCGCGCATCACCTGTTCGGCCAGCGTCACGACGTCCGACGACGTGGTGGCCGAGAAGAGCAGCGTCTGCCTGGCCTCGGGCAGGGCGGATACGATCTTCCGGACGTCAGGCCAGAAGCCCATGTCGAGCATCCGGTCGGCCTCGTCGAGGACGAGGACCTCGACCTTGCCGAAGTCGACGATGCCGCAGCTCATGTGGTCGAGCAGCCGGCCCGGCGTCGCGACGATGACGTCGGCGCCCGCCCGGAGCGCCCGGGCCTGGATGTCGCCGTCCACGCCGCCGTAGACCGCCGCGCCGGTCAGTTCCGTGTAGTAGGAGAACCCCGTGAAGTCGTCCTCGATCTGGACGGCCAGCTCGCGCGTCGGCTCGAGGATCAGGACGCGCGTCGAGCCCGCCGCGGGCCGTTCGAGCAGCCGCTGCATGATCGGCAGCAGGAACGCCGCGGTTTTGCCCGTGCCCGTTTCGGCGCACGCGATGAGATCGGCGCCCGCGAAGACGATGGGGAAGACCGCGCTCTGGACCGGCGTGGTCCGGACGAACCCGCGGTCGGCGATTCCGGCGCGCAGGCGGTCGTCGAGGGTCAGTTCGGCGAATTCAATGGGGGTGGCGTCGTGGGGCGCCACTTCGAAGGGCACGGCGGTGGGCGGCGCCGCGGTGACGGGGGGCCGAGACGAACGGCGCCGGCCGGATCGCTCCGGCCGGCGCCTCCCTGACGATGATCGTGGGGTAGTCAAAACACCCCATTATGACACGGCCGGGGCCTCCTGCTTGCTCTTCCAGATGGCCCAGCCGATGGCGACCGCGCAGGCGAGCGCCACCAGGATGCCGATGAAGCGCACGTTCGAGCCGCCGCGCGGCGCCAGGAGGTTGTACTCCAGGACCAGCCCGAGCGTCAGCAGCGACACCATGTTCATCACCTTGATGAGCGGGTTCACCGCCGGGCCGGCCGTGTCCTTCAGCGGGTCGCCGAC
>CAZBIP010000166.1:1993-7157 GCA_964491885.1 uncultured Vicinamibacterales bacterium
CCGATCAGCTCCTTCTGGGCCGTGGACGTGCAGATGTCCACGACGCGGCCGTAGTCGGGCTTCTTCTTCCCCGACCAGATGTCCATGTCGCGGAACTGCACGCGGCACTCCTTGACGATGTAGAAGGCCGCCCGGCCGACGGCCCGGAGCAGCATGCTCGAGAAGAGGAACGGCACGGCGCCGCCGAGGAGCAGCCCGATGAACACGAGGGGCTCGGCCACCGTGATGCGGCCCGCCTCCGCGGCGTACTGGGCGATCGTCATCTCCCCGATCCGGTCCTCGGCGCCGACGGCGATGACGGCGATGAAGCTGCTGAAGAGCGAGACGGCGGCGATGACCGCCGAGCCGATGGCGATGCCCTTGGTCTCGGCCTTCGTCGTGTTGCCCACCGCGTCGAGGTCGGCCAGGATCTGCCGCGCGCGCTTGTAGCTGCCCTTGCGCTGGGCCTCCATGGCCTCCGGGTCGTACCCCATCTCGCCGATGCCGTTGGCGTTGTCGGCCACGGGGCCGAACACGTCCATCGAGATCGTGTTGCCGGTCAGCGTCAGCATGCCGATGCCGGTCATGGCCACGCCGTACGAGATGAACATCGGCGGCGTGCCCGTGTAGCACAGCACCGACAGCAGGATTGCGCCGCCGATGACCACGATGGCCGCGACCGTGCTCTCGTAGCCGAGCGCGATGCCCTCGATGATGTTGGTCGCGTGGCCGGTCGTGCAGGCCTTCGCCAGCGACTGCGTCGGGGTGTGGCCGGTGTGGGTGTAGTAGCTCGTCACCTTGTTGAGCGCGATGGCGAGGACCACGCCGATGAGGCAGGTCAGCGCCGGCCGGATGTCGAGCCCGGCCGACCCCAGGTTGGCCCAGAACGGCAGGGCCGTCGGGTCGCCGCCGGGGAACCCGGCCGCGGCCATCGGGTTGCCGGCCAGGTACGCCGCGTCGAACCGCAGGTAGCCGATCGCCACGGCGAAGAACCCGACGATGCTGATGACCGAGCCGATCCAGAAGCCGCGGTGCACCGTCTTGAGCGCCGTGTCGGAGGTGTCGTCGGCTCCGGCCTTCACGGTGTAGGTGCTGATGATCGAGCCGAGCACGCCGATCCCGCGCACGAGCAGCGGGAAGATGACGCCCTTGTGGCCGAAGCTGGCCATGCCCAGGATCATCGCCGCGACGATCGTCACCTCGTAGCTCTCGAAGATGTCGGCGGCCATGCCCGCGCAGTCGCCGACGTTGTCGCCGACGTTGTCCGCGATCGTGGCCGCGTTGCGCGGGTCGTCCTCCGGGATGTCCTTCTCGATCTTCCCGACGAGGTCCGCGCCGACGTCGGCGGCCTTCGTGTAGATGCCGCCGCCGACGCGCATGAAGAGCGCCAGCAGGGTACCGCCGAAGCCGAACCCCAGCAGCGCCTCGTACGCGTGCTCGCCGTAGATCAGGAAGATCACCGTGCCGCCGAGCAGGCCGAGGCCGTCGGTCAGCATGCCCGTCACCGTGCCCGTGCGGTAGCCGAGCTGCATCGCCTCGCCGTAGCTGTTCATCGCCGCGGCCGCCACGCGCAGGTTGCCCGTCGTCGCGAGCCGCATGCCGACGAAGCCGACGGTCCAGCTGAACAGGGCGCCCACCAGGAACGCGCCCGCGCGGCCCCACCGGAACGCCGACTCCGCGCCGGTGTAGGTCAGCGCCAGCACGATGGTGATCAGCGCGATGAGCGGAGCCAGGCGCCGGAACTGCGCCGCCAGGTAGGAGTTGGCGCCCTCGCGGATGGCGGCGGCGACCTCCTGCATCTTGGGCGTGCCGCTGTCGGCGCGGTTCACCTGCCGGTAGAGCGCCGCGGCGTACACGAGCGCCGCGAGCGCGATGAGCAGCACGACGAGCAGGGAGACCTGCTCGATCGGGCTGAACCGGGCGTCGGTGAAGGGCGAGAAGAACCGGAAGCCCTCCGGCGCGTGCGTGGCCTCCTGCACGGCGGCCGCCAGCGCGCTGTTGGCCGGCTGCCAGAAGAGGGCCGCGCCGAACCCGACCAGGAGGACGACCAGCCACCACGTCTTGAAGCGAAGCAATGCGGGCAAAATGCGGCTCACGATCCAACTGCCTTTCAGGGGACTGACGTGTTCGACAACGGTTGACGGGACGCGGCCCGCCTTACTGCGCGGAGGCCGAGTGCCACCACTTCGAGTGATGGATCTCGAGCTCGTCCCTCGTCGGGAACCGATAGCACTTCACGCCGGTCTGGTCGCCGAGGAAGAAGCCCCGGCGGATGACGCGGAGGAACGTCTGCGCGAGCGGCGTCCGCGACACCGTCTTCGTCGCCTTCACCTCGGGCCCGCTGTGCTCAAGTTCCTGGATGCAGTCGGCCAGGTGCATCGGGTTCGCGTACGGAAGCCAGCCGGCCAGCCGGCCCTTCTCGTCGTGATCGACGCGCAGGTCCGCGAAGAAGATGCGCGGCGCATGCACCGGGTTCGCCGGGTCCGTGAGCGTTTTCGCGAACCGCCCCGGCGGGAGCTTCGACACGACCAGCGGGATGAGCGGGCACAGCTCCTGATACAGGTTGACGCCGTCCTTCTCGCCGTTGTCGTCGTACGCCTCGCCGTCGATCTTCAGGACCCGCCCGTCGGGCGTCGTCAGGTAGAGCGCGCCGTACACGGACATCGGCAGGAACTCCATGACGCGGTAGACGGAGATGTACTTGCTCCGCTTGGGCGACCCGTCCTCGTGGGGCGCGCACCGCTTCTCGATGTCGGCGACCTGGAACTGGTCCGTCGCCTTGGCGAACCCGGGGTCGATTTCGAAGAACGTGACGTGCCCGCTCGCGAGCTTCTTCGTGCCGACGGCCATGTACGTGCCGAAGGCCTCGGGCTCCAGATGCGAGGCGATGAGCGCCTCGAACCGCGAGCACACCATGTAATACCTGATCTGCACGCCGCACCTCCTACCTTGGGGGCAGGTCCGTAGACCCGGGTCGCTGTCGTGTCGTGGGGCCCTCCCCCCGAACCGCGGGGGCGGTCTGACCAATAGACGATAACACAACAGGGGCTTGGCGCTAGGGGCTAGTCAGTCTCGACCCCACACCGGGAGTCCCTCCACGCGGCGTGAGCCGCGACGAACCAGCGCCCAGCGCCGAACCCCTAGTGCCCCGGAATCGTGATTCGTCACATATCTCCCGGGCGGGGCATCCCGACTGGCGGCGTTGCTCCTCCCTCACAGACTCCCAGTCTGCTCGGTCGTCGCGCCTGGCCATTCGGGCGCCACGCTCCGGGATCTATGCCACGCACCACGATTCCGGGGCACTAGCCCCTGCTCATTATCTCGCGTTGACGGCCGGCGGCTCCGGGTTTTTCACGTACTTGTCGAGCCACGCGTGCCACCGCGCCCACAGGTCCAGCAGCGTCTCCCGCGTCGCCGGGCCGTGGTCCTCCAGCGGGTACATGTAGAGCGCCGTCGTCTTGCCGAGGCCGTTCAACGCGTGGAACAGCCGCACCGAGTTGATCGGGTCCGTGCCGTCGTTCTGGTCGCCGAGGCCGTGATACATCAGCAGCGCGCCCGTCAGGTGGTTCACGTGGAGGAACGGCGACATCGAGAGGTACGTGTCCTTCGCCTGCCACAGGTCGCGCCGCTCGCTCTGGAACCCGAGCGGCGTGAGCGTCCGGTTGTAGGCCCCGTCCCCCGCGATCCCGGCCTTGAAGAACGGCGTGTGCGCCATCGCGTTGACCGTCGAGAACGCGCCGTAGCTGTGGCCGCCGATCGCCAGCCGGCCCCGGTCGATGTACCCCCGCCGGTCGAGTTCGTCGATCACCGCCGCGAGGCTGCTCCGGAGGTTGTCCTCGTAGTTGTCGTTCATCCGGCCGCCCGGGCCGACGATGGGCGCGTCGGGTTCGACGACGGCGTAGCCGAGGCGGACGAAGAAGTGCATCGACCGCGTCCCGAACGCCGGCGCCTCGTTCTTGTTGTACGTCTGGTTCCCGCGGTCGTACTCGGCCTGCGTGGCGTACTCCCTCGGGTAGAACCAGAAGATTGCCGGCAGCCGCGTGCCGGCCTGGTAGCCGGGCGGGAGCGTCACCCTGACGGTGAACGAGAACCCGTCCGCCCGCGTCACGGTCAGCCGCTCCCTGGGCGCGCGCGTCAGGTCGGGGGTGACGTCCTCGTTGGCCGTCAGCTTCGTTCTGGCGGCGCCGTCGACGCGGTAGTACTGCGCCACGTCCGTCGGCCCTTCCCGCGACACGATGTACCGGCCGGCCTCGACGTCGATGGGCGTCGTCACCCGCTCGAAGACGCCTGCATTCTCGCTTTCGTAGAGGCGGGTCTTGGCCCCCGTCCTGATGGTCACCTTGTCGATGAACGTCTTCGGGCCGACTTCGCCAGGCTTCTTGTCGTACACGGTGCCCTGGAGGAAGACGCTGCTTCCGTCTGCCGACGTCAGCACGACGGCACCCCCGGGACCACCCGCCCCTCCGCGTCCGCCCGCGCCGGCGCCCCGCCCTCCGGCGGCTCCGCCGCGCGCGATCATGATCGACCCCGGATGCGAATAGACGTCTTCGCCCCGCACGCGGGCGAGCGTGTAGCGCTTCGAGGAGTCGCTCAGGTAGACGGCGTATTCGACCGTGTTCCGGCCTGCGCGTTCGCTGAAGAAGAGCACCTCGTGGTTGGGGGAGAACCGGTGGTTCTCCATGCGGCTGCCGTTCTCGTAGAGCACCTTCAGGCTCGCCGTGTCGAAGGGCGGAAGCCACTGGTAGAGCCGGTCGGGCCGCCGCGACGGCTGTCCGCCTTCTCCCGGTTCTCCGGAGCCCCGGCCGCCCCGGACCGCCGGTGGGGGAGTCGTGGCTGCGGGCGGCGCGGCCCCGGCGGCGGCGTCGCGGTCGCCCGGAGCGGCCGGCGGAGCCGGTTCCTGCTCGAGGAACGTCAATCCCTGCCCGTCGGCGCGCCAGGCGATTTCCCGCTTGCCCTGCTGCCGCGCATCGGCTGCCTCCGGGCCCGCGCCCGGGTCCGGCTGCGGCGAGGCATCGTCCTGCACGCCCTCGTCGAGCGGGCGCTTCGAGAGTTCGGCCAGCGGCTTGCCGTCGAGGTCCCAGACCTCGTCCACCGAGCCGAAGTTGGACACGGGCACGATGTAGGAGAACGGCTTGACCATGCGGGTCACGCGGACGTGCCTGGCGTCAGGGGCCAGGTCCACCGA
>CAZBIP010000167.1:0-7122 GCA_964491885.1 uncultured Vicinamibacterales bacterium
CGCTTGCGGCCTCGGCGCTCCTCGCCGTGATGCCGATGCACGTCCGGGAGTCGCACTTCGTGCTCACCGACGTGCCGATCACTGGCGCGGCCATGCTCACGCTTGTGCTCTCGCTGCGCGCCATCGAGCAGCCCGCGCTGCGAGCGTTCGTCTGGGCGGGTGCGGCCGCCGGCCTGGCGGCGGGCATCAAGTACAACGCGCTCATGGCCTTTGCGGTGCCGCTGGCCGCCGCGCTGACGGTCGGCCGTGGGCGCGGACCGTCGCGTCGTCAGGCCTTGGGGGCAGCCGCGGCGGCGTGCGTCGTCACGTTCTTCGTGACGACGCCCTACGCCATCTTCGATCTGCCGGCCTTCCTCTATGGGTTTGACAGCCAGGCGTCCGCATTCGGCCCTCGCCAGCCTTCAGCCGAGTCCAGTTGGGTCATCTGCCTCAAGCACTTTCGACAGTCGTTCGGCTGGCCGGCGTCGCTGCTGATTGCCGCCGGTCTGGCAGCGAACTTCCACCGGGTCGTCAGGGGGCCGGACCGCGCCCGGTGGGTGATCCTCTCCAGTGACAACTGGAAGCCGGTCGATCCCTCGCATCGGGAGGGGCGCCAGCCGCCCGCCGCCTATCACGACCTGCTGCTCAAGGCGGCGACGCGGAAGATCATTCTGCCGTCAGAGGCGAACCCCGGTCCCGAGATTCGAATTCTGGAACTGCCTCGGCGCTGACGACCGGCGCAGTTGGCAGGCATCGGCGCTTGCGCGCGAGCGTCGACTCTCCCGGCCGGGGCCTTGCAGGAACCGTCCATCTGTTGCCGGACGGCCTTCTCGGAAGCCCCGGCCACGTGCTCTGCCTGGCGGCGCTCCGCTACCGCGGCTTCCGGCCGTCCAAGCGGCACCTCGTCTTTCAGGTGCTGCCCGACACTCTCGGCCTGGGACCCGAGGTGTGGCGAGCCCTGTCGAAGTGCCGCGACATGCGGAGCCGGACCGGGCACGAAGGCGCCATCGACGTTGACGACAGGGTCGTCGCCGATCTGACAGGTGCCAGCCGGGTTCCCTGATGGCTGCGTCGATGTCGTCCATCTCGATGCAGACCATCGCTGAAGCCCCGCATTCGGCACCAACCGAATCTCCGGATACCCGTCCAAGAGACAGAAGGAACCCGAAAGGGGGAACCATGAAGCTCAAGGGGCCCGAGGGCATGGTAATGGCCGTGGCGAGTGCGGCCCTCGTTGTGGCGGCCGCGGTGTATGTCGTGCCCCTGGCCCGCGAGCGCAGTGAGAACGTGGCCCTCGGGAGGCAATGGGCGGGTCTGCTGAAGGCTCACCCGACCTTCTCGGGACAGCGGCCCTCCCCGTCGGTCGACGTCACCTTCACCTACGCCGCCCCGACGGACGAGAACCTCGCCAGGCTGCGCAAGCTTCACGACCTGGACGCGATCGCCGGCCAGGGTCCCGAAGCCGAGCGCCTCATTAATCTAATGCGCTGGGTCTACCGGCTCACCGGGCACGCCGACGAGCCGGAGATCCCGAAAGAGCTGAACGCCTTCAACCTGATTCGTCTGGCGAAGGACGAGCACATGCAGATCAACTGCTACATGAAGTCGGTGATCCTGAACGAAGTGTACCTCGCCATGGGCTGGCCGTCCCGCCAGACGCACCTCCTGCCATCCGAGAAGGAAGAGGAGGCGAGCCATTACATCACCTCGGTCTACGCGTGGTCGCTCGGCAAGTGGATCATGATGGACCCCGACATGGGTGCCTACGTGACCGACGAAGAGGGGACGATCCTCGGCGTCGCGCAGATCCGGAGCCGCGTGATCGTCGGCCGGCCGCTCCGGGTGAAGGATCTGGATGATGCCGGGCGATTCGAGCGCGCGCGGAACGAATGGAGCAACTTCACCAGAGGGGTGGACTACCTCTGGTTCCTGAGCGACTTCCTCTTCAAGATCCAATGCCCGCAGCGCAGCGTATTCAACCTGGCCGCAGAACCCAACAGGGTGAGGTTCGAGCTCCTCCCGGACGGGTACCGCGAGGAACTGCTGCAGGAACCGAGAACCGACAAGCGCGGAAGGAAGATCATCTCCATCAACGACGAAGGCCTCTTCTGGCAGAGGCCTTCAGGAGAGTAGGCAAGCAGGCGGTGGAGGAAGTCCTGGGCGTCCTCCGCAGACCACCTGCCGGGCGGCTCAGCGGTGCGGATCGCCGCGGCGTCAATGCTCTCCGCCATCGACACGAGCGCGACACTCATGGCCTCTGAGGCCGAGGTCGGGGCCGACTCCGATCCCGCTCGCGATCGGCACGCGCATCATCGCGTACGCGTGTCATGCGAGGCCGGAACGGCGAACCGGCCGCTTCTGCTTGCCGGACGGCCTGGCCGGCCGTGGTCCCGCGCACACGATGGGCCCGGCGAGGCGCCGGAGGCGGGCCGGTACAGGGACCCGCCGGCCCGTGACGGTCGGCGCGTCACGGGTCGGCGGGCATTGGAGCGGGATGAGGAGGTATCGCCGCTCCGGGTTAGAAGAGCAACTTCACGCCGAAGCGCATCTGCCTCGGCAGTTGGTAGCCAGCCGGGTTGTTGAGGGTGGCACCTTCGACCATGAAACGCGGGTCGGCGGCCCAGCCCGGCGTCGTGGCCTTCAGCGACGCCACATCCACCCTGTGCGCGTAGAAGTCCGCCTCGTTGAAGTCGAGGTGCTTCCCGGACGCGTTCTCCCTGGCGAAGAAGTTGGTGGCGACAGCCTGGTCGAACAGATTCAGGACGTTCACGCTGACCTGCAGCCGGAAGCGGCTGCTCAGGGCGAATTCGTGCTGGGCGTTCAGATCGATCTGCGAATAGGCCGGCAGGCGGCCGTCACTGCCGCGGCCCATGTAGAACATCGGGTACGCGCTGCCATTGATGACTTCGATTTCGCGGGTCTTCGGGATCCCGCTGCCGACGAACACGTTCGCGCCGACGGTCGTGCCGAAGGGGAACTGGTAGAAGACCTGCGCCTTCAGCTGGTGCGGCCGATCGGTGGCCAGCGGGCCGCTGACGGCGTACCCCTGACCGTCGAACGACTGCAGCGGGTAGTCGTAAAGCCGCCCGGTGTTGGGCGAGGTGCGCCCGTTCTCGTCCGTCTGGTCGAGGCCCGCGTAGTTCCCGTAGAGGCGGCTCCACAGGTAGCTGACGCGCGCGTAGTACGAGTGTGACAGGTTCTTGGTGAACGCCACTTCGACCGCGTCGTACGTGCGCTGCGCCTTGGGCAGGGCGACCGGCGGGTCGCACCCGAGATCGGCACCGCACGCGTGGGACGTCATCCCGAAGCCCGGGTTGGCCAGGATGTAGACCTCGCCGCTCTCGTTGAACGCGCCGGTGTCCTCGACCGCACGGTCGAGCCACTTTCGGACGTAGCGCGCGCTGATCGCCTTG
The DNA here is from genome assembly GCA_964491885.1 of uncultured Vicinamibacterales bacterium. Taxonomy (GTDB): domain Bacteria; phylum Acidobacteriota; class Vicinamibacteria; order Vicinamibacterales; family JAKQTR01; genus JAKQTR01. The sequence continues at coordinate 3,393 of CAZBIP010000167.1, forward strand.
TCCGCCGCGAGTTGGTGCTCGACTCCGACGGACAACTCCTCGGCCCGCATCGGCTTCAAGTCAGGATCGACGGCGCCCGGCGCCCGGTAGTCGAAAGGCCCGCGGATGCGCGTGCCCATCGAGGCGGGACACGCCGGCGGACAGCTGCCCTGGCCGACCGGATCGAGCAGCGTCGACCAGTCCGCCGTCTCGAGCGTGTACCAGTACTCCTGCCACTTGTCGCCGCCGAGCGAGCTGCGCGACATGTTCATCTTGAAGATGTCGTAGAAGACGCCCCACGAGGCGTACGTCTTCCAGCGGCCGTCGCCCTTGAGGTCCCAGGCGACGCCGAGTCTCGGCGCCAGCTTCTCCGCAAGCCCGAAGGTGATGGCCTCCATGCCGCTCCCGCCCTCTGCGGGCAACCCTGTCGCGAGGTCGAGCCCGGGCTGGAACGGATCGACCCGCTCGGTCTCGGTCCGGAGGCCGAGGTTCACGGTCACGCGATCGCTGATGGTCCAGGCGTCCTGGACGAACAGGCCGACGTTGGTCGTCGCCACGTCACCCGTGGTGCTGAAGCCGCGGCTCGTACCGGTCGGGAGCGCGACCCGGAACTTGTAGTACCCGAACGCGCCGGTCATGTTGCGGTACTTCTGCGAGCCGTCGACCGCGTGGAACAGCTCGACGCGGGGCCCCGTTTCGTAGTAGTTCACGCTGTTGCCCAGGCGGTCCACCTGGAACCCGGCTTTGAGGGTGTGCTGACCGGCCGCTCTCCCGTACACCGTCGCGTCCGCCTGCGCGGTCAGGCGCTCCTGTTTGTCGAAGTCGATGGCGGTGTTCGACGGCACGTTGACGGCCGCCGAGGTGCGCTGGAGCGACACGGGCACGCCAGGCATGCCGACGGTGCTGGTCCGCCAGATGAAGCGCGGGGTGTCGGCGGGAATGCCGAAGGTCTGCTGGTCTGCGGCGAAGTAGCCCACCCGGCCGCTGACGAACAGGTTCTGGCGCACCACCCAGTCGGCCTGGCCCGACAGGCTGTAGTTGGGTCTCGTCGTTCCGAAGTCGTAGTTGAGGCCGGGCACATCCGACCCGTCCGCGGCCGGCAGGCCCTGGACGGCGCCCACGCTGTCGGTCTTCGCCCAGCTGTTGTTGTACGCGACGCGCGTACGGAGCGACGAGCCGATCTGCGACGTCTGATTCACCGACAGGTACCTCGACGGCATGCGCCGTGTGGCGTTCTCCTGTGTCTTGTGGTCCCCGACCCACGTCACCGTCCGCTGAATCCGTTCGTACGTCGGCTGGTAGGCGGCGTAGAACCACGCGCGGTTCTGAAGCAGCGGGCCGCCGAAGGAGAAGCCCGGCTCGAGCCGGCGGTACGTGTCCTTCGGGTACGTCACGAACTCCGCCTGGCTGGCGTCATTCAGATTCAGCCGCAGCGTCGGGGTCCCGACCTGGTATCCCTGCGGCGCCGATCCCCCGAGCCTCGTGTCCTCGAAGTAGAGCAGCGCGTTGCCGCGCGGCGTGTTCGATCCGCTTTTCGTGATGACGTTGATCACGCCGCCCGTGGCGCCGCCGTACTCGGCCGTGTACCCGGACGACTTGACCTGCACCTCCTCGACGAAGTCCGGCAGCACGGTCTTGCCCGTCCCGCCGTTCACGAGATCGCTCGTCTCGGCCCCGTCCACGATGTAGCGGTTCTCCGAGGTCGTCGCGCCGTCGATCATCAGGCCCTTCGACTTGCCCTCGCCGTTGGCGCCCGGCGCCTGCGTGACGAGCGAGGTGAAGTCGCGGCCCTTCGGGAGCAGGTCGATCTGCTCGCGGGCGATGCTCGTGGCGCGGGCGCTCTGGCGCGTGTCCACCAGCGGGGCTTCGGCCCTGACCACGACTTCTTCGCTGAGGCTGCCCACCTGGAGCGCGAAGTCGACGGTCTTGATCTGTCCGAGCAGCAACTCGAGGTTGTCCACCTGGGCTTTCGTGAAGCTCTCGATCTGCGCCGTGACGACGTACTTGCCGGGCAGCAGCGACGGGAACCTGTACGTGCCGTTCCCTTCCGTCACGGTGGACGCCACGGCCCCCTGCACGTGGCGGGCTTCCACGGTCGCGCCGGGAAGGACGCCGCCTTGTGCGTCCCTGACCACGCCCTGGATCGACGCGCTCTGCTCCTGTGCCGCGGCCGGCCAGGCAAACAGGACGGCGGCCAGAAGCACACCGAGTGTTGATCTGCGCATGTCCTTCTCCTCTCATGGTGAACGCCTTACGCGGTGCCGGTACCCGGCCGGCGGCCGACTTCCGGCCGGCAGGTCCCGGTCCTCTTTCGAAGTTACGTGGGGCCTGAAGAGAAGTCCTTACGGCCCGCCTGTGATTGGCCTACCGGAGGATTCGGAAGATCCCACGGCCGGCCCTCGGGGGCACGTCAGCCGGAAATGAGGGCGGCGCGTTCCCGCCGGGCGGCCGCCACGAGCGGCGCGTCGGCATCGGCGTCCTTCATGGATTGGAGGAACAGGTCGTAGGCCGCGCGGCTGGCCGCCGCGTCACCGGCGTCCCGCAACGCGCGCGCCACGCCAAGGCGCGCGAAGGGCACCCACGGCGACGTGGGGACGACGGCACGAAGCCGCAGCAGTTCCTCGAAGGCCGCGGCGGCCGCGTTCGGCCTGCCCGAATTCGCGTCGATCACGGCCCGCACGCCGAGCGGGACCAGGCCATAGTCGCGGCCGCGCTCGAACCGTTCCGCCTGACGGAGCGTCTCCCGGGCCTGGTCCGGCCGGCCCGTTTCCGATTCGACGAGCGCCCGGCCGACAGGAAGCCAGACGGGCCTTGCACAGATGCCAGGCTCGGTACGGCGAACGGCTTCGTCGATCACGCGCCGGGCCCGTTCCGGGTCACCGGCAAGCGCATGGATGATCGCCGCGGACAGCATCGTGCGGGGCTGCGGATCCAGGGCGAGCGCCGCCTCGGCCACAAGACGCGCGGCGCGCGCATCGCCCAGCAGGGCTTCGGTCTCGGCCTCCTTCAACCGGATCGAGGCCTGCTTCACGGGCGACGCGATCTGCGCGGCCGTGTTCGCCGCCTCGCTCCACAGTTGGCGCGCCTCGCGGAGCCTCCCCACGGCCGCGGCCGCCCGCGCGCGGTGCTCGATCATCACCAGGCCATCCTTCGGGTTCTTGGAGGCCCAGCCGGCATGCGCCTTCATCGCCGCCGAATCACCGTCGGCACACGCCATCTGGAACGCGAGTTCGTGCCACACCACGTCGGCGACGCCTTGGGCCGCCGCGTCGCGGAGGGCCTGGCGGGCCTCGGGCATGCGGTTCGACCCGAGGTACGCCGCCACCAGCATCCTGGCGGCGATCGAACTGTAAGGCGCCAGGCGGACGGCTTCGCGTGCCTCGGGCAGGCCGTCGTCGTACCGGCCGAAGGTATTGACGTACAGCGACGCCAGATTCGTCAGCGGCACGGCCGACCCCGGGTAGCTCCGTTTCCACATCCGGTACGTCTCGAGCGCCTTGTCGGGCTCGTCGGCGACAGCGCGGTAGTAGTGTCCCAGGATGTAGAACCGCTCCGGCTCGCTGACGCGCTCGCGAAGTCCATAGGCCGTTCGGAAGGCGGGGATCGACTCCTCCGGCTGGCCCAGGTTGAGGGCCGCCGCCCCGCGGCGCGCCCAGGCCAGCGCGAATTGCGGATCGAGTTCGGTCGCCCGCCGGTAGAACGTGAGCGCCTCGTCCAGCCGCGCCTGGTCGCGGCTGAGGTCGCCCAGGCT
>CAZBIP010000168.1:0-2553 GCA_964491885.1 uncultured Vicinamibacterales bacterium
GCCTTGGCCAGGTGCAGGCGCACCTCGAGGCGGTTGCCGGCCACCGAGGCGACGCCGAACTTCTTGTCGTAGTCCTGGAACACCAGCCGCGCATCCGTCGAACTCGTCGGCTTCAGGTAGCTGTCGAGGTTCGACTTCATGTGTTTGAACGCCGCCGCGGCGGCCGCCGGCGTCGGATACTGCGCGACGATGAGCGTGTAGGCGCCGGAGGCGTCCTTGTAGTCGCCGGCGGCGGCCGTGAGCGTGCCGCCGAGCCTGAGGATGTCGCCGTCGCCGAGGGTGTAGACGGCCTGCAGCCCGACCGGCCCGCGGAACAGCCGCGCCGAGCCCGCCACGAGGCCTGCCTTCGGGAGCAGCGCGAGGGCGGCCACCGGCGTGTCGGCCGGCAGTTTCGCCAGGAGCGCCTGCGCGGCCTTCGCCAGGTTCGGCGCGTTCGCCGCGGCGCCCGCCGAGTTGTTGATCTGGACGTAGTAGCGGTTGCGCTGCAGCAGGATCTGGTGGCGGCTCGCCGTGTGGCGCGCCTTCACCGACGGGTCCGGCGTTTCCTTGCCGCACCGCGCGATGTAGATCCCGTGCGCGGCCGTCGGATCGGACATCCGGTACAGGTCGATGGTGATCTCGTTGGCGCCGTCACGGTACTTCTGCACCGTCAGCTGGTCGAACCCGATCTCCAGGAACGCCTCGGCGCCGCCGTTGATGTAGCCGTACAAGTCCGCGCTCGTGAACACCTTGAGCGGCGCGCTCTTCTTGAACGCCCCCGCGAAGGCGTCCGCCGGCATCAGCGCCCCATCCCCCGCCGGCCGCTGGGCACGCGCGTGGTGCGTCGAGGCCAGGAGGCATGCGATCGCAAGGCAAACCGCCCGCTTGAGAAGTCGGCTTCGAGTCATTCTCTTGTTGTCTCCGTCCAAGCCCCTTGCCCCTGGCCCCTTGCCCCTCGTCCCTGGCCCCGAATCCCGAGTTCCCGTCCGACCAGCGCCTAGCGCCTAGCCCCTAGCCCCTAACGTACTGAATCCTCTCCGGATTCGCCACCCCGAGCCCCAGCCGCTCCGCGTAGTGCAGGTAGTCGGTGAACCGCGGGTTCTCGTTCACCGCGACACCCATCTCCTTGCGCTTCGCCATCAGCTCCCGGTGGCAGTGCATGTCGAGCGCGAACGGGTCCGTCGCGAAGTAGAGCGAGTGGTTCGCGTAGACGAACTGCGCGTTCTTGTCGGGGCCGCCGTCGTACTGGGCGCGCAGCCCGTCCGTCACGTTCAGCACCAGCTTCTCGCGGATCGTCGGCGCCGCCAGCACCTCCGTGCACACGTTGAAGAACAGCGGCGCGTGCAGCCGGCCCGTGTTGCAGAGCGCTCCGTACCCCATGTTCTTCGTCGCCATCGAGACGCCCGCGCCCGTGTTCTTGTAGGCCGCGAGGTTGACGAGCCGCGTGACCTCCTTCGTCAGGAGCTTCCCGAAGTACGAGTACTCGCCGTTGAACACGTGCTGGTTCAGGTAGAACTCGTCGTCCTTGTAGCCCCGGACGTTCTTGCCGACGACCCCCTTGGCGAAGTAGTAGGCGTCCCTGTCGAACCTGTCGATGCTGACGTGGTTGCCCTTCGCGTCCTTCCACGTGTTCCCGGTCTCGTCCATCGTCTGCAAGCCTTCGATGCGGACGCCTTTCGGGAACCGGTCGGGCGTGTAGCCCGCGTCCTTCAGCATGTAGTCGAAGCGGTCCCAGAGCACGATGCGCTCGGCCGGGACCTTGTTGTCCATGAGCCACGCCACGACCGCCTGCGCCAGCTCGACTTTCGTGTGGATGAGCGGCGGCCCGACCGGGTTGACCTTGATGCCGACGACGTCGCCCGGCTCGAAGAGCATGGCGAAGCTCTGCGCCATGTCCCTGCCCGTCAGCGCGCGTACGCCGCGCTCGAACATCGCGGCGACGGTCTTCGCGTCCACCGCGTCGTCCACGAGGGAGCGCGGGTCCTTCACTTCGACCACCCGGCCCGGGAACGGCCCCGGCAGCGCGTGCTTGCCCTTGGGGACCTTCATGAAGTCGTTGATGTTCGTCTCGGGCGCGGCGGGCGGCGTGCGGTCCTGGCCGTCGGCGAACGAGGGGCGGCCGAGCACGATGCCCCCGGCGACGGCGGACGCGGCGCCGATCTTCACGAACTCGCGCCGGCTGACGTCGGTGGACGCCGGCATGGCCTGGTAGCGCTGGGGCTTCTTCATGACGACCTCGGGTGCGGCTGGTTTTCCTGCAGCAGGAACTGGTTCGCGCGCGAGCGCGTCTCGCCCGCGCTGGTGACGTAGACCGCCGGGCTGCCCTTGATGGGGCAGGCGTACTCGCACGCGCCGCAGCCGGTGCAGAGCTTGGGGTCGATGTACGGCTGCTTCACGGTCTTGGTTTCGCCGCGGCTGTCCACGACGTCAGCGGGCACGAGATGGATGGCCTTGGGCGACGTGGGGCACCACTCCTCGCAGACGATGCACTCGGTGGCCATCGCCCAGGGGAGGCACCGCCCGCGATCGTAGAACGCCGTGCCGATGCGGATCGGGTTCCTGTCGGCGGCCGGC
>CAZBIP010000168.1:2653-7081 GCA_964491885.1 uncultured Vicinamibacterales bacterium
TCCGCCACCGTGATCTCCCAGATCGCGCCGGTGGGGCAGACCTGCGAGCACAGCACGCAGTTCGGCTCGCAGTAGCCGATGCGGGGGACGAGGATCGGCGTCCAGAGTCCCTCGACGCCGCCCTCGAACGCGGCCGGGTGCAGGGCGTTGTTCGGGCAGACCTTCATGCAGTCGCCGCAGCGGATGCAGCGGTCGAGGAAGTGCGGCTCGTCGAGCGAGCCCGGCGGCCGGATGAGGTACGTGCCCGCGGGCGTCTTGACGCCCGGGCCGGACCGCACGAGCGGCACCATCACGGCGCCGGCCGCGGCGGCGGTGATGAGGGCGCGCCGCCTGACGTCGGGCGTTTCGCGCGTCTGCTTGGCCGGCGAGGGCGACGTGGACCACGTGAAGCTCAGCCCGCCGGTGGGGCAGTCGTGCATGCAGTTCAGGCAGAGGTGGCACTCGGCCTTGCGCCACTGCGCGCCCGGGATGGGATCGTCGCCGCCCTGGCAGTGCTGCAGGCAGCGCCGGCAGTTGTCGCACTTCGAGTCGTCCTTGCGCATCTGCACGAGCGACCAGCGCGAGCAGACGCCGAGCAGCGCGCCCAGCGGGCAGATCGCCCGGCACCAGAAGCGCGTGACGCGGCTGTTGAGGACCAGCACGAAGACGAAGAGCGAGCCGACCAGGAACGCCTGGTGGAAGTGCGGCTGCTTGAAGCTGAGCACCGTGGCGTTCAGGAAGCCCGAGGCGAGGTCGACCACGACCTTCGCGCCGCCGATCGGCCAGCCGTAGGCCGTGTCGACGCCCGCCCGCAGCGCCGCGTTGAACGCCGGAAGGACGGACACGGACATCGAGCGGACCAGGAACGAGATCGGATCGAGCAGCAGGCCCGCCACCGAGCCGAAGAGCGCCATGACCAGGATGGCGGCGAGGACGTAGTACTTCGCCGCCTGCCAGCGCTTGTAGCGGTTCGATTCGATGAGCTTCGCGCCGCGCTTCGACTCCGACTTCAGGCTGCTGACGAAGTGGTGCAGCGAGCCGAGGGGGCAGATCCAGCCGCAGAACGCGCGGCCCACCAGGACCGCGAGCAGCAGGAACGGGACGGCCCAGAGCAGGCCCCGGTAGAGCGTGCCCGTCGAGAGCGCCGTCGCGAGGGCGACCAGCGGGTCGGCCTCGAGGAACCAGCCAACCGGCCACGGGATGCGCACGTCGAGCGACGCCGACCTGATCGCGCCCGGGAATTCCGTGCGGACCAGGAGGAAGAGAAAGAGGGCGAAGAAGAAGATCTGTGACGCCAGGCGGAGCCGGCGCAGGGTCACGTTCCGCATCTGCCGCCCATGATACCCCAGGAGCGGCGGTGGGCCGGGGCGTGTATCAATCGGGCGACAGCGTGCGGAGGGGCACCCGTTCCCTGCCGGGCCGTCGTGAGGTACCCTAGGAGGCGAGGACTGCGGCCCCCGCACCCGCGGCGGGCCGGCCATGCGATCGTATGGATCTTACCGGCGTCAGGGCGCGCATACCGTTGGCGGACGAGGAACTGGTTCCGCCGCCCGACCTGTTCAGCTTCCACACCCATCTGCACGGGCAGCCGCACGTCGCGCGCGTCCTGGTCCACGCGTTCCGCCTGGTCGCCGCGACGGGGTTCGTCGATGAGACGGCCCGGCTGTGGGCCGCCGTCTACGTGCACGACATCGGGCGGACGCAGGACGGCCAGTGCCCGGGCCACGGCGCCGAGGCGTGGGCGAGGCTCGCGGCGCTGCCCGGCGTGCAGGACCTGCTCGCGCGCGGAGGGGTGCGGCCGGAGGACTACCCGGCGATCCAGGCGGCCGTCAGCCTCCACAGCCGGGGTGAGGCCAAGACCGGCACGCCCGAGGCGCGCCTGACGAAGCTGCTGAAAGACGCCGACGGCCTCGACCGCGTGCGCTTCGGCGACCTCGACCCCGACTACCTCCGTCATCCCGAGGCCCGCGGCATGGTCCGGTACGCGCAGCGGCTCTGGGGCGAGACCGACCACAAGATCGCCGTCGGCCCGGGCTACTTCGCCCGCCTCTGGCCGGAGGCGCGGCGGTTGGCCACGCTCGTGCCCGACGCCAGGGCCGTCGAGGCGAGAGCCGCCGAAGCCAGGGCCGCCGACGCCGGGACGGACGACGACAGCCGCGAATAGCCGGCCGTCAGCCGCCCATCTGGGGCAGGGCATCCTCTCCCGCCGCGGCGCCCCTCGCGGGCGCCGTGCCGTCCGCGAACACCCATCCGTTCGTCCAGTCCACGCCATTCCTGCCGGCCATGACGCGAGCCGTGTTCAGGTGGAGCCGCTCCGACACGCCCCGGCCATAGCCGCCGGCGAGGTTGACGACGAGCGGGATGGCGCGCCGGCGGACGTGCCCGATGACGAAGGCATCGCGCCACTTCAGGAAGGGCTCGCTCACGCCGTCGAGGCCGCCGATGGGATCACTCTCGAACGGGTCCACGCCCGCCTGGTACTGGACCAGGTCCGGCCTCACGCGATCGAGGAACGCCGGCAGGTGCTGCAGCGCCCCGCGGTAGTCCGTCGCATCGCGGGCGACGTGGTACTCGATGCGGTCGGAGTTGACGACCTCGATCCATCGGCCGCCCGCGATGTCGAAGAGCGCCACGCCCGGGTTCCCGTGTTCCAGTTCGTAGGTGCCGTTGCCCTGGTGCACGTCGAGGTCGATGATGGCGACCGAGCGGCACCCCTCGCCGAGCATCGCCCGCGCGGCGCCCGACAGGTAGTTGAACGTGCAGAAGCCCGAGCCTGAGGCCCAGCCGGCGTGGTGCGCGCCCGACACCGGGTGGAACACGAGGCCCTCGGCGAGCGCCAGGCGGCACGCCGCGACGTGGCCGTTCCAGATGCGCGCCACGGCGTCGGCCTGCGCCGCCGACCAGCGGAACCCCTGCGACTCGGCCAGGCGGCGCGGGGCGCCCGTGCGGACCGCGTCCACGTAGGCCGGGTCGTGCACCGCCGCGATGGCGGCCCACACGGTGTCGGCGTCGAAAGGCGCGCGCCGAATGTCGAGCAGGTCGTCTTCCTGCGCCAGGAGCATCACGACGGCCTGCTTGCTGGTCGAGTTGGTGGGCGCGGCGTCGGTGCAGTAGCGGTCGTCCCAGATCGTGGCGATTCGTGTGTGGCTCGCGGCGCACCTCCCAGGCTTGGCAGCCCGTGGCGCAAGTCGGTCTGCATTCGACGAACGCGGCATCCCGCCTCGCGGCGTTGCTCGACGCTCGAATATGGGCCGATATTCTCGCGTCTCGCGCCTTGCGATCCGGGCGCCTCGTCCGTCTCGGTGCGACGACGGGCTTGCGCCACGGGCTGCTCAGGCAGGGGCCCCGTACCCCCGCCATGACCATTGTCGGATGCCGCTGTGACAGGGCGGGTCACAGGCCCTGTCGCTGGTCCTTCCGGCGTTCCCCCGTCACCGGCCGCCCGTCATCTCGCGGAGCAGCGTGAAGAAGCCGCGCTTGCGGGCCGACGAGATCCCCCAGTTCACCGGCACGCTCTGGTAGCCTTCGTCCGGCCCCTCGCCCTTCATGCGGTAGTCGAAGTAGCCCCACGACGCGTGCTCGCTCGTGGCCGCCACGAAGTTGTTCCACGGTTCGTCGAAGCCGTAGTGATCGTCCTCGTTGAAGACGATGGGCTTCGGCGTGTAGCGGGGGAGCTGGCGCGTCAGGCGGACCAGCGCCGCGACGCGGTCGGGCTTCGTGACGCCGTTGCCGTGGAGCAGGACGAAGTCGGAGATCGCGAGCACCGCGGTCCCCGGCAGGGTGTTGCCGCCGTAGCTCGTGCTGACGAGCAGCCGCCGGCCGCCCGGCTCGGGTTTCTTCGCGCGCACGATCAGCTCGTGGACGCGGGCCGGCTGCAGGATCTCGTGGTCGTAGTTGACGTTGCACTCGTTGTTGATCTCGAGGAGGACGTTGCGGTAGCCCCGGGCGTGCACCCACGCCACCGCCTCGTCGACCGCGCGCGTCACCGCGTCCTCGTCCTGCAGGCGCTGGTCCTGTCCGAAGTAGAAGAGGCCGAGAATGACCGCCATGCCGAGCCGGTCCGCCTCGTCGAGGATGAGCGCGGCGCGCGCCATGTACTCCGGGCGCAGGGACCCGTCTTCGGCGATGGCCGAGTTGTGCCACGGCTGCGCCTGCGAGTAGCCCTCGGGGCTGCCGCCCTGCAGGTTGAGCGTGAACGCCAGCAGGCCGTGCCGCCGCCACTCGGCCATGGCGGCGACGAACTCCCGGGTGTTGCGGTCCGGGTCCCACGTCTTCGTGTCCGGGTAGGCCCAGCGTGCCCGCGTCTCAGGGTTCAGGTCGTCGAACACGCCCTGCACCATGCGCGCGTTGGGGAGCAGGCCCTCGAGGCGGTAGCCGCGCCAGCGGACGCCCTGGAGCGTCGGCCGGCCGTTGATGCGGAAGTTGTCGCCCGAGATGGAGATGGCCGTG
>CAZBIP010000169.1:0-7067 GCA_964491885.1 uncultured Vicinamibacterales bacterium
CGTGCCCGCGCCCGTCCGCCCGCCCGTGCTGTGGAACGCGGATTCCATCGGCGTCGCACGGTAGGGGGTCGGGATTCGGGATTCGAGACACCACGCACGCGCAGCTGAACTTCGGCGGGGCAAGCGGGATTCCCACCCAGCAGCCATGGGCCGGCGGGCGTTGACACCGGGCCGCTCGCGCGCTAATATCTGGCTAGACTGTCTAGAGTGAACGCAACCGGAGGTGCCGCCGTGGACGAGCCCGTCGCCCGGCGCTGGCAGCTGCAGGACGCCAAGAACCGCTTCAGCGAGCTGGTGGACACGGCCCTCGACCGCGGGCCCCAGGTCGTCACGCGGCGCGGCAAGGACGCGGTCGTCGTCGTTCCCATCGACGCGTACCGCCGCCTGACCCGCCCGCGGGGGAGCCTCGTCGAGTTCTTCGCCAACTCCCCGCTGCGGGGCGTCCGGCTCGATCTCACCCGCGACCGCGACACCGGCCGGAGCGTCCGCCTGTGAGATACCTCCTCGACACCTGCCTGATCTCGGAGCTGATTCGGCCCCGCCCGTCGAACGCCGTCGCCGGGTGGCTGGGGGAACAGCCCGAGGAGGACCTGTTCCTCAGCGTCCTCACGCTGGGCGAGATCCAGAAGGGCATCGCGCCGCTGCCCGACGGCCGCAAGAAGGCGCGCCTGCAGGCCTGGCTGGACCGTGATCTCCGGGACCGCTTCCGCGGGCGCATCGTCGGCATCACCGAGGAGGTCGCCCTGGCGTGGGGCCGCGTCGCGGGCGAGTCGGCCCGGCGCGGCCGGCCGCTGCCGGTGATCGACGCCTTGATCGCCTCGTCCGCCCTGGCCATCGGCGCCGCCGTCGTCACGCGCAACGAGGCGGACATCCGGGCGGCCGGCGCGGAGACGTTCAACCCCTGGGACTCCTGACGAACCTCCGGTCGCCCCAACGTGACCGCCGCTGCGTCGATGATGAGGGCGGAACGCTAGGATCGGCCGGCAAGCGGGTGGATGTCCGCGCAGCCGATGGCGCGCACGACGTGCACCCCGACGCGGACGTCGTAGGCGCGGTCGACGAACGGCGACACGACATAGTTCCGGCCGCGGGGATAGGCATCGCGAAACGCGTCCAGGCTGCGCCGATCCAGTCGATCCGGGCGGACCTTGCACTCGAAGGCATCGACCTCGCGGCCGCGCGCCACGACGAAATCCATCTCGCGGCCCGACTTGTCGCGCCAGAACGAGACCGTGCGGGCGGGTTCCATCGCGGCGCGCATCTCGTCCAGGACCAGGTGCTCCCACAGCCCTCCGCGGTCCTCGTCGCGGAGGCGGTCCCATCCCCGCACGAAGCAGACGAACCCCGTGTCGAACCCGTAGACGCGCGGCCGCTTCACGATCTCGCGGCGGCTGCCGCCGTGGAACGGGGGCACGGGTGTCAGCGCGCAGGCCACGCGCATCGCCTCGAGATGGGCCTTCACCGTCGGCCGGCTGAGATCGCATTCCTGGGACAGCGCGGTGTAGTCGGCCATGCCGCCGCTCTGCCGCAGCACCAGGTGAAGCAGCCTCAGGAAGCCGGCGCGCTCGCGGATGCCGAAGAGCGCCTGGATGTCGCGGGCGTAGAAGCTGTCGAGCCACTCGGCATACCAGGCGGGCTCGGAGCGGTTCGCGAGCAGCAGCTCGGGAAGGCCGCCGCGAAGCAGCCGGCGGTCGAGGTCCGGACCGCCGAACCCGGACAGCGACTCGGTCCACAGCACCGGCGGAAGCTGGACGACGGTCTTGCGCCCGGTCAGGGTGTCGCGGAACGTGCGCGTGGCGGCCAGCGTGGACGACCCGGTCGCGAGCAGCTTCAGCGACGGGAATTCGTCGGCGCCGACCTTGAGCACGCCGGAGGGGTCGGCGAGCCGGTGCACCTCGTCGAACACGACCGTCGCGCCGGACGGGAGGGATCGGAAGAGCAGTTCCGGATCTTCGGCGCGCCGCACGACCGACGGGAGGTCGCAGTTCAGCACGAGGGCTCCGGGCAGCTGCGCCGCGAGCGTCGTCTTGCCGGTGCGGCGGGCGCCGGCCAGCCAGACGATTGGACGATGGGCCCAGCCGGAGGCGAGGCGCCGGAGCCAGGAGGGGCGGGGAAGGGAGGGTGGTGTGCTCGTCTTCATGGACGAATCTATATTTTACGTTTAGACGACCACATATCAACTTCGTCTACATGCAAGCGAACACGTGCCGAGCCGGCGTACGGCCGCTGAGCCCTCTCTCCCGCGTGGAGCCCGGAGTCTTCAGACCCCGGGTCGCCCGTGCCGCCTCAGCGGAAGTGCTCGAGCAGCATCAGGTTCGACCCGCTCGCGTCGATCTGCGTGAACAGGAGCGCGCGGCCGTCGGGCGAAAGCGCAAGGCCCGGGTTGGCGGTGTTCAGCACCTTGGCCAATCGGTAGATTCGCGTCGTCTTTCGGCTGGCGAAGTCGGAGAAGAAGATCGCGTAGCGGACCGGCCGGTCCGTTCCGTCGCGGGCAATGAAGTAGATCCCTCCCTCCGTCAGCGCCATCTGGCCCCAGGCCGCGCCCGCCGCGGCGTCTCGCACCGGCGTTTCTTCGCCGCCCCCGATGGGCATCTTCCAGAGGCTGGCCCCGCCAACGTTCTTCGCAAAGTACACCGTGCGGCCATCGGCCGACTCCATCGCGTTCATGCCGCCGCCTCGCGTCACCTGTACCGGGTCGCCGCCGCCGGCGGGCATCTTCCAGATCTGAGGCGACCCCGACCGATCCGACGTGAAGTAGATCCAGCGCCCGTCGCGGGACCAGGTGGGCACTACGTCGTTGCCCGGGTGAGAGGTGAGCCGCTTCGCCGGGCCGCCGTCCGCGCTCACCGTGTAGATCTCCTCGTCGCCGCTGAGGTTCGAGTCGAACGCGATGGTCCGGCCGTCCGGCGACCACTTGGGCGACCCCGACATGGGGGCGTCCAGCGAACTCACCCGGGTGGGGTTGGATCCATCGGCGTTACAGGTCCATATTTCGTACGTACCCGAGCGAATGGACGCAAACGCGATGCGCTGCCCGTCCGGGGAATAGTCGGGCGAGCAGTCTTCGCTCGTCGACGTGATCAGCTTGACGGGATCGGATGCGGGCTTCCCGTCAGCCAGATCCAGCCGCCAGATGTTCACCTCGCCTAACGACCTTCTGAACGCGAGCATGTCCCCCTGCGGCGCGATCGCGGAGTCCTGCGCCACGTCGCCGGCTTCGGCGACGCGTACCGGCGGCCTGCCGCCGTCGGCGGCCATGCGCCACATCGTGTAGAGGGTCCCGTCGTAAGACGCGCTGAACACCAATTCGCGGCCGTCTCGCGTCCAGGCAAACGGCACGCCCCACACACGGGCCGTTGCCGGCGTCACGATGCGCCCCGAACTCGCCGGGCCATCAGCGGGAACCACACCAATCCCCAGGTAGCCGGCCCGAACGTCCCGGAGGAACGCAAGGGACTTCCCGTCCGGCGAGAACCGCGGCATGCCATCACCCTGGCCGCTGGCCGAGGGGATCGTCGCGACGCGCCGCTCGCCGGTGTCGGGCGATAGCAGTTCGATCCTGGCAGGACCTTCGGTCTCGGGGCCCGCCGGGAACGCCACGTACTTCCCGTCGGGTGACCAGGAGAGGCCGCCGCGCCGCGTGGATCCCTTCGCCAGCTCGCGCTCCGACCCGCCCAGCGCGGACATCAGCATGACCGACGGCGGGTTCCCCCACCGCTGGAAGGCAATCCAGCGCCCGTCGGGCGACCAGGCGGGATTGAAGTCGTTCGCGGCATTCGTCGTCAGCCGCACCGGCGCGGACGTGCCGAGCAGCATGACGTAGATGTCAAGGTTGTCCTCCTTGGGCCCGTTCCACGCGAAGGCCACCTGCTTGCCGTCCGGCGAGAACGCGGGCTGGCCCTCGAAACCCGGAAACGTGGTGAGCGGCACGAGGCGCGGCGGCGTCACCGGCTCGCGAGGCACACCCCATCGCCACACCAGCGCGGCGACCGCCAGCAGCAAGACGGCCCCGGCCGCAGCGAAGGCCAGCCTGCGTGTCCGCGACGATCGCGGCGCGGCCTTGGCGACGGCGCCGAGCTTGCCCGAATCGGATTCCTCCTTCAACTCCTCCAGCGCCACCGACACGTCGTCCATGTGCTGGAAGCGCTTCTCCATGTCCTTGCGCAGGCAGCGCAGGATCACTCGCTCGAGTTCGGGCGGCAGGCCTTCGAGCGGCTTTGGATCCTCGCGGAGCACGGCCGACAGCGTCGAGACCGTGCTGTCGCCCCTGAACGGCTGGCGCCCGCTCACCAGCTCGTAGAGCAGAGTGCCGAACGAGAAGACGTCCGATCGCGCGTCCACCGGCTTGCCTTCCGCCTGCTCGGGCGACATGTAGGCGGCCGTGCCGAGGATGACGCCGTCGCCCGTGCGCGCGACCGCCGCGCGGGTCTCCGTGTCGGGGAGGGGCGCCGCGGCCTCGCGGAGCTTCGCGAGGCCGAAGTCGAGCACCTTCACGGTGCCATCCGTGGCCACCATGACGTTGGCGGGTTTCAGGTCGCGGTGGATGATGCCCTTCGCGTGCGCGGCCGCCAGGGCGCGCGCGATCTGCGACGCGACCTTGAGCGCTTCGCTCAGTCGCATCCCGCCCCGCGGAATCATCGCGTCCAGGGTCTTGCCGTCCACGTGCTCCATGACGATGAAGTCGAGCCCGTCGGCCTGCGCGACGTCGTGGACGGTGATGATGTTGGGGTGATGGAGGGCCGACGCCGCTTTCGCTTCCTGCACGAACCGGCCGCGGCGCTCCGGGTCGGCGACCTTCTCGGGCGGCAGCACCTTGAGGGCGACCAGCCGATCGAGGTGGGTGTCGCGCGCCTTGTAGACGACGCCCATGCCGCCTTCGCCCAGCTTCTCCAGGATCTCGAAGTGCAGCAACCGCCGGCCGATCATGGGCGCCTCCAGCGGAGTCATCGGGTCGCGCCACGGACGCGATGTCGTGTGGCGGTGACTATACCCCCTCTCCCCGGCGGGGAACAACCGGACGAGCGCGCCGGATTAGCGCCCGGTGTGAGCGCCCCTTGCCTCGAGCGGGCACGGAGCCGCCTGGGGTGGCACGTCCTGCCAATCAGACGCGTCTGCGTGGCTGGGCTCTCTCGACGCCGACGAGGCGCCCCACGGCGAGGCCGTCGCCGCTCGCGTCGGGCGGCGTGAACGACAGCGTGCGCCGGTCACGGGTCCCGCTGCGCCGCACGCTCCAGCGCCGCCACGAACCGCGCGGGCGTCAAGACAGCCACGCCGCGGGCCTTCGTCCGGGGGTAGTGCCGAAGGTTGCCCGTCACGAGCGGCACACCGGCTGCCCGAGCGCATTCCAGAAACGGCGCGTCGTCCGGATCCGGCAGGCCTGGCGAAGCGTGTTGCGCGCCCACGTCGACGCGAAACGCGGCCGCGCCGATGGCCGCGAGGACCAGGCTGACCTCGTCGGCGGGCAGACCGAACCTTGGCCTGGCCAGCACCTCCGCGTACTCGGCGGCGATGCGGTCGTCGAGGACGGCCTGGATCGTCGCCGCCCGAAGCCACTCGACGATCCGGCCGGGCGGACCGGCCGGCGAGAGGAATCCCGACACGATGACATTCGTGTCGAAGACCGCCCGCGTCATCGCCGGCGCCGGCGTTCCGCCCGGGCGGCTGCCACCTCGCGTGTGATCTCCGCGAGGGTGAGGCGGGAGGAGCCGCGCCGGGCAGCGGCTTCCCGGACCTTGCTGAGCGCAAGGCGGCTTCGGGCGTCGCGGATGGCTCGGAGCATCGCCTCGGGGTCGTCGCCGGCCCCGAGGTGGGCAATGACGGCGACCGGCCGCCCGTCACTCGTGAGCAGCAGTTCCTGCTCCTCGCGGAGCCGCTCCTTGAGGCGGCGGGGCTGCTTCAAGTCCGTGATGGCGACAAGATTCATGGCAGGCTCATTATAGAGTCCTTTAAAAGACCTTGCAAGGACCTCACAGAAGAGCCCTCCGGATCGGGGCGGACCCGGGCACGGCAGGCTTCGCGCGCCCCCGGCAATCGGGTGCGCCACGCGGCCCGCGACCGCACCACCGTCGGTCGTCGACATCCCCAAGCGCACGCCGTCCCGGCCCCGGGTGTTCGCGGTCGTCGTCAGCGGAAGTGCTCGAGCAGCATCAGGTCCACGCCCCTCGCGTCGTACTGGACGAACAGCAGCGTGCGGCCGTCGGGCGCCAGGCTGAGGCCCCGTTGGCCTCCAGCCGGCAACCTGGTCAGTTCCAGGACGCGCGTCGTCTTCGAGGTCGCGAACTCGCGGAAGAAGATCGCGAACCTGGCGGGTGTGCCGGTGCCGTCGCGGCCGATGTAGTACACGCCGCCGTCGGTCAACGCGTACTGCCCCCACCGCTCTGCCGCGGGAACATCGAGGAACGGCTCTTCCGCTCCTCCGCCGACCGGCATCTTCCAGAGGCCGGCCGCATGAATGTCCTTGGCGTAATACAGCGTCTTCCCGTCCGGCGATTCGGTGGCGTTCACGCCGCCGCTGCTAGTGAGCTGAATCGGCGTGCCGCCCTCGGCCGGCATCCTCCAAAGCTGGCGCGAACCGGACCGGTCCGACGTGAAGTAGATCCAGCGCCCGTCGCGCGACCATGTCGGCACGAAGTCGTCACCGGGCACGTTCGTCAGGCGTTTCGGAGGGCCGCCGTCGGCGGCGACCGTGTAGATCTCCACCTGGGTTTCCGGAGTGCTATCGAAGGCTATCACCCGGCCGTCCGGAGCCCACTTTGGAGACCCGCACCCGCCCGTCCGCATGCTGGTCACTTGGATGGCGCCCGACCCATCGGTGTTGCACACCCAGATCTCCAGCGCACCCGAGCGGTCCGACGCGAAGGCCATGCGCCGCCCGTCTGGAGAGACGTCCGGCGCAGAATCCAGGCCGGTCGACGAGGTCAATCTCGTCGCCGGGGGCGCCGCGCCCTCACGCCTCGCCTCCACCTGCCAGATGTTCGAGTCCCCCAGGGACTGTCCGAACGCGAGGCCGCCACCCAGGGGAGCCATCGCCACCTCGGTGGGGCGGCGGCCGCCTCCGACAACGGGCA
>CAZBIP010000170.1:0-7034 GCA_964491885.1 uncultured Vicinamibacterales bacterium
GCGCCTGGGATACACTCCATCGGATTCGCCATGATTGAAACCATCCAGCGCGTGAACGCTGTCGTCAACGGGTACGTCTGGGGCTGGCCGATGATCCTGCTCCTGATGGGCACCGGCCTGCTGTTGACCGTGCTGACCGGCGTCGTGCAGGTCCGCCGGCTCGGCTTCGCCCTGACGGAGGTGCTGGGCAAACTCACCAGGCACGGGGGCGGCGCCGGCAGCGTCAGGCCGTTCCAGGCGGTGGCGACGGCGCTCGCGTCGACGGTCGGCGTCGGCAACATCGCCGGCGTCGCGACGGCCATCTCCATCGGCGGGCCGGGGTCGGTGTTCTGGCTGTGGCTGTCCGGCCTCTTCGGCATGGCCACGAAGTACGCCGAGATCGTGGTGGCGCTGCACTACCGGGAGCCCGACGACTCGGGCGCGATGCGCGGCGGCGCGATGTACGTCCTCAAGAAGGGCCTCGGCCTGCCGTGGCTCGGCGCCGTATTCGCGTTGCTCACATCGGTGGCGGCCTTCGGCATCGGCAACATGGTGCAGGCCAACTCGGTGGCCGACGCGCTGCGCGCCACCTTCGGCATCGCGACGAGCACGACCGGCATCGTCCTCGTGGCCCTCACGGCCGTCGTCATCCTGGGCGGGATCAAGTCGATCGCGCGGGTCACCGAGTGGCTGGTGCCCTTCATGGCCATCCTCTACCTGGGCGGCGGGCTGATCGTGCTCGTGATCTACGCCGGCGAGTTGCCCCACGCGCTGGGCCTGATCGTCGACGGCGCGTTCACCGGGTCCGCAGCGGTGGGCGGTTTCGCGGGCAGCACGATCATGATGGCCATGCGCTATGGCATCGCGCGCGGCCTGTTCTCGAACGAGGCCGGGCTGGGCAGCGCGCCGATGGTGCACGCCGCAGCCGACACCGATCACCCGGTGCGCCAGGGCATGTACGGCATCTTCGAGGTGTTCGTCGACACCATCCTGATTTGCACGACGACGTCGCTCGTCATCCTGGTGACCGGCGTCTGGAACGGCGGCCTGACCGGCGCGGCCCTCTCGGCGAAGGCATTCCAGGTCGGCCTCCCCGGAACGTTCGGCGACGTCGTCGTCACCGGCGGGCTGTTGATGTTCGCCTTCTCGACGCTGATTGGCTGGAGTTACTACGGCGAGACCGGCATCGTCTACCTGCTCGGGACGAAGGCGGCGCTGCCCTACCGGCTGCTGTGGCTGGTGTTCGTCTACCTCGGGGCCACCGGATCGCTCCACCTCGTCTGGGACGTCGCCGACACGCTGAACGGACTGATGGCCATCCCCAATCTGGTCGGGGTGCTGGCGTCCATCCCCCTGCTGCTGAGACTGCAGAAGGCGTTCTTCAGCGGGCCGCCAGGCCGTTAAACACCGCAGCGGACGCCGGGAACGGGTGACACCATCGAAAAGGCCGTGATGGCCGCGGCGAGGAACCCGGAGATTCTGTCTATGCGGACTGCCCCGCGACCCAGCCTGACGACCAGGCCCACTGGAAGTTGTACCCGCCGAGCCATCCGGTGACATCCACCACCTCGCCGACGAAGAAGAGTCCCGGCACGTTGACCGCTTCCATCGTCTGCGAGGACAGCGACCTGGTGTCCACGCCGCCGAGGGTGACTTCCGCCTTCGTGAACCCGAGCGTGGCGGAGGGCATCAGCATCCAGCCCTGAAGAGCGCGCGCGATGTCGCGGCGCTCCGAGGAGGAGCACTGATTCACCTGCCTGCCGTATCCGTGGATCGCGCACCACCCGTGCGCGAAGCGCCGCGGCAGACGCTCTGCCAGCAGGTTCGGCAGGAGCGCCCGGCTCTCGCGACGTTCCTCGAGCCACGCCAGCGCGTCGGCGCCGGGGAACAGGTCGACGACGATTGGGGCGCGGGGCCCGCCACGACAGGTCTGCATCTGCCAGTAGCTGGAGACCTGCAGGACGGACGGCCCCGACAGCCCTCGGTGCGTGATGAGGGCGTTCTCCCGGAACCGTGGTGCCTGGGAATTGCCGCAGTGCGTCTCCGCGGCAAACGCCACGCCGGCGAGGGGCGCGAGCGCCGAGAGATCGTCGGGCGCCAGCGCGAGCGGCACCAGCGCGGGTTTCGGCGTGACGACCGGCAGGCCGAACTGCCCGGCGATCGCGTACCCGAACGGCGTGGCTCCGAGGGCGGGAACCGCCAGCCCTCCGGTGGCGACGACGACGGACGCGCACGTCCAGGACCCGCGGTCCGTCGACACCGCGAACCGCGCGGCGTCGGCCGCGGCGGCGCGCGGCGCGCCAGAGGCGCCAATGCGGTCGATGCGATCCACTGCGCACGGGTGCACGAGGTGGACGCCGGCGTCGTCGCACTCGCGGCGCAGAACACGGACGATGTCCTGCGCGGAGTGATCGCAGAAGAGCTGTCCATGCTCGCGCTCGTGATACGCGACGCCGTGCTGTTCCAGGAGGGACACGAAGTCCCCGGGCGTGTAGCGGGCGAGGGCCGACCGGCAGAAGCGCGGGTTCTGGGAGAGATAGCGATCGCCGCCGGCCTGGCGGTTCGAGAAATTACAGCGCCCGCCGCCCGAGATCCTGATGCGCTCACCGATGCGGCGCCAGTGATCGACGAGCCGGACGCGGCGCCCGCGCCTGGCGGCCTGCGCGGCGCACATCATGCCGGCCGCGCCGGCGCCGATGACGACGACATCCGTGTCCATCCGCCGACGCCCGCGGGATCGTAGCATGGCGAGCCCGCTCCGGCCGGCCGCCCATGCCGCCGGCGCGCAAGATCCCGGGTATCACGGCGCCCGATACCCATCCCCACGCCGGCGTGGACTGCCACGTCCTCTGCAAGGGGCTGAACCTCGATGCGAGGTTCAGCACGCTCGTGAAAGGGTAAACGACGGAGGTGCCCCCGGCGCTTCTTGACCACGCGAAGGGCGCGGCGCCGGCGGGATTGACGGTCAAGGGCAGGCACCCGGCGGAGCCGGCCGCCGGGTTCAGGAACATCTTGGATTCATACCTCGCCTGCCACGGCAAGGCGTCGAAGGCTACGCGTCCTCCCGGCGATCAACTCCGGCGTGCGCGCACCAGAGCCCGGGCGGCGAGCCGTGCAGCGGCGTTGAGGCGGTCATCGAACGCGGAGAACTGCGTCTCCGCGACTCCGACCCGCCGCGCGACCTCCAGGAACGATGCAAGGTGGACGCTGTCGAATCCACGAAGGCGGCACTTCTCCGCCAGCTCGCCGGCCAGCCGGCAGATTGACGCCGACGCGTCCACCGTCAAGTACTTCGACCAGTCGGCGTCGAGCGCGCGCTTCGCACGGCTGAATGCCGACGGCGTCAGGACCCGCTCCCGGCGCCGTCGCGCCAGCGCGGCCCGCGCTTCGGGATACGCCAGGCTGGACGTCGCCACGACGGCTGCCTGGTCCATGAGACGGCGAACCGCGTCGCTGCCGGGCTCCGCCACGTACAGCTTCACCAGGCTGCTCGTATCGAGGTAGAGCGTCACCGGCGATCCTCGAGGACGGCAGAGGAGACGGTTCCGCCACCCGCCAGGGCGACAGGAGGCCGGCAGCCCTCGGGTTTGCCGCCGTCCCAGTGGGCCCGTCCAGTCGCAACGAGCGCTCTCGCTCCCCGGGTTGCTCCGTCCGGGTCGACGGGGTCGATGGTCGCGATCGGCCGTCCACGCTCGGTGACGAGCAGACGCGCGCCCGCCCGCACCCGTCTCAGGTGTCGGCTGAGATGCGCCTTGAGCTCCCGGACGCCAACCGAGTTCACGGGATCGTCACCTCCAGATGAGACCACGATTCTAGCACAATGTAGTCACTTGTGATTGCCGTCGCCCTGGAACGCTCCGTGCCGCCGGGCCTGCAGGCAGCGGGCGCACGCCGAGGCACCTGAGGCCGGCCACGCGACGCGCGCTCCGGCCTCAGCGAAGCCCGGACGCCAGCCACTCCCCCAGCTTCGACCAGCGGCGGACGGCCCGCGATCCGCGCACAGCCATCGCCAGCGCCTTCTTCTGCCCCACCAGCACCACCAGCTTCCGCCCGCGCGTAATCCCCGTGTAGATCAGGTTCCGCTGCAGCATCGGGTAGTGCTGCGTCGTCACCGGGATCACGACCGCCGGGTACTCGCAGCCCTGCGCCTTGTGCACGGTCGTCGCGTACGCCAGCACGACCCGGTCCAGCTCGTGCGACGCGTAGAGCACCGGCCGGCCGTCGAACTCGATGGTCACGTCGCCGAGCTCGGTGTCGATGCCCCGCACGAACCCGATGTCGCCGTTGTAGACGTCCTTGTCGTAGTCGTTCTCGATCTGCATCACCTTGTCGCCGAGGGCGAACGTCGTGCCGAACCGCTGGATGGCCTGCAGCGGCCGCGGGTTCAGCACCTTCTGCAGCTCGAGGTTCAGGGATCGCGCGCCGATGGCGCCTCGGTTCATCGGGCTCAGCACCTGCACGTCGCGCACGGCGTCGAGGCCGAACCGCTGCGGGATGCGCTCGGTCACGATCTGCACGATCTTCGGGAGGCCCTCCTCGGGCGCGTCGATCTCGACGAAATAGAAGTCCGTCGGCGCGCCGGGCGGCGACGTCAGCTCGGGCATCTCGCCGCGGTTCACGCGGTGCGCGTTGACGACGATGCGGCTGGCGGCGGCCTGGCGGAAGACCTCCGTGAGGCGGACGAGGGGGATCGCGCCCGACGCGATGACGTCCTCGAGAACCTGGCCGGGACCGACCGACGGCAGTTGATCGACGTCGCCGACGAGGATGACGGCGGCGCGCGGCGGCACCGCGCGGACGAGCGCGTGCGCGAGCGGCACGTCCACCATCGACGTTTCGTCCACGACGAGCAGGTCGCACTCGAGGGGGCTCGAGGGCCCCCGCCGGAACCGCCCGTCGGCCGGGTTCACCTCCAGGAGCCGGTGGATCGTCTTCGCCTCGAGGCCCGTGACCTCGGCGAGGCGCTTCGCCGCGCGCCCGGTCGGCGCACAGAGCGCCACGCGCACGCGCTTGGCGGCCAGGATCGCGAGAATCGCCCGGACGATCGTCGTCTTGCCGACGCCCGGCCCTCCGGTGATGACGAGCGCCTTCGACGCGATGGCCTGCCGCACGGCCTCCCGCTGCCGCTCGGCCAGGGTGAGATCCAGCTTGCGCTCGACCCATTCGAGGGCCTTGCCGGCGTCGATGCCGGCCCACGGCGGCGCGCCGGCGGCCAGCGCGCGAAGTCCGTCGGCCAGCTGCCGCTCGGTCGAGTGGAGCCAGGCGAGGAACACGCACTCGCGGCCGGCCGCGGTGTCGACGACGACCGTGCCTTCCGCGATTTCCGCCTGGAGCGCGGCCTCGACGATGTCCGGCTCGACCTCGAGCAGCCTCTGCGCCGAGGCGAGCAGATCCTCGCGCGGCAGGCCGCACTGCCCCTCGTCGATCGCCTGCATCAGCGCGTAGGCGATCCCGGCGCGTGCGCGGATGCCGGCCGTCTTCTCGATGCCGAGCCGGCGGGCGAGCGCGTCCGCCGTCATGAAGCCGATCCCGCGGATGTCGCGGGCCAGGCGGTACGGGTTCTCCTTGACGAGCGCGATCGCGTCCGCTCCGTACGTCTTGTAGATGCGCACGGCGCGCGAGGTGCCCACGCCGTGCCCGTACAGGAAGACCATGATCTCGCGGATGACCTTCTGGCCGGACCAGGCTTCGACGATCTGCGCCGCCCGCGTCGGCCCGATGCCCTCCACGTCGCGCAGGCGCGCCGGCTGGGCATCGATCACGTCGAACACGCCGCCGCCGAACGCCTGCACGAGCTTGCCCGCGAACACGGGCCCGATCCCGCGGATGAGCCCTGACCCGAGGTAGCGCTCGATCCCTTCGAGGCTGCTGGGCTGCGCCGTGTGGATGGACGTCGCGCGGAACTGCAGGCCGTGGACGATGTCGTTCGACCACTCCCCCGCGGCGCGGATCTCCTCGCCCGCGGCAATCGAGGCGACGTGCCCGACCACCGTCTCGATCTCGCGCCGGCCCGGGATGGCCACGCGCAGGACGCAGAAGCCGGTGTCGGGGTTGTGGAACGTGACGCGCTCGACCGTGCCGGCCAGCGTTCCCGGCTCCGCCCCCGGAATTGGTGACACTTCCCGATTCGGCTGCGCGCGGTATTGGAACGTGCCACCCTCGCGGGTCCCTCGGGCGGGACCGCGGCCGAGCGGCAGGCGGCGCGGGCGCGGCTGGTTCTTCATCGGAGGCAGGTCCGCCAGTCATTCTCTCATCGTCGGGAGTTCCGTGGCAGAATGACCGGCGAACGTGGTTCGGCGGGGCTGAAGCCCGCCCTCCATTCAGATGCCGATGCTGATCCGAAAAGCCGTCGCGGGTCTCGCCACGATCGCCACGCTGTCGTGCCCGTCTTTGGCCGCGGCGCAGGTCGCCGTCCCGGCGGGCACGCCGGCCGTGCACGACATCCGCCCGGGCCCGGGCGTCTCGGCCACGAAGATGCTGTCGGCTTACGCTCCCGGGCTGGCCGCGACTCCGGGTGACACGCCCGTGTACGTGCTCGAGGGCGCCGAGCCCGGCGCGACGGTCTTCGTGGCGGGCGGCACGCACGGCAACGAGATCGCCGGCATCGTCGCGGCCGTCGTGCTCGTCGAGCGCGCCCGCGTGACGAAGGGCCGGCTGATCGTCGTGCCGCACGCGAACAACTCGGCCATCACCGACGTCGATCCCAGGTCGCCGGGGCCTCCGTCGATTGCGGTGGCCGGGCCTGGCGGCGAGCGCCGGTTCCTCTACGGGTCGCGCCGGACGAAGGCCGACCACCAGGGCGCGCCCGACCCGAAGATCTACCGCCACCCGAACCCGAAGTCCGACGAACACCTGGACGGCGCCGAGGCGCGGAACCTCAACCGCGCGTACCCGGGCTCGGCGGATGGCACGCTGACGGAGCGGATCGCGCACGCGATCGTTCAGCTCCTGGAGCGGGAGCGCGTCTCGGTCGCCTTCGACCTTCACGAGGCCGGCCCGGAGTCGCGCCTGGCCTGGATGGTCGTGGCGCACCCGAAGAACCTCGCGACGGCGGC
>CAZBIP010000171.1:0-7031 GCA_964491885.1 uncultured Vicinamibacterales bacterium
TCGGACGCGTCGTAGCAGGTCATGTCATGGGCCGCGCGCTCGGTCGGCGTGTCGCCGCCAGTGCCGCCGCAGTTACGGATCACGCCGGGGACGCGGTTCAGGCCGTCGATGGCGCGGCGCCCGATGTCTGGCCCCTCGATGGAGAGTGAAGTCGTGAAGCGATCGATGAGCACCTCGCGCCCGCCGTCGCGGAGGAGCAGGGCCGGGCGCCCCGTCGTCGCTTCGCTCACGAGTTGGCCGTCGATCACCGCGAGGCCCGCCGCTTCGCCAGGATCGCCGTCGCCGCGGCCCGATGCCTGGTTGAACGGCATCATCGCGAAGAAGCCCCCGTTCACCGCCGCCGTCGCACCCTGTCGCACGGCGATGGCCCGCACGGTCTCGCGGCCCACCAGCGACTCGCCAAGCGAACTCGTCACCGACCACAGGCGCGGGTCGATTGTCAGCACGTGCACGTCCCACGGACCGGACGTCGCGTCGCCGTCGTACGACGTGTGCCAACGGCGGGCGCGGAATCCCGCCTCGCGCAGCTTCCCCTCGTCCGCCGCCAGCGCCTCGGGGGACGCGGCGCGCCCGACGTTGACGCCATAGCCGATGTCGTGCGCGATCACGTCAGTCGGCAGCGCTTCGGTGGCGAAGCGCTGGACCGTGGGGGTCAGTCCCGCCGCCACGAGTTTCGCGGCCACGGCATCCGCGGTCGTCTTCGAGCCCAGCATCCCGACCGGCGCGTCCGGATCGATGCCGCCCTCCAGTTCGCGGCTCGGCAGCATGACGCGCAGCGTCCAGCAATCGTCCGGCGACGCCTGGCCGCGGACGATGCGCGTGTAGGTGAGGCCGTCGCCAACCTGGCGCTCGGAGCGTTGCTCCTGGAGCGACGGGGCGCCGAGGGGCAGCGCTCCGCCGGCTGTCTTCATCGACGGCTGTTGAGCCAGGAGCACGTGCCCCTGAATCAGCACCAGATGCGCGAGGATGAGAACCGCAAAGGTGATGAGGGAGGAGTTGCGGCAACGAATCGGCGCGACGACGTTCGACATGGTGCGACCTTTCGGGGCCATTCTCCCACAGACGGGTTGAGCGGCCGGCGGCGCTCGGTCACGAGGGAGTCAATCTCCGCTTCTCCGCTGTTCCGAACGACCCGGGTGAAGAGCGGCAGCCGCTGCACCAGAGGCGCGCCGGCAAAAATGTCCATGCAGCGGCTGGCGGTCTTCTGGCGGAGCGCGAGGGCGCGCCCCAGCCCAGCGGCGTTGAGCGTGCCGCCGTGCACGTGCGCAAGCAGCGCACAGATCCGACGCGCCCTCCACCTCGTGCGGGTTGGTCTTGTGACAGCCGCGGCGTCGTCTTGATTCCGGCGCCTCGGATCTCCTGCCCGTTCTGCTTACCGTCGGCGGAGCAGAATCCGCAGCACCATCTCCGGCACCGACCCCGGGCTGCGCCTGGCGTGCTCGCCCCAGTCGTACCCGGAATCCCAGGCCCGCGCGTTGTAGAGGAGGAACGCCCCCACCGGGACGCGCCCGACCAGCGATTCGCAGGCGGCCGGTGGAGGCTGTTGACCGGCCGGGCGGTCGATGAACCACAGCCGGCACTCGCCAGGCGGCGGGTATTGGCCCGGCTCGACGCCGGACAGGCTCCGGGGGCCGCCCGGACCGCCGTCTGGCGGCACAACCACCATCCCTCCAAGGCTTGCACACGCGGACGTGAATGCCATGCCCAGGACGATCGCGACCGCCGCTTGTCGATGGCGCATCTCCAATGCCCTCTTACCGAGTAGCGTCCGACTTCGCGGCCGCATCTGTCAATGCAATATTGCAGCCTCGCGTCGAGCGCTGGAGGGTGACGCCGCCTCTCCGAAGGTATTTCCCAGCATCGCCTGATGCGCGCGTTCGCCCGTCGTCATCGAAGAGAGCGTCCGCATCCCGGCGTTAAGGAGGAACCGTCACATGCCTGTCTACGCACTTGTGTTGTGGGCCCTCGTGGGGCTCCTTGCCGGGCAGTTCGCGCCGAAGCTGCTCGGGCCGCGTCGTCCGTTCGGGACCGGCGGTGACATGGTCGTCGGCGCGATTGGCGCGATCGCCGGCGGCTACGGCCTGGGTCTGATCGGCGGAAGCGGCGGCACCGGGATTGTCGTGTCGCTGCTCACCGGCTTGATCGGAGCGGTCGTTCTGCTCTGGGGCGCGCGGAAACTGAAGGCCTGACCGGCCGACGAGGAGCAGACACATGGCTGACGACAGCAAGCCGGATCGCGACAAGGGAATCCTCGAAAGCGTATGGGACGCGCTGAACAAGCCCTTGCCCGGCACCAAGGGGTCGGGAGAATCCACGGGCGAACAGGCGCGCGCTCCCGAGTCCGAAGAACGCCGAAGAGACGACGAGCGCAAGCGGGCGCAGAAGCGCGGACGACCGGATGCGCGCGAAGAGGACGGGCATGGCGGGCGCGGCGGGGGCCGCGATGAGGGCGACGAACGGCGCGACGAGGACGAGCGGGATCGCGAATCCCGCAAGCGCGAGCACGAGCATGCGCGCGAGGATCTGAAGCGGCGCCAGGAGCAGGAGCGCGAAGACCTGAAGCGGCGCCACGAGCGCGAGCGCGAGGACATGAAAGAGCGGCACGAGCGCGAACGGGAACGCGACTGACCGATCTGCGCAGGCTGTCCCCGGAGAGGAGGCGTGCCGCGGACGTGCGGGGACCGTGCCGGGCAGTGATCCGGCCCGGGTCATTCCCGAAGACTGCGGGTCAGGTCAGGGGGAACACCTGCCTGGATCTCGGTTCTCCGCATCTGACGCACTCGGCGTCGTACCAGCTCATGGGCACGCCGCACCTGGGACAACGCCAGCGCTCTGCTTCGCCGTTGACCCCTTCCTGACGGCCCGTCTTCCGGATCTTCCCGAGGTTCGACCGCAGGCGGAATCCCTTCGTGCGCTGTCGCCTGTCCGGATGACGTTCTCTTCGGCAGTCTCATCTCGCGGAACGTAACCGCCGAATGCTTGAAACCCCGGATTGCGACTCCGTCGTTTCAAGGATCCGTATGAGCCCGCTGCGATGTCTTCCCGGTCGTTCGGCCGCCTTCCAGTCTTGCCCGACGGCTCGCCTCGGGGCAGCGTTCAGACCTGCAGGCACGATCTCGTCGCCGCTGCTCGGGTGGCGAGGGAGGCCGTCAGCTGAGACGGAGTGGAAACAACATGGCCACCGCTTCCGTCGGACACGACGAAGGACACTCGCCGTACGGATACTCGTTGAGCATGTCTTGAATCGACTCCTCGTCCTGCCCGCCTTCCTCGTGGGCCTGGGCCTCGATCTTCGCGAAACCCAGCGCTTCGGCCAGCGTTGAATTGCGCCCTTCTACGAACAGCGCCTGGTGAAGGCCGCTGCATTCGGGTTCGATGGCCGCTGGAGACACGCCGCAGTTGACGAGCGAATGTCGAAGAGCCGCAACAAGCCGGTCTCGCAACCCGGCAACCGGGCGGATCCCGGTGACCAGCGTCAGGCAGGTCTTCTCCTCGATCGCAACAAGCAGGCCTCCGCCTGCAAGGACGGCCACCCAGTTTCCCAGCCGGACGGTCGGGCCGGAAGCAGTTTCGCCTTCCAGCATCCCGCCGTCGCTGAGCGCCGCGTGCAGCTTCGACGAACACGTCATCGTGACCACGGCCTGCTCCTTTTTGAATGGCCGGAGGGGACGTCCGGCGGGAACTGTTGCGCGTCGCTCTCTCCTGCACGGGGAACAAGCGTTCAGCTACCGAAGTGTCGCGTCGCGAAGGCGCGGCCGGACCCGGATTTCAGGTACCGCTCGAAGCGCAACGCTTGTTGTTCGGTCGGGAGCTCGATGACGACCACCAAGGACCAAGGGCGGTGTTCAGCCGTATGTCCGCAGGGACCGCGGTTGTGCCGCTCCAGCCGATCACCGACGTCGCTCGTCACACCGACGCCGTGACGATTCAGATCGACGTCGCTCCGAACGATGCACATGAAGCGCTTGCCGATACCGCGCATGCCACGACCGGCAGCGAAGTTGGTGCCAACTTGCTGGATCGGGCAAGTGCCGGGAACCATTGAGGTTCCCGGTGCGGTTGCGGTCGACGGTGGCAGTTCCTCCAATTGCGCCGGACAGACCATGTGGAAAAAACGCCCACGCTGCAGCGTCGCCGTCGGCGAAGGCACGCGATGAGGCTCAAGGCGCAGGCGTCGAATCCCTGCTGGGGGGTCCGCCTTCGCCCGGCCTTCGAGAGCTTCGTGGGCTCTGGCGCGGGCTGCGGGTGCCGGCGGTCTGTGCGGGTTCGAATCCGGCGGGAGTCCGCCCTCGCAGTGGTCCGGCCTGATGCCCTTCTCCCACTGCCACGGCGAGACAGTCTTCGCGTGTCTATGAGCTCGCGAGCGCTAGGCGATCCGGGGACTGACGCTGACTTGCCTGCCTGGCCGTGGCTCACGCGAAACGTGAGCGAAGGCTGGCTGGGAGGCAGGGATTCGAACCCCGATAACGTGGTTCAGAGCCACGGGTCCTACCGTTGAACGACCTCCCAGCATGGAGCGTCGCGGCGGGACGAACCGATTGATTCTATCAAATCCGGCGGAGGTAATCCAAACGTGTCCCAGCCAAGTGTCTTCGTTCTCGCAGGTTAGCGGCCATTGACGACTGTTGGGCCGGGTGTCCCGCTTCGGCAGGCGTCACGCCGGTTCCCAGAGCGACCGAATCGGCACGGCGAACAAGCCGTCGCCGAAGCTTGCGGCGATCTCTCCGTCGTACAGCACGACCCCGCTGGCGAAGTTCGGCCCCGCCGCCGCTTTCAGCTTGCGAATGCCCCTGAAGTCCTCGGCCCTGACCGTGGCCGACGCCTTCACTTCGACCGCGGCTACCGCGCGCGGGCCGCGTTCGATCACGATATCGACCTCGACGCCGTCTTTGTCGCGGAAGTGGAAGAACGAGAGCGAATCCTTGTGCCACGAGGCCTGGCGCCGCAGTTCCTGGAAGACGAATGTTTCCGTGAGTTGCCCGAGGAGCTGCCGGTCGGCGTCCAGCGCCTCCACGTCCACTCCCAACAGCGCACTTGCCAAGCCGGTGTCTCCAAGGTGAAGCTTGGGGGACTTGACGAGTCGCTTCAGCCTGTTCGAGTGCCAGGCGGGCAGTTCGTCCACCAGGAACACGCGCTGCAACAGCGTCATGTAGTCGGCAATCGTCGGCCGGCTCACGCTGAACGGGGCCGCGAGCTCCGACACATTCAGCAGGCGGGCGGTCTGGCCCGCGGCTGCTCCGAGCAGCCGCGGCACGGCGTCGAGGGCGCCTATGCGCGCGAGGTCGCGCACGTCGCGCTGGACAATGGCCTCGAGATAGTCCCGGTACCATGCCGCCCGCCGTCTTCCCTCCTGCTTCACCAGCGCCGCAGGGTAGCCGCCTGCGGCGACGCGCGCCCGCAGCTCGCGGGCCAGCCGATCAGTCCGCCTGGCCTTGAACCCGCCGCTGAACAGGGTGTCGAGAAACGACGGCCGGCGGCGTTCCAGCTCGGCCTGGGAGAGTGGATGAAGGCGCTGGATCGCCATGCGGCCAGCCAGCGAGTCTGCGAGACGCGGAACGAGCAGGACGTTGGCGGATCCAGTCAGCAGAAAACGGCCGGGATCACGCCGACGATCGACGGCGGCCTTGAGGGCCGTGAACAGCGCGGGCACGCGCTGCACTTCGTCCAGAATGACCCGCGGCAGCAGACCGTCGACGAAGCCGGCCGGGTCGTTCTCGGCCGCCGCCCTCGCCACGTCATCGTCAAAGGTAATGTAGGTGTATCCGGCCCTGGCGCCAACGAGTTTCGCCAGCGTCGTCTTGCCGCACTGGCGGGGCCCGTGCAGCAGGACAACTGGAGAATCGGCCAGGGCCTCCAGGACACCAGCTTCAGCGAAGCGCGGATAGAGGTTGGCCTCCGGCATCGTCCAATTGTAACGTTAGACGTCGGCTAATTGCAATGTTGGCGTCGTCTAATTGAAATGTTTAGGGTCGGCCAATTGAAACGTTATAAGCGGCCAATTGAAAGGACGGCCTCGCAAACGGCCGGTCAACCCATCGGCCGGAAGGCTTGCAGCGCATGCGTCATCCGGGCAAGGGCCCGCTCGCGGCCCAGGAGTTCCAGCACGTCGAAGATCCCCGGGCTCTCCGCGCGGCCGACGACGGCAACGCGGGTCGGATGGATAAGAATGCCGGCCTTCACCCCGCGTGATTCGGCAAGCGCGCGGATCGCCGGCTCGAGCGCCGCGGCTGTGAATGCCCCTGCCGCCGCGCACGCGTCGCGCACTGCCGAGAGGTGCGCCAGCGCCTCCGGCGAGGACAGGTGCTTCTGCACGGCCGCCGGGTCGTAGTCGATCTGGTCGACGAGGAACGGCCGCCCCTTCTCAACGAAGTCCGTAAGCCGCTTCGCGCGCGGGCGGAGCAGCTCGATGAGCTTCGTGAGCCATGCCCCCTCCCCCGGGTCTGACTTGTCCTGAGCGAGCTCTCCGTCTGCGGGCGAGTCGAAGGAAGACCCGGGGCTCCATCCTTCAGGGAACCCGGCGCTCCAGTCCATTCCGCTTGCCCCTTGTCCCTTGCCCCTTGTCCCTTCCGGAGACCCATGGCTCCACACAACGGGCCACAAGCCCGCCTCTGCAAGCCGCGGCTCGATCCGCCGCGCGAGCTCCGCCGCCGGCATCCGCATGATGTGCTGCGCGCTGAACCACTCCAGTTTCTCGGGGTTGAAGACGGCGTTGCTGCTGCTGATGCCCTCGAGCGAGAACGCCGCCACGAGTTCCTCGCGCGTGAACAGCTCCTGGTCGTTGCCCGGCGACCAGCCGAGCAGCGCCAGGAAGTTCATCATGGCCTCGGGCAGGTACCCCTGCCGCGAGTACTCGGTCACGGATGTCGCCCCGTGCCGCTTGCTCAGCCGCCGCTTGTCGGGCCCGAGAATCAGCGGCACGTGCGCGAACGCGGGCTCGGGCTTGCCGAGCGCGCGATAGAGCAGCACCTGCTTCGGCGTGTTCGACACGTGGTCGTCGCCGCGCACGACGTGCGTGATGGCCATGTCGATGT
>CAZBIP010000172.1:0-2932 GCA_964491885.1 uncultured Vicinamibacterales bacterium
TACTTCCGGCTGAAGCCGAACCGGTACTTCGTGCCGATGTCCTTCATCGTGCCCGGCTCGCGGGTGGAGTTCTCGCGATCGAGCGACAAGGAGCGCGCCACACTCGACGTCCTCGGCGTCATCCGCGACCCGCAGCAGCGGATCGTCGCGTGGATCCGCGACACCGTGAAGCTGGCCGTGGCTGCGACCGAGGAGGTGCGTCGGAAGAACGTGCAGTACGACACGACCTTCGAGCTGCCGCCGGGTCGCTACTCGGTGAAGCTCGTCATCCGTGAGAACCAGCTGGGCACGGTCGGCTCCTTCGAGACGCCGCTCGTCGTGCCCGACATCGAGCGGCAGGCGCTAAAGGTCAGCTCGGTGGTGCTCGCTTCGCAGCGCCAGCCCGCCTCGGCGAAGAAGGGCGTCGTCAACCCGCTGCTGCGGGACGGCCAGCTGCTCACCGCCAACGTGGCCCGCGTCGTCACGGCGGCGCAGCCGATGTTCTTCTTCTTCGAGGTGTACGACCCGGCGAAGCCGGCGGCCGATGCGTCAGCCGGCGGCCCGGCGGCGGCGCCGGGCGCGGCCGCAGCTGGGACTGCGCAAGGGCGGCCTGGGGCAAACAGCCGCGGCGCGGCGTCCGCCGCGCGCGTGCTGTCGAGCGTCTCGTGTTACCGCGGGGGGCAGCGCACGCTGCAGACGCCGTTGACGGCCTTCGACCGCCAGAACGTCGCGGATCGGAAGGCCGTCGCCGTGCAGATCGAAGTCGGCCCCGGCCAGCTCGCGCCAGGCCTCTACAGCTGCCAGGTGAACATCGTGGACGATGCGGCGGGGACGTTCGCGTTCCCGAGGATGGCGCTGTACGTCAGAAGGTGACCGGGCGCGGCTCAAGAGAAGTCAGGAGTCAGAAGTCGGGAGTCAGAATCCCGAATTCTGAACAGCGGATGGAGCCCAGAGTCCTCCTCGGTTTGAGCGAAGTCGAAGGCAGACCCCGGGTCGAACCGGCGCATTCAGTCTACCGCTTCCGCGACTTCGCCTTGCCGCTGGCGTGCAACTGGACGTACACGCCTGTGAGGGCGATGGCGATCCACGCCACGTAGACCCACGCACCAGACGGGCCGCCGTATCCCGGGTAGACCACCCAAACGTCGGTCGAGGACGACTCCACCCGCGCGCCCTTGCCCAGCATCAGCGCCGCGGCCCCCACCAGCATCGTCCAGGCGCCTCCGAACGCCGTGCCCAGGATGATGACGTGCCGCTGGAACGACATCGCGAGGATCGCGCCGAGCGCCGCGCACACCAGCACCGCGATCCAGTGGGGATCGCCGCCCACGAACTTCCACCCGACGTGAACGATGAAGGCGCCGAGCGCCGCGCCGACGAGGGCGACGCCGACGAAGTAGCCGGCGACGAGCAACAGGGCGCCGGCGAGGCCGCCGCCGAGCGCCGCGATCACGGTGACCCAGGTGCCGGCCGCGCCCACCATCGAGCTGGCGATGAGCGCGCCGAGGATGAATCCGTACACCGCGAGGACCTGCTTGAACAGGCGGTACCCGGCGAAGCAGGCGAGCGCCCCGCCGGCGAGCAGCACGATCGACGCGGGCACCTGGAACGACGGCGGGAGCATGTCAGACCTCCCTGCGGCCCTCCATGGCCTTGTGCATGGTGACGTCGTCCGCGTACTCGAGGTCGCTGCCGACGGGCACGCCCATCGCGATGCGCGTGACCCGCACGCCCATCGGCTTGAGCAGCCTCGCCAGGTAGATGGCCGTGGCCTCGCCCTCGACGTTCGGGTTGGTGGCGAGGATGACCTCTTCGGCCCCGCCCGCGTCGATGCGCGCCAGCAGGCTCTTGATGCGGAGCTCGTCCGGGCCGACACCCTGCAGCGGCGAGAGCGCGCCCATCAGGACGTGGTACGTGCCGTTGAAGTCGCGGCTGCGCTCGATCGCGAGCACGTTGGGCGGCTCCTCCACGACGCAGATGACGCGCGTGTTGCGCGACTCGTCCGTGCAGATGGGGCAGGGGTCGACGTCCGTCACGTTGCTGCAGACCGAGCAGTACGTCACGCGCTCCTTGACGTCGCGGATCGCGTCGCGGAGCAGATCGGCCTCCTCGCGGGGCGTCTTGAGCACGTGGAAGGCGAGGCGCTGCGCGCTCTTCCGGCCGATGCCGGGCAGGCGCTGCAGCTGCTCGATGAGGCGCGTCAGGGGTTCGGGCTGGTACATGCGTGGTGGCCGCGGTTACATGCCCGGGAGCTTCAGGCCGCCCATCATCCCGCCGAGCTGCGACGACATCGCCTCGTCGGCCTTGCGGTTGGCGTCGTTGAGGGCGGCGAGGATGAGATCCTGCAGCATCTCCACGTCGTCCTTCGACACCACCTCGGGGTCGATCGTCAGCGACTGGACCTGCTTGAGGCCGTTCACGACGACCGTCACCATGCCGCCGCCGGCCGTGGCCTCGATCCGGAGATCGGCCATCTGGCGCTGCATCTGCTCCTGCATCCGCTGCGCCTGCTTCATCATGTTCTGGATGTTCATGAGTCCTTCAGCTCCGTCACGTTCCGCAGTTCGGACGGGATGATGTCGAGCAGCGACTGCACGGCCGGGTCGCCGAGCGCCTCCGCCCGCAGGTCGCGCGGCTCGTCGGCCGCTGGGGCCGCAATCCGGCCGGAGGGCGCGGGCGAGGCCGCCGGGCCGTTCGCCCGCGGATCCGTGACGGGGGCGCTCTTGTCCACGACCGCCGCGACCGACATCCGCCGGCCGGCCACGTCGGCGGCGAGCGATTCGAGCCACTGGCGCTGCTGCGCCACCTGGTCCGCGAGCATCGTCTGGATCGGGCCGAAGTGGAACACGATGCGGGCGCCGTCCACGTCGATCCGCTGCGCTTGCGCGACGATGGTCTGCGACAGCATGGGCCGGTTCTTCTGGATGCCCGCGATGAAGGCGTCCTTCAAGGC
>CAZBIP010000172.1:3032-6999 GCA_964491885.1 uncultured Vicinamibacterales bacterium
AGCTTCCGCGCCACTGACGCGGAAGAAGACGGGACCGGGCGCGGAGGCTCGCGAAGCGGAGGCGTCCCGGATGACGGGCGGCCGCCGGACCCGGGCGGCGGCGTCCCCCCGCGCTCGAGCCGGTCGATCAGGTCGGCTAGGGGCGTCAGCTTGCGAAGGTGGATCCACCGCAGCAGCGCCATCTCGAAGTAGGCGCGCGGCTCGGTGGCGCGCCGGATCTCGTCCTCGGCCCGCGACAGCACGTCGAACGAGCGGAGCAGGTCCTCGCGCGAGAAGCGCGGCAGAAGCGCCGTCAGACGCTCGCGGTCCGATTCGGGCGCCACGTCCGGGTCGTCGAACCTGGTGGGATCGACCGAGAGGACGAGCAGGTCGCGGACGAGGCGGGCGAGTTCCCGGCAGAGCAGCTTGAGGTCGTACCCGGCCTCGACCGCGCGGCCGGCCAGCGTGAACGCCGCGGCGCCGTCCTCGTCGGCCACGGCGGTCAAGACGTCGAAGAGCAGGTCGCGGCCGACCAGGCCGAGCACCGTGGCGACGTCCTCGGCCGTGACCGTCGTGCCGGCGAAGGCGATGACCTGGTCGAGGGCCGTCTCGGCGTCGCGCATGCTGCCCTCGGCCGCGCGGGCCACGAGGGCGATGGCCTCCGGCGACGCGCCGATGCCGTCCGCCTGCACGATCTTCGTCAACTGGTCGGCGATGGCCTTGCTGGAGATCGTCTTGAACTCGAAGACCTGGGACCGGGAGAGGATCGTCTCGGGGATCTTGTCCGGCGACGTGGTGGCCATCACGAAGGCCACGTGCGGCGGCGGTTCCTCGATCGACTTGAGCAGCGCGTTGAACGACGGGCCCGACAGCTGGTGGACCTCGTCGATGATGAAGACCTTGTAACGGTCGCGCGCCGGCAGGATGGCCAGGCCCGAGATGATGACCTCGCGGACGTTGTCGATGCCCGTGTTCGACGCGGCGTCGATCTCGAGGACGTCCATGTCGCGGCCGTCGGCGATCTCGCGGCAGGCATCGCACACGCCGCAGGGGTCGGGGGTCGGCCCCTTCTCGCAGTTGAGCATGCGGGCGAGGATGCGGGCGGTGGTCGTCTTGCCGACGCCGCGGGGACCGCCGAAGACGAAGGCCTGGGCGATGCGCCCGCTCGCGATGGCGTTTCGGAGGGTCTGCGTGACGGCGCGCTGGCCGACGACCTCTTCGAGTTTCTGCGGCCGCCAGCGGCGGGCGATCACGGTGTAGGACATCGGGACAGAAACAGGAGTCAGAAGTCAGAAGCCA
Organism: uncultured Vicinamibacterales bacterium; assembly: GCA_964491885.1. Classification (GTDB taxonomy): domain Bacteria; phylum Acidobacteriota; class Vicinamibacteria; order Vicinamibacterales; family JAKQTR01; genus JAKQTR01. The sequence continues at coordinate 4,311 of CAZBIP010000172.1, forward strand.
GAATTCAGAATCCGGAATTCAGAATCCAGAATGCTGAAGCCAGAAGCCGGACGGCGGTCGAGGATCCCACTGCGGCCCGGGTTGTCCTGCGGCACATCACAGGGTCCGCTTAGTGCTGCTGCCTTCCGGCCCTGACACAGTTCACAGGCTGAGATTGCACAGGGTCCGGGCCGCAGTGCGATCCGCGACCGTCCCTGCTGAGTGTACTACAGCGTGGACCGGGGGACCGGGGTCAGACCCGCAGATCTGTGGGTCAGGCCTGCAGATCTGCGGATCTGACCCCATAATCAAACCGGCGCGAGGGGGCGGGTGTCTACTGTGGGTGTGAGCGATTCGGAGCTGGTCGAGCGGGCCAGGCGGGGCGACCACGCCGCGTTCGGAACGCTCGTCGACCGGCACCGGGTCCCGGTGTTCCGGGCCGCCCTGGCGGCGCTCGGGACCCGGGAGGACGCCGAGGACGTGGCGCAGGAGGCCTTCGTGGCGGCGTACCAGCACCTCCAGGAGTTCCGAGGGGAGGCGAGCTTCAAGACCTGGGTGCTCGCCATCGCCTGGCGCAAGGCGCTCACGCGGCGCCGAAGCGTCCGTTCGCTGCTCCGCAGGTTCGTTCAGCCGCCCGACGAGGTGGAGTGGCAAGTGCCCGACGCCGCGCGCACGCAGGAACAGGCGGTGATGGACGACGAACTCCAGCGTCACATCCGGCGCGAAATCGCGAGGCTCACGCCCAAGCTGCGTGACACGCTGCTCGTCGCGGCCGCCGGCGACCAGGACTACGCGGAGGCGGCCAGCACCCTCGGCATCCCGGTCGGCACGCTCAAGTGGCGGGTGAGCGAGGCGCGGAGGCAGCTACGGGCGCGCCTGGCGGCGGCAGGATTCGGCCTGGGGGTTGGGGGCTAGGGGCTGGGGACAAGGCTTGCCGCGCCGAAGCCGGCCCTTCGGCTCGCGGCCGCTCGCTCAGGGCGGGCCGGTAGGCCGTTTGGCGGAGGCGGGGCAGGACGAAAGACATGGACTCCGACGAAGTCAGCACTGCCAGGGAAACGCAGGCGTCGCCCGCCGGACTCGACGCCACCATCGACTCGGTGGCCCGGGAGATGACGGACGCGGAGCCTTCGGCGGGCCTGCGTGCGAGCGTCCTCGACGCGATCGAGCGGCGCGGACGGCGTCGGACCCCCTCCTTCCCGCGCTGGGCGTGGGCTGGAGCGGCGGCCGTCCTCCTGCTGGCCGTGGCGACTGCGACGTGGCTCTCTCGTCCGGCGCGAGTGCCGCCCGACGGCGGATCGACGTTGGAGGCCGCGCGCGGCGCGTCGGCGGCGGTCCAGCCAGGCCCGGTCTACGCGCAGGCGACAGCCGCAGCAGACGGCGCCGCGAGTCCCACAGCGGCAGAACCGCAGAATCCTGGTGCCGCCAGGACACCCGCCATCAACCTGGCCGCGGCCCGGAGCGGGCGTGGCAAGCGCGACGGTCAATTCGAGCCGGATGCTGGCCGAGAAGCCGTGGCGCTCCTGCCGGCCTTGCCCGACATCGCGCCCCTGGCTCTGTCAGATGTCGAGCCGGCGCCTCTGGGCGTTTCCGACGTGGACCTGGCACCACTGGACGTCGCTCCGATGGGCGACATTCCCGCTCTCGAAGATCGCTCGACCGACAACAGAACCCTTCCGCCACACCTGGAGGCACGACGATGAAGACGAGACCGACCATGCTGGTTTCCGCTGCAGCCCTGCTGCTGACGGCACACGCGTTTGCCCAGACCACGACGGCCTCGACCCCGACGCCCCGGCCGGTCGTGGCCGCTGTCGCGCCCACGCCGGCGGCCGTTCCGCAGCCTGCTCCTGTGGCACACCCTTCGTCCGGCGTCGCGCCGGCCCTCGCCGCCAGGCCGCGGTCCAGCGTGGCGGAGGCCGTTACGGCGACCACTGGCGAGCCGCAGGCGCCGCCCGTTCCTCCGGCCCCGGCAGTCGCACCCCGGGCGCCTCGCGCGCCCCAGGCGCCGCAAGCGCCCCAGGCACCGGCCCCTGCGCGAGTACCGAGGGCTTCGACTGGCGATGCCCCGACACCGGAACCGGTGATCGCCGCGCCCAGGCCCCGCGGCCAGCTCGTCAACCTGCGCCTCGAGTTCACGGTGACGGACCAGATTGGCGCGGCGCCGCCGGTCCGGAAGACGATCACGATGAACGTCGCCGACGGCGAGAGCGGACGCATCCGGACGAACGCCGAGGTCTTCCGGAAGAACACGGCTCCCACGTTCGTGCCGCTGTCGGTCGATGCCGAGCCGAGGATTGAGGGCGACAGGATCCGACTTCGGGCGTCCCTCGACTACCAGTTGCTGAAGGACGCGCCGGAACCGGACATGCCCGCCGGCAAGACGTCGATCGCGCAGAGTGTCACCGCGATCCTGAACGACGGCGTGGCCACAGTGCTGAGTCAGTCGGCCGACCCGCTCACCGATCGCAAGGTGACGCTGGAGGTGAAGGCGACGATTGTGAAGTAGACAGAAGCCCGGAATTCAGAAGCCAGAATTCAGAATCCAGAATCTGTCGCGCGGGCGCGCTGTCGCGCCCTGGGTCCCGGCTTTGCGCTAAGATGCACAGGTACTCGTCCTGCTCCCGGGGTCCTTCATTCGAGGTGTGATATGCGCAGACTGCTGGTGCTGGGATTGATGGTGTTGCCGCTGCTCGTCGTCGGCTGCAGCAAG
>CAZBIP010000173.1:0-6997 GCA_964491885.1 uncultured Vicinamibacterales bacterium
TCCGAAGGCGTGATGTCCCGGGTGAACACGTTCGCGAGCGACCTGCTCTCCCTCGTGCAGAAGGTCCAGGAACTGGAAGCGCTGGTCGGCGGGGCCGGCGACGAGGCCGCGGCGGCCGAGTCGGGGCAGAACGCCGAGGCCGACCCGTCCTCGGGCACGGAGGCGGTCGAAGGGGCGCCCGGGAGCGTCACCGGCGTGGTGATCGACGACGGCCAGCCGGTGGGCGGCGCGGAGGTGACAGAGACGTCCACGGGCACGACGACGACGACAGGGTCCGACGGGTCGTTCACGCTCGCTCCGCTGCCGCCAGGGCTGCTCGGTGTGTTGAGCGTCAAGCAGCGCGGGAAGCTGCTGGCGACGGGACGGATTCCCCTGCTGGCTGGACGCGTCAGCCTGGCCGACTTCCAGATCGGTAAAGGCGGGCTGGCCGGCACCCGGCTGGGCGTCCTGAGTTCGACCGCGTTGTCGCGCGTCGTGCCGGCGCGCGCCGGGGCCCTGAAGGGCCGCGTGCTGGATGCGCGCGGGAACCCGGTGGCGCTCGCGCTCGTGACCGTGCCCGGCGTGGGCCCGATCCGCACGAATGCGCGCGGCGAGTTCTTCGTGCCGCGGATCGCCGCCGGGGCGGTGACGGTCAGCGTGCGGCACGCGACGCTCGGCGCCGCGGCGGTGCCGGTGACAGTGACCGTCGGGAGGGTGCCGGCCGTTGCCACCGTGCGGCTCACCGTGCCGCCGCCCGGCCGTGCGGCAACGTCCGCGCCGCTTCGGCTGGTGGCGTTGGACAAGACGGGGGGCCTGGTGCACGGCCACGTCCGCGACCAGAACAACAAGGACCTGCCCGGCGTGCGCGTGAGCCTGCTGCGCGGCGGCGCCACGCTGTCGGTCCTGACCGGCAGCGCCGGGCGCTTCGCCTTGATCAACGTCAGCCCTGGCGCCTACCGGGTGGTCGTCGCGCGGCCGGGCTTCGAGACGGCGACCCGCGAGATCTCGCTGCGCGCGAGAGGCGACGCGAAGATCGATGTGAAGTTGAAGCAGATCACGGCGCTCGTCGACACCATGCGCCGCACCGCGGCAGCACAACGGGTCGTGCCGCCGGCAGCCAGCCGGCCCGGGGTCGTCGCGAAGCCCGTGCCCATGCCCGCCCCGCCGAAGCCCGCGGCCCCTGGTGGTGCCGTGCGGCCCGTGCTCCCGTCACCGGCCAAGCCGGGAACGCACACGGCGCCAAGGCCTGTGCCAAGGCCGGCCCCGGGACACGTGAGGGGCCGCGTCACTGATGCGCGGACGGGGAGGCCGCTGGGTGGCGCATCCATCTCGGTGTCGGGCGGAGGCAGTGCCGTGACCGGGGGCGACGGTTCCTACCGGATCGACGGCGTGACGCCCGGCGCGCACGAAGTCAGGGTGTCGCGGTCGGGCTACCAGGGCCAGTCGCGCAGCGTGTCTGTCGGCGCCGGTTCGACCGTCGGCGCCGACTTCGCGCTCCGCGCGCTGTTGCTGCGAAAGCGCTGAGAAAGACGGCCGCCCGGTCTTGTCGGAGCCGACCCGGCCGATCTGTCGGAATTGTCCCTCTAGCGGAACTGCCTGGTTTCGACGTCGAATTCCGGGAACGAGAGTTCCTCCCTGGTCAAGCGTCCGTGGAGGTAACGGAGCATCTGCTCGGAGTTGTGGAGTCTGAGCAGGAGCAGGTCGGCTTCGCAGCCTCGAAGATACTCCCTGCAGGCGGCCATGGCCTCTCGCTGACGCAGGATGTCGAGACACGCGTGGCAGTGATTGGACCACGTCCGGCCCCTCCCGCCGGCCAGCCCGAGGGTTCTCATGGTCTTGAGCAGGAGGTACGGGCCGCCGAACGCGCCGATGGCGTTCAGGATCGGATCCAAGTCGTGCCGGGCGAGAATCGCCTCGAACTCCTCGGTGAAGATGTTGCCGAAGGGCACGATCTCGGACAGATCCGCGGAGCAGCACGGGCTCAACCCGCCGTCGGGCATCACGGTCCACGTGAGAAAGAGCGTGCACATGCCCTTCGCGCCGCGCCACTCGGCCGGCAGTTCGTCGTGACCGATGCGCGAGGCGGCCCTGCCGGCGGGAATGACGCTGCTTTCCGTCCACGAATCAACGAGACGTGCGGCGTCGGGCGGGAGGAGGCGGGACAGGTCACCCTTCCGCCTGGTCCGGTTCGAGTAGACCGTCTGGATCGTCACCTCGCAGCCGAGTGCCTTGGCCGCTGTCACCGCATGACCGACGGATTCCGCCGTGCCGAACTGCAGGTGATAGTCGTCGAAGCTGATCTGCAGCGCGATCAGCCCTCGTGACACCAGGGGTCGGAGGGCGGATTCCGCGGCCGCGGCCGTGGTGGCCCAGGCCGCGTTGGTCGAGACCGTGAAGGCATTACCGTAGCGCTCGTGGCCGTACGACATGATCTCCCGCATGTCGTCGTACACGAGCCAGGGTTCGCCGCCGGCCAGGGAGATGTGGCCGTCGAAGCGCGGCGACAGATTCAACTGATCGATGGCCCGGCAGGCCTGGGACACCTCCATCCTGCCCGCGCGGCCGGGCGCGCAGCTGTACATGCAGTGGCGACAGCGGAAACCGCACCCGTACGTCAGCACGAGGCAGGCGTCCATGCCGCGATCGACGTACGCCGGCGGGCACACCATGGCAAGGTGGGTGCGTCGGCCCGCCGGTGCGCGACCCGCGGGCCGACGCCGAGAGGGTGGAGCGCCGGCGGCGGCGCTCCGCCCGTTTCACGCCGCTCCAGCTACTTCTTGACCGCCGGCGTCTTCAACGGCTGGAGCCTGTCCAGCTGGGCCCGAGTCCGCAGGGACTTGAGTCCGCTGACACTCAGTTCGGTTTCCGCGCTGTTGCCGAGGCTGAGCAGCGATCCCTTCACGCTGGTCAGGCGTCGGATTTTCGCCAGCAGTTCGTCATCCGTGCCCTCCAGCGGGCCGGACTGTTTGGCCAGGGTCAAGAAGACCGGCGCCAGCGAGTCCGCGACGTCGCGCTGACTGTCGGCCGTCAGCACCCTCCGCTCGAAGCGGAGCTTGGCCAGCTTCAGCGTCATAGTGTCAGGCGCAACCTGGGCCCGTGCCGAGGCGGCGCTCGACGCCAAGACGCTGTACCCGCCCAGCAGGACGCCGGTGCCGCTCGCGGCGGCGATCTTCAGCCAGCTCCTTCTGGGCAACGCCTCGTTCACCTGCATCGTTGTCGCTCCTCCTTCCGCCTTCGGGGCGGCTGCAGACGGTCCTGTTCTCGACGCAACGCGTCCATCAACCCCCTTTCTTCATCGCCAACGCGATAACACCCTTCCGGTCGTTCAGCCGGAACCCGTCCACGTGCGCGTCCTTCCCGTGGCGGGTAAAACACCCGATCTCGAGGAAGCCTTCCACGAAGCCGCGAATCATGTCGGCTAACGGGTCCTCGGACGCGGCGGTCCCGTCTTCCAGCTTGAACCTCCAGACGTACTCGGCTTCGTCCCGACTCTCCTCTGCCATGCCTCACTCCATGATCCGCGTCACCGGGACGAGAAGGGTCCGCACTCCCGTCTCCCGTTCGATGCGCCTGTACGACGTCCCGGTCATGTCCAGTCCCCACCTGCCCGAGAGAAAAGAGGCGGGAATGAACGCCACGTCGGGCCTCCAGCCCGTCTGCAGGACCCGCTCGATGTGCCGCACGTAGTCGCTGACCACGTGCAGGTCCCCGATCTTGATGTTGCCGCCCCAGAACTCGTGCTCGGCCATCGTGAACCTGACGTCGTGCGGGCCTCCGAAGGACCGGAAGCGGGAGACCAGTTGCTGAACGTGGGGATGAGCCAGCGGGGTCGTGAACAGCAGGGCGCGGACGCCCCGCCGGTGCTGCGCCAGGTGCCGCCTGATCCATGCAAGCCCGTCGATCTCGAGTCCCTGATTCATGAACACGCCGTATGCGGGCCTCCGGATCGCGTCATCCGGGGAAGGGAACTCCGGTGCACCCGCCCCCCCGCCCGGTGCCAGGACGGCCGTGAACGTGGCACCATTCCGCCTGACCCGCAGGTGGCTCGCCCTGGCGGCCGTCTGAGCCTTCTCGAGCAGCCGGATCACATCCGTCTTCGTGAACACCTCGCGGCCGTCCACCTCGAGCACCGCGTCCCCGATCCTCAGCCCGGCCTTCCGCGCAACGGAGTCTCTGAACAGGCCGTCGATCACCGGCGTCGCATCCCGATCGACCACGAACGCCGGAGCGAGGTGAAGCGGCGTCTCGACATCGCGTCGCACCCGCGTCACCAGCGCGGCGACGGCGTCCCACCACTCGTCCAGACCCGGCAGCGCCTCCCCTGCGGAGTACCTCGTGTACCCGGGCAGCAGCACCCTGATCTTGACGGCTTCGTGCGCGTCGAGATGACGGATGGTCCGCTCGATGTCCGGCAGGTCGAGCCGCTGGTCGGCGACGATGCTCCCGACGAACGGAATGCCGGCTTCCCGCAGCAGGGCCGGCGCGTTCAGGCCGTTCTCGACGTTGCGCGGCCGCATGAGCGCCGACCGCCGCTCTGCGTCGGCGCTGTTGATGGATACCGCGAGCACGAGCGGCTTGAACGCCTTCAGGCGCTCGATCGTGGGGCGATCGAGGAAGTCGCCGTTCGTCGTCAGGCTGAACACCCCGCCGGGGTCGGCCCGCCTGGCAATCTCGAGAATGTCGAAGAACCACCTGTTGCTGAACGCCTCGCCGAGGTCCGCCCGGTGGACCGGTAGCCCTCGCCTCTCGTCATCCCGCCAGTACTTCGCTCTGGTCTCGGCTTCCAGCGGACGGAGCGTCCTCGCGGACATGCCGAGCAGCCGGCCGTTCAAGGACCCTTTCCGGTAGCAGAACACGCATCGGGCCGAACACGCCGTCGTGATGGGAGAGAGGTTCGACAACAAGTCGTCGTAGGGGTAGCGCGCCCACCGACGGAGGTTCACCAGCCTGACGGCATCGACCTCGACCGGAGTTCCGCCGCGGCAGAACTCGAACGCGCCGGCTATCCGGGTGAAGAGATCGACGAACAGTTCGATACGAGGCTCGCTGTGCCGAAACGTGCACGGCTCCTCGTACCGGAGCCTCGGGCGGCTGCCATCGGCAGCCGGCCTGCGGTCCCTGCGCAGACGCATGCCGTCCACCCCGACCGGCTCGCCGCGATACTCGAACGCGAACAGTCCGAGTGCCCGCGACAGCACCGCGGCCAGCGTTGCGGGAAACGCCCCGCGATCCAGCCGGGCGACTGCCGGTTCAGCCGACGCCGAGGACGGTGAGGGCATAGGTGATGGTCCGCCCGCAGAGCGGGTGGTTGAAGTCGATCAGTACGCGGTCCCGCTCGACGCCCACCACGGTGACGGGCCGCAGCACCCCGCCGTCGAGCGCGAGCTGCAGGACGTCGCCGGCCGCCGGCCTGCGGCAGCCTTTGGGCAGACGCTCGCGTTCGACGTGCCTCACGAGCGCCTCGTCGCGCAGGCCGTGCCCGTCCTCCGGCCGGACGACGACCGACGTCTTCTCGCCTGCCGCCATCCCGATGAGCGCCGCCTCCAGGCTCTTCAGGATCGTGCCTGTCCCCAAAGCCGCCGTCAGCGGCTTGCCTTCATCGAAGGTCGAGTCGACCACGATGCCGTGCTCGTCGACGCCCTCGAGGTGAAACGTCACGGTGCTGTCGGCTCGGACTCGCCCAGGCATGGGGTTCACTCCCGCAACCAGCGATGCGCGCGGACCGGCACACGGTGCTTCAGAAGGCCCACCTGAGGTCGGTCACCCTGGCGACGACCGCGCACGCCGACTCGCACTTGTCGAGCATGTAGACGCTGGCCGCCGCGTGGTACGGCTGGTTCGCCTGCATGGTGAACGGCTTTCCGGTCACCGTGTACGTCCCGGGTTTGGTGATGAAGACGCCCTGGCTGCCTTGCGTGGCGGTCGAGTTCGGGATATGCGCGCTCGCGAACAGGTGGGCGGCGCCGAGGACCTGCGACACCACGAACGTGGCGACGACCTTCGCGTTCGGCGCTTCTGCGCCCGACGTCATCACGGGCAGGAGGAGTGCGGTGTAGATCGTCGGAGACGGTGTCTGGATGCATCCGAGTGTCGCGGCCCAGATCGTCCGCGCGCCGGGGCTGGCATCGCCCGTCTGGCAGGGGCCTTCGCCCCGCACGTACCGGATGTAGTTGCTGTGCGTCAGGGCAGCCGCCTGCCGTACGAGGGCCGTCCTGTCGAGGATTCGCTGCGGCTGCGCGGCAGCCTGGCCCGGTGTGAGCCAGCAGCCGAACGCGAGGGCGATGGTAGTCAGGGCACGCGCCAGTCTGTTCATGGACGGCTCCTCGCGGGATGGCGGCGCCGCTCCCCTCGGCCCCCGGTCACACGCGAGCCTCGGAGGGGCAACGGCTGCCGGTACGTGCGATCCACAAAGGTGCGACGAGCCCCATTGTCGGCCCGGCGGCGCCCAAGTCAACAGAAAACCGCCAGCGGGCAGCCCGGGCACCGGTTCGCGGGCGACCCGCGGCGGGGGCTGCTCCACGGCCGCCCGGCGGGTGCTGGAATCGGGTATGCTTCAGCCCGTGAAGCACCTCCCAGCCGCCCTGATCCTCGCCCTGGTCCTCGCTCTGGCTCCTCTCGTCGCTGCCGCGCAGCCCCCCCGCCCGATCCGGGTGGGCGTGTGCCTCGACGCGGACAAGTTCGAGGCCGCCCAGGCCGCCGGCTTCGACTACGTCGAGATCAACGCCTCGAGAGTCGCGGCGCTGACCGACGCGGAGTTCCAGGGCCTAGCGGCACGGGTCGCCCAGATGCGCATCCCGGTTGAGGCCGCCAATGTCTTCATCCCCGGGGCCATCAAGCTCACGGGGCCCGACGTGGACCCGGCCCGCCAGGCGGCCCACCTCGAGCTGACGCTGGGCCGCCTCGAGCGCCTCGGTGTGAAAGTGGTCGTGCTCGGGAGCGGCGGGGCGCGGCGCGTCCCCGACGGCTTCTCGCGCGACGAGGCGTGGACGCAGCTCGTCGGCTTCTGCCGCCGCCTGGC
>CAZBIP010000174.1:0-6988 GCA_964491885.1 uncultured Vicinamibacterales bacterium
CGACGCTGACGCCGGACGCGCGGTTCCTGCAGGACAGCGGGTTCCAGGGCGGACGGTCGGCCCGCGTCGGCGTCCGCTTCCTGTTCTAGTTCGTTCCACTTGGAGCCCCGGGGCTTCGGCCCCGGGGTTCCGAACGACTCCGGCCCCGCACGCCCTCGCGGCCTGCGGGGCCGTTCTCTGTACCGAGCGGGTCAGGGCTGTTGGCTGGCAGCTCGCTCGACGATGATCGACCGGCTCGCGCGGCCCACCACCTTCCCGTCCCACGAGACGAGGGCGCGGACCGTGTAGGTGCCTGGACCCAGCGTCGCCAGGTTCACGGTGCCTTCGGCGTACCACGCGCCGGCCTCGGCATCGTCAGAGACCGGAGGGACGGTGCCCGCCAACGCCGGCCCGCCGTCCGCCCGGGCCACCTCGAACTGCACGACCGGCCGCAGGGCGGCCGACGCGGGATCGGCGGCCGGCTGCAGGCGGCGCATCTCGATGTAGGCCGCGACGCTCGAACCCGCGACCCGGCCGTCCACGACCAGTTTCATCTTGTCGTTCACCCGCACGGAGGGGTCGGTCAGCACCAGGTTGCTCAGCCCCAACGGACCCGCCGGCGTCAGCCTCGCATCGAGGTGCCGCTCGACGCCCCCGGCACGGCTGGCCGAATCGAGGGCGACCGCGCGCACGGCGTAATCGCCCGACTTGAGGCCGAAGCTCGAGGAGTAGTAGACGCAGCGCACGCCGGGCCGGCGCTCGACGATGGCTGATGGATGCTGAACCGCCGACCCCGAGCCCTTCCCCGTCGGGTCGGTCACGAGGTGGCCCACGTCGAAATCGGCCGCCGCGTCCGGGCCGCAGCCGATCTCGGCCGCCATCAGCACACGCACGCCGCCCTCCCGCGAGTCGCCGACGACGTAGGTCGTCAGGTCCATCGGGACCGACACCGGCAGGTAGGGGGAATTCAGCACGCGCGAGAGCCGCTCGGCGACCGGGGCCGCCTGCATCGCGGGGTCCACGGTGAATTGCCGCCGCGCTCTGATCTGCACGTCCGGCCGCGCCACCTTGACCGAGACGTTGTGGGCCTTTCCGTCGCGATCGTCCGCGGCCGGCTCGAACGCGACGAGATAGGAGGCCGACGTCTCCCGCGCGATCCGCTCGAACGCCGGGTCGATGGCCACTGTCAGGTTGAAGTACGTGCCTCCAGCCTGCCCGGCCAGTTCACCCAGGCCGTCGTTCAGCAGCCGCGCGTCCTCCAGGAGCGTCCGTGAGGGGAATCGCTCCAGGACGTCGAAGGCTTCGAGGAACGCGCGGTCGAGGTGGAGCACGTAGAAGTTCGCCCGCGCCGCCTGGCTGAGGCTCCCCAGCCGGGCGAGGTCGCCCGAGCCGTCGAGGTAGCCGAACGAGGCCCCCGTGACGAACGCCTCGCCGATGAAGATGACGTGCTTCTGGCCCTCGATGAGCGCGAGGCGCCGGACGAGGTGCTCCAGCGCCCGGCCGCTCGACTCGGCCGACGTCCGCGCCATGAAGAACTTGCTGCGGGCCTCGGCTTCGAGGTTCATCCTGCAGTTCATCAGCTCGGTGTCCGACCTCGCGAACGAGCATTCCAGCCGCACGGCGTCCTCGAAGATGCGCTTGCGGTCTCCGCCGACCTGCAGCGCGAACGCCTCGGTGAGGCTGACGTTGACGTTCGCCAGGTACTTGTTGGCCCCGCCGCCGACGATCTTGAGCAGCGCCTCCCTGATGGCGGTCCGATCGGCGGTGAAATCGACCGTCACGCCCGCGGGAAGCGTCACGAGGGCCACGAGGTCGTTCGGCGCCAGCTTCTGCACGAACGCCCTGGCGGCCTCCATCGCCCCGCGCCCGCCGCCGCGCGTCATGTTGCCCGCGTCGACGACGAGGACGAAGAGCCGTCCGGGCGGCGACTTCGTGTTCGAGCTGTACTCCGCGCGCATCATGACGCGGTCCTCAACGTTCAAATTGGGGACCTGGGTGCGATCGGGAGGAGTCGCGAACCGGTCGAAGTGCGACAAGAATTCGGCGGACACGACGCGCCGCGGCTTGCCGTCCACGGTGATGGTGAAGTCCTCGGGCCGCAGTTCCGGGATCGGATTGCCGTCCCGGTCCACCACGAGGACGTCGACCGGCACGAGATCCACGGCGGACCGGAAGACCGGCGGCGGCTGCTGGGCCTGGGAGTGCGGCTGAGCCGACGGCGTTTGCGGTTCGGGGGACTGGGCGGATGCGAGCGATGCGCCCAGGAGGATGACGGCGGCTGACACACGAAGGCGATGCATGGAGGGGGTCTCCTCTGACTGTGTTTCCATCATACCTCTCCGGAATTGGTGACACTTTCCAATTCCCCCAAAGCCGCGGAAATGGGAAGCGCCACCAATTCCTGGGCAAGCCCGCGTCGTGTACGACGTCGCGCGCGCACCGGGTTAAGATCGACTTCGTGACCTCCAAGACACGCCCGCCGAAGACGCGCGCTGCCCGTCCGGCTCCTGCTTCGCCCGCGCCTGCCCGTCCTGTCTCCGCGGCCGCGCCTCCGCCGCCACTGCCGCGTCCTTCGCCGCTCGTCTTGTCTGCGATCGCCGCGCTCATCATCGGCGCCGGGGTATGGGCGTACGTCCCGAGCTTCGATGGCGTCCTGGTGCTGGACGACGTGCGTGCGCTCGTGCGCAACCCGACGATCAGGACACTCTGGCCCCTGACGACTCCGCTGTCGCCGCCGTCGGAATCCACCGTCGCCGGGCGGCCCGTCGCCAATCTGTCGTTCGCAGTTTCCTACGCGCTCGGCTCCTCCACGCCGGCCGCGCTCGACGCCACGGCCTTCCACGCGGGCAACCTCGCCATTCACCTCGCGGCCGCACTCCTCGTGTTCGGCGTCATCCGCCGGACGCTGTTGAGCCCCAGGCTGCGCGCCGCATTCGGCACGGCCTCGCCCTGGATTGCCGGGGCCGTCGCGCTCGTCTGGGTCGTCCACCCGCTCCAGACGGCGGCGGTCACTTACGTCGCGCAGCGTGTCGAGTCGCTGATGGGGCTCTTCTACCTGCTGACGCTCTACGCCGCGATCCGGGCGGCGGACGCCGGCCCGCGCGCCCGGCTGTGGACCGCAGCCTCCATCGTCAGCTGCGCGGCCGGCATGGCCACGAAGGAGACGATGGTCACGGCGCCGATTGCCGTGGCGCTCTGGGACCACCTCTTCGCCGAGCCCGCCGAGGGGAGGCGCGGCCGCCTGCGCTGGGGGCTGGTGGCCGGGCTCGCGGCGGCCTGGGTCCTGCTGGCCGTCCTGGTCCAGCGGCAGTACCGGGGACCCTCGGTCAACCTCGACCCGTCGATCGTGTGGCTGTACCTTCGCACCCAGGCCGAGGTCCTCGTGCACTACCTCCGCCTCGCCGTCGTGCCGTCGCCGCTGGTGTTCTTCTACGACTGGGCGCTGATTCCCGCACCGCTCTGGAGGGCCTGGCAGGCTGTCGTGGTGCTGGCGCTGCTCGGCCTGACGATCGCCGCCGTCGTGCGGCGTCACTCGGCTGGCTTCCTGGGCGCGTGGTTCTTCCTGATCCTCGCGCCGTCGTCCAGTGTCCTCCCGATCATCACCGAAATTGCGGCGGAGCACCGGATGTACCTGCCGCTCGCGGCCGTCGTCTCGGGCGTGGTCATCGCGCTGTACGCGGTTGGCGGCCGTCTCCTCGGCCGGCCGGCCTCCCCCTCGAGGGCCGCGATGATGCGCGGTGCGGCTGCCGTTGGCCTCGCGGCGGTCGTGATTGCTTCGGGTGTCGGCACGCGAGCGCGCAACCGCGTGTATGCCAGCGCGGTCGGCCTGTGGCAGGACACCGTGCAGAAGCGCCCGGAGGACGCGCGTCCGCGCATCGCGTTCGGCGAGGCACTGGCGAGCGCGGGAAGGTTCCCCGAAGCGGAAGCCCAGCTCCGGAAGGGCGTGGAACTGGCCCCACAGGACGCGTTCGCGCACGTGCGGCTCGGCACGGTGCTGGCGCAGCAGCGCAAGTACGACGACGCGATCTCCCACCTCGTGACGGCGCTGTCGGTGAGTCCCGGCAACTTCGACGCGCACCGGTTCCTGGCCGACGTCCGCGCCGTGCGCCACGAGGACGCGTCCGCGGTCACGCACTACGAGGCGGCGCTCGCGATCGTGCCGGACGACGCGCGGCTGCTGGCGTCGCTGGCGACCGTGCTGGCGGAGTCGCGTGACGCGGCCGTCCGCGACCCGGCGCGGGCGCGCGACGTGGCGGACCGTGCCGTGGCGCTCACCGGGGGGCGGGACCCGCGCGTCCTGCAGGTGCAGTCCGCCGCGCAGGCGGCGAGCGGCGCCTTTGCGGACGCTGCGCGCACGGCGCGCGCCGCCGCGGCCGTCGCGCGGGCGCGGGGTGAAATCGAGATGGCCAACGCGCTCGAGTACCGCGCGATGTCGTACGAGAGCGTGCGGCGGTAGGCACGACACGAGAATCGGTGACACTTTCCCATTCCACGGGCTTCCCGGGAATTGGAGAGTGTCACCGATTCGAACGTGACCCCGTTCAGAACGAGACGCGCGCCCCCACCTGCAGGCGGCGGGGCTGCCAGGCGGCGACGGGCCGGCCGTAGAACGGCGACGTCCTCACGAAGCTGTACGCCAGGTAATTCACGCGGTTGAGCAGGTTCTGGCCGGACACGTATACCTCGAGGCGCACGCGCTTGTCCTCGGCGCCGCCGCCGAACCCGGGCCCGAGGCCGCCGCTGTCCCCAATCCTGATGGCCACCGTCGCCCCGCCCGGGCCGGTGGCCTGGCGCGGCTTGCCGAAGCCCCAGGCATACGAGATCCGCCCGCCGAGGTCCACGAGCGCCCCGCCGCGCTCCGAGTTGCGCGACGTGCCGGCCGGGCGGTCGTTGAAGACGCCGTCGGCGTTGTCGTCGCGTCCCGTGGTGACGTTGTAGGGCATCCCAGACTGCACGCGGACGTTGAGGCCGCACGACAGGTTCCTGACAGGCTGCATCCCGAGCGAGCCGCCGAGCCGGTGGCGGACGTCGTTCGCCGCCGGCCCCCACTCCCCTTCCAGGTCGTCGCCGCTCGCCGGGAGCGAGAAGGCGCCGCCGGTGTTCGTGTCGTTCCGGCTCCACGTGTAGTTCGCGCTGAAGTACGTGCGCTTCCAGTCCATGCGCACGACGTTGAATGACACGCCCAGCGACTGCGACCGCGAGGCGGCGTCGGCCACCAGCGCCACGTCGTTCGCGAGCGACGGGTCCGGCCGCACACCGCCGACCGGCACGTTGAGGTTCCGGCCCCGCAGGAGGCCCCGTCCCCATCCCCTCGAGTAGGTCGCGCTCAGGCGGCTGTTCGCCGAGAGCGTCCGTTCAACGCCGAGGTTCATCCGGTGCGCGTTCGGCAGCGACAGGTCGTCCGACCACAGGTACCGATTGGTCGGCGCCGATGAGACGGCGCCAGCGTCGTCGTACGGATACGCCGGGTTCAGCACGTTCAGCTCGCGCTGCCGCAGCCCGTCCACCAGGAGCGTCTGCTTGTAGAGGTCCCCGGCCACCCAGTCGTAGAAGTAACCGTAACTGCCGCGGACGGTCAGCGTCCCGCTTCGGAAGGGCGACCAGGCGAAGGTCGCCCGCGGGGAGAGGTTCCAGCGGTCGCTCAGGTGGTCCTGCACGCCGTAGCGCAGGCCTCCGGTCAGCAGGAGGCTGCGCGAAACGCGGAAGTCGTCCTGCACGTAGACGGCGGCCTGAAGTGTCGAGTACGTCACGTCCGGGGCGCCGATCCGCCGCGAGTACGCCGCAGGCTTCCCCGCGTGGTAATCCGCGAGGCTCGCGAAGGTGTACGTCCCGAGATAGTTCGACACGTCGTCCGACCGGAACGAGCCGCCCTCGAGGAGCACGCCCGTGCGCCACGAGTGCGCGCCGCGCACGTAGTCGAGGTCGGACGCCACTTCGAACGCGAAGCCTCGCTGGCCGCCTCGCTGCTGCGCGCCTCCGCTCGTGAAGGCGTCGAGCACCCGCAGCGTGGGCGACTCGACCGCCGACTCGCTCTCGCTGCGGGTCCAGCGCAGCTGCACGCGCGACTCGGTGAAGTACCGCCTGCCGATGGGCCCGTTCTCCGAGATCCGCACCGTGGCGTTCGTCGTGCGGGCCGTGTAGGCCCGCTCGAACAGGTTGTAGCCGCCCACGCCGAGGTTGCGCGTGCGGCCCGAGTCGACGTCGACGCCGAGGCGCGCCGCGTGATCCTTCGTGAGCGCGTGATCGACGCGCGCGCTCGCGTTGACGCTCGTGCGCGGCTGGCGCAGCGTGTCGGTGGCCGTCGTCCCGTCCGGCAGCACGGCCAGGAGGCTCGGCGACGTGTACTGGGATCCGCCGCCGCCGTTGATCGAGAACGACGTCCGGTTCGGGCGGATTGTCCCCGACAGCGAGAAATTGTAGAGCCGCACCTGCTCGTCCGCCTTCACCGGCGTGAAGGCGTTCCGGGCGTTCAGCGCCTCGTCGAGGACGTTGACATCCGCGCTTCCGCGCATCGGCCCCATCCCCGGCATGGTCATGATGTCGATGAACAGCATCCCGCTCATGCCGCCGTGGTTCTGGGCGGCGAACATGTCCATCCGCGGCAGCCTGATCGACCTGATCTGCGACTTCGGCGGCAGGCGCCCGCCCGTGAAGCCGTCCACGCGCAGCACCGACCCAGGCGGCGCCATCGCCTTGAGGACTTCCTCCATCTGCTCGGGGTCGTCGGGGAGCGCGTCGATCTGCTCGCGCGTCATGACGGTGCTGAAGGCGCTGCCCTTCGGGTCGAGGGCCGACGACTGCCGGTCGCGGCTGACGGTGAGGTCTTCCGTGACGCGCTGGATCTGCAGCGTGACGCGGCGGCGCTCGTCGCGGCCCCGCACGCGCACGTCCCGGACGACGGCCGTCTGGAAACCGGGGAACTCGACCTGGATCGCGTAGCGGCCGTCCGGGAGGTCGCCGACGACCGCCGCACCGAGCCCGCTGGTTCTCGCGGTCCTCGGGCCGCCGG
>CAZBIP010000175.1:0-6849 GCA_964491885.1 uncultured Vicinamibacterales bacterium
TCCTGGCCGCCGGGTCGGGCCTGCGCTTCGGCTCCAGCGTCCCCAAGTGCTTCGTCGATCTCGCCGGATCGCCGGTGATCGCGTATTCGATCGCGGCGTTCAGGCGAGTCGGCATCGAGCCGGTGGCCGTGGTCCCGGCTGGCTGGGCCGATCGCTGCCGAAGCGAGTTCGGCATCGAAGCCCTGGAAGGCGGGGCCACGCGCACTTCGTCCGTACGGGCGGCGCTCGCGTGGATCCAGCGGCGGAAGCCTTCGCACGTGTTCTTCCATGCAGCCAGCCGGCCCCTCATCCAGCCCGCCTTGATCCTGAGGATGCTCGCGGCCCGCCACGGCTATGACGGCCTCGTGACCGGGGAGCGCGCCTCCGGCGGAGTCGTCAGCCGTCAGGGCGAGGTGCTCGACCGCGATCGCGTGGTCCTGACCCAGACGCCGGAACTCATCGCCGCCGGCCCCCTGCTCGAGACCTACGCGCGAGACGCAGGCGACTACACGCTGACGATCGATCCGCTCATCCGCGCCGGCTATCGCATCGGCATCGTCGAGCCCGGGTTCACGGACGTCAAGCTCACGCGGCCCTGCGACCTCGCGCTCGCGGAACGCCTGCTCCGCGCGCCCGTGGACGCCGTGCCCGCCGGGCCCTATCCCCTGCTCGGGTGACGCGATGAAGTGGCACGACCTGTTCGATCCGCTGCGCCAGGGTGCGCTCGAGCGGCGGTACCTCGCGAATCTCCGGGACGTGAAGGCGGTGCTCGACGAGGCGGGACTCCCCTTCTTCCTGAATTGCGGGACGCTCCTCGGGGCCTTCCGGGACGGGTGCGCCATCCAGCGCGACTGGCGCGACATCGACATCAGCATCCGCAATGAGGATCTCACCGAGGCGGCCGCGCGGCGCGTCATGGAGCGCCTCGGCCGGCTCGGATTCACGTGCCGCCCGGGGCGGGGCCTCGACAACCTGCGGCAGACGCGCTTCGACCGCGGATCGAATCACATCGACGTCTTCCGCTACACGCGTGAAGGCGGCTTCTACTTCCGCTACTGGTCGGTGTTCGGCGACGTGCCCATGATCGCGCCCGCGCGCTACCTCGAGCGCCTCGACGAGATCGAGTACTACGGGAGCACGTTCCGCGTGCCGTCCGAGACCGGGCGCTTCCTGACGCTGTTCATGGGCAAGGACTGGCGGACGCCCATGCGGCGCGGGCTCTACCCGTCCCGCAACGGCATGCGGCTGCGCGAGCACACCGCGCGCTACGAGGACTACCTGGCCGGCCGGTTCGACGAAGCCCTCTACCTGAGCCGCGGGTTCGGCTGGGAGCCGGACTGAGCCGGGGCGCCTACTTCGCGATCTCCCGCACGTAGATGTCACGGAACGCGAGGTCGGTGCCGTGCGCCTGCAGCTCGATGGCCTCGCGCGGGAAGATCGGCTGCGACCGATCCCAGTAGTTCTCCATCGTCACGTTGTCCGCGACCTTCACGCCGTTGAGGAACACCGTCACCTTCTCCCCGATCATGGTGATGCGGAACGTGTTCCACTCCCCGACGGGATTGTCGGCGAAGACGAGCGGCTTGCTGGGGTGCGTCTGGTTGTTGTAGAGGCCGCCCGAGCCGACCTGGGCTCCCACGTCCGTGCGGGCCGGGTCCCAGATTTGCACCTGTGGCGTGCCGCGCAGGTAGACGCCGCTGTCGCCGTCCTTCGTGATGCGCCAGTCCACCAGCATCTCGAAGTCGCCGTACTGCTTGACGGTGCACAGATTGTCGCCGGAGCCGCTGAAGACAATCATGCCGTCGCGCACCGACCAGTTGCCCCTGGCCTTCTCGTCGGCGGCCGGCTGCGCCGCGGCGAGTTCCTGCGGCGTCATCTTCGCGCGCTCGATGGGGTTTTTCACCAGCCCCTGCCAGCCGGTCAGATCCCGGCCGTTGAAGATCTGGACGAATCCCTCGTCCTGCGGCATCGAGGCGAGGTACGTCCGGATGCTCTCCTTCTCGTACTCGGCCTCGGACCCGGTCAGCACCCGGATCACCGTGTCCAGGGCCTTGCGGACCAGCGTGCCCGTCAGGCCGACCTTCTCGCCCGCGGCGGGGAGCGCGAGGCGCATCACCGCGCCCGCGGCGTCGTTGCCCACCTCGGGATCCTCGAGGAAGGAGGAGACCACGAGGAAGCTCTGGAACGTCCTGGCCCGCTCCAGCGCCCGGATCACCATGCGCTTTTCGCGGGCGCCCGGCGACAGGGCGAGGACCTTGCGCAACTGCAGCACCTTCTGATCGGCGGGAGCCGCCGACGTCGAGACCTGCCGCACGTACCCGGCGAACGCCTGGTCCTTGAACGCGGCGTCGCCGCTCGCGTAGATCGCGAACAGGCGGTTCGCCGCCTCGGGCCCGCTCCACGCGGCGAGCGCGCGGAAGGCCGCGGCCTTGATCGCCGGGTCCTGGCTCCCGAACTGCGCGTCGAGCGCCTCGAACGCCTGCCGGCCGCCAACCTGCGGCAGCAGCTCGATGAAGCGCTCGGGGCGCGAGGCCGTCTTCATGGCCCCGAGCACCGCGGCCGCCTTCGCGTCTTCCGGTGTCACCTCGCCGACGGCCGCGCCGACAGCCTTCTGGACGTCAGCCACCGACCCGGCCTCGGCGCTGTCCAGCAGCTTCACGAGCAGGGGCAGGTCGCCGGCGCCGACGACGCCCGCGAGCGCCTTGAGCGCCCCCGCCTTGACCTCGGGATTCGGATCGCTCGTGAGGGGCAGGATGCGCCCCGAGAACCGCTTCCCTCCCCTGGCGCCGATCACGCCGAGCGCGGCGGCCTTGGCCGCGGGCTGCAGCGCGTCGAGCATCGCCACGAGCGGCTCGAGCTGCGCCTCATCGATGGTCCACAGCAGGACGTCCGCCACCGGCCCGGCCGTGTCGGCGGTCGCGCGCGTCATCAGCTTCAGCAGTTCGGGGACGGCCTTCGCCTTTTCCAGGTGCGCGAGCGCCGCGGCCGAGGCGAGCGCCACGGTGGGCTCGGGTGACGCGATCGACTCGCGAATGAAGGGCAGCGCCTGAGGACTGCCCTGCCGCGCCAGCATGGCGATGATCTCGGCCCGCCGGTCGGCGTCAACCTTCCTGGCCTTTGCCACCCACCGGTTGACGGCGGCCGGGCCGCCCAGCCGCTCCGCGCGCGCCAGCGCGGCGTTCCGGTACGCCTTGTCGGCGTGATCGACGGCGGCGATGAGCTCGGGGAGCGCCGCCTGCCCCCGGATATCCGCCAGGATGGCGAGGGCAGCCGCCCGCGTGGCCAGGCGCGCCGGGTCGTCGGTGTTCTTCATCACGAACCGGCAGGTCCGCTCGGCCGCGCCGCGCGACCCTTTCTTCCCGAGGTTGGCCGCGTAATCCAGCACCGCGCCGATGGCGTTGGCCGGCTCGTACTTGAACCCGGCCTGCTGGGCCGCCCTGGTCAGCGCCGCGTACGACTTCGGGTTCGCGAGGGCGGCGAGCGTCGCGAGCACGGGACGGCGCATGGCGGGATCGGGATCCGCGGCCAGGGCCAGCACGGCGCTGTTCGCCTCGGCGGCACCCAACTCGCCGATCGCCTTCACGACCGTGATCTTCCCCGCGCGCCCGGCCTTGGGCAGGGCGGCGGCCAGCGCGGCCCGCGCGGCCGGGCCCTTGACCGTCAGCATCAACTGGGTCGCCGGCTCGACGAGGGAGGCGTCCGCGAGCAGCGGCGCCGCCGCCGTGACGGAGGCCTCACGGCCCACCAGCCGGAGCTGGCTGAGGAGGAACGTGCGCACCTCGACGTCGGACGCCGCGCCAAGCGCCGTGATGAAGGCGCGCTCGGCCAGCGCGCGCTGGGGTTCCGCCCCGGACCGGCTCGCGCGCGCCGCCACCGCGTTCAGCGCGAAGCGGACCGCGACGTCGCTGCCGACGCTGGACGGAACGAGCCGCGCCGTCAACCCGGCCAGCCCCTCTTCCCCGAGCGACAGCACCTGGTCGGCGAGCCGGTCCCGCCCGGCCCAGTCGTTCGCCGGGAACTGCGCGAGGATGTCCGCGACCTTGGCCGAGGACGGCGCCACGCCCTGCGACCAGCCCGGTGAAGCCGGCCCCAGCCCGAGGAGCAGGAGGCCGATCAGGATTGCCGCGCGAGCACGTCCCGCAGAATAGGTAGTCATCGTCTGGTCCTCGTCGCTCGTCGAACTAGAACACCCAGGGCGCGCGCATCGGCTGGTCGATCAGCCGGTTGGCGGCCTCGTCATCCTTGCACCGCATCGTGACCGGATCGAAGTGGACCGTCCGGCCCAGGCGCAGGACGATGACCCCGAGGTTCACGAGCGTGGCGGAGCGGAACGCGTTCGTCTCGTTGAGGGCGAACTTCCGGCGCGTGCGCACCGAATCGGAGAACGTGCCGATCTGCGGCTCGGGATCCGGCATCGCCGCGATGATCCGCTGCAGGTTCGGCACGTCGGACTCGAAGCCGCGGAAGATCTTGCCCTTCGGCCCCGTGATGTACGCCGCGTCGGTGTCGCGGTTCTCGCCGTCGAGGACGATCTTGCAGCCGTCGGCGTACGTGAACTCGATCCGGCGCCACGAGCCAGCGGCATCGTAGTGCTGCTGCGGCGCGTCGACGTCCACGCGGATCGGGCTCGTCTCGTCCTTCCCGAGCAGGTACTGGACCGGGTCGAGATAATGCTGCCCCATGTCACCGAGGCCTCCGCCGTCGTAGTCCCAGTACCCGCGGAACTTCGAGTGGACGCGCTCGGGGTTGTAGGGCTTGTACGGCGCCGGGCCGAGCCAGAAATCGTAGTCGAGCTCGGGCGGCACGGGCATCGGCTTCAGGTCGGTGCGCCCGCTCCAGTAGAACTTCCAGTCGTACCCGGTGACCCCGCTGACCGTGAAGGTGAGCGGCCAGCCCAGTACGCCGCTCTGGATGACCTTCTTCAACGGCTTGACGTCGGTGCCCAGGCCGTAGAAGGTGTCCTTGAAGCGGAACCAGGTGTTCAGGCGGAACATGCGCCCGTGGCGGTTGACTTCCTCCACGACGCGACGCCCCTCGCCGATCGTGCGGGTCATCGGCTTCTCGCACCAGATGTCCTTGCCGGCCCTGGCGGCTTCGACCGACATCAGGCCATGCCAGTGGGGCGGGGTCGCGATGTGGACGACATCGACGTCCGGCCGCTGCAGGACCTCGCGGTAGTCGGCGTAGCCCTTCACGTCCTTGCCGACCATCGCCAGCACGTCCGCGAGGTGCGTCCGGTCCACGTCGCAGACCGCCAGCAGCCGCGTGCCCTCGTAGTTGATGTGGCCGCGCCCCATGCCGCCAACGCCGATGATGGCCTTGGTGAGCTGATCGCTCGGCGCGGTGAACTGGGTCCCGCCGAGCACGTGCCGCGGCACGATCATGAAACCGGCGGCCGCCGCCGCCGCTCGCTTCAGGAACCGCCTTCGATTGGTCGTATGCATGACGTTCCTCGACTGATGCGGCCGCTGGTCGGGTGGGGGCAGGCAGAAGCGCTCCAAGGCGCGGCCGGCGCCTGACAGGCTCGCCTCTATGTTACGTCACACCGCGGGTTTCGGCACAGGGACCGCGCGCGGCGGTGTCCCGTTCGTCGAATCGGGGGCTTGCGCACGCACCGCGACCACTGCGAGGATAGCGGGGCCGGCCGGCTGGACGAAGCCGTCGACCCGACCTGCGAGCCTGGCTGAATCGGGGCGCCTGCGGCCCCGCGGCCCGGGAGGTCTCATGCGCCGCTGTTCGATCGTCCCGCTCGTTCTTCTCTTCTCGGCCTCCTGCGCACAGGCGCCGCTTCCGGCCACGGCCCCGACCTCCGCGCGCGTGCCAGGCGTCGTCATCGCCCACAGCCCAGCCGCCAGCCAGCAGTACATCGGGTCGCCGTCGATCGCGATCCTCCCCGACGGCGAGTACGTCGCCTCGCACGACATGTTCGGCCCGGGCAGCACGCGCGACCGGACCCGCGTGTACAAGTCGCGCGACCGCGGAGCGTCCTGGGCCTTCGTGACCGAGATCACCGGCCAGTGGTGGTCAACGCTCTTCGTGCACCGCGGCGCCCTGTACCTGATCGGCACGAGCCGTGAGAACGGGTTCACCGTCATTCGGCGCAGCACCGATCAGGGCCGCACGTGGACCGATCCCATCGACGGGAAGTCCGGCCTCCTGCTCGGCGACGGCCGCTACCATTGCGCCCCCGTTCCAGTCGTCGAGCATGACGGCCGGATCTGGCGCGCGATGGAGGATGCGATGGGGCCCGATGGCTGGGGCAGCCATTTCAACTCGTTCATGATGTCGGCACCGGCCGGCGCCGACCTGCTCGACGTCTCCACCTGGACGTTCAGCAACCGCCTCGGCCGCAACGCCGACTGGCTCGGCGGGCGCTTCGGCGGCTGGCTCGAAGGCAACGCCGTCGTCGCTCCCGACGGCAGCATCGTCAACGTGCTCAGAGCCGACTTCCGCGACCCGGTCGAGAAGGCCGCCGTCATCCGGATCAGCAAGGACGGCCACACGGCGTCGTTCGATCCGGCGACGGGCTTCGTCGACTTCCCGGGCGGGTGCAAGAAGTTCACGATCCGCCGGGATGCCCGGGACGGCTCGTACTGGACACTCTCCAACTACGTCCCGGCCGACAGGCGGACACCGAATCCGGAGCGCACCCGGAACACCCTGGCGCTCGTCCACTCACCCGACCTGAAGAGCTGGGAGGTGCGGGCGGTCGTCCTCCAGCACCCCGACGCTGCCACCCACGGGTTCCAGTACGCCGACTGGCTCTTCGACGCTGACGACATCGTCGCCGTCGTCCGGACGGCCTTCGACGACGCGTCGGGCGGGGCGCACAACCAGCACGACGCGAACTACATCACGTTCCACCGGCTG
>CAZBIP010000176.1:0-6832 GCA_964491885.1 uncultured Vicinamibacterales bacterium
ACGGCTCCAACGCCCGACTCGTGACGGGAGGCCTCGGGAGGAAGACTTCCACCGTCTTCCGCTACGCCGGCACGGATCCGGACGCGAAGACGCTCCCGACCGACAAGCCGTTCCTGTTGTCGGCGCTCGACGACACCACGAAGGCCACGGGCTACTGGCGCGTCACGCCCCAGGCCGCGCCTGCGGCTCCCGCGGCGAAGCGCGGCAGCGCCGGGCGCATCCGAGGCCGAGCCGCGACTCCCGCGCCGGCTCCCCTCCCCGCCGCGTACGGCGAGCCGCAGAAGCTGGTCATGCTCGACAAGCGCGTGGGAAACCGCGCCTCCGGCCGCGAAGGGCGCCAGGCGCGTCCGAGGCAAAGCGACGACTCCATCGCCGGCTCCCCTGCCCGCCGCCTACGGAGCGCCGCAGAAGTTGGTCATGCTCGACAAGCGCCTGGGCAGCCCGGGAACTGGCGGCGGACGTGGCGGCGGCGGGGCCGCGCTGCTCAAGCCGAAGGACGCCTCCGGCCCGTTCGTCCTGACGGCCCAGCGTTTCGAGGAGTTCCCCGACCTCTGGACGGCCGACCCGGACTTCCGGAACCTGACGCGGGTGAGCGACGCGAACCCGCAGCAGGCGCAGTACGTCTGGGGCCGGGCCGAGCTCATCGACTACATCAACGCCGACGGGAAGACGCTTCGCGCCGTCCTGACGAAGCCCGACAACTTCGACCCGGCGAAGAAGTACCCGCTGATGGTCTACATCTACGAGACGCTGACGAACGGCCTGCACGGCTACGCCGTGCCGCAGCCGGGCACGAGCATCAACCAGGCCCGTTACGTCAGCAACGGCTACATCCTGCTCCAGCCCGACATCGTCTACACCACGGGGTACCCGGGCGAGGACGCGCTGAAGTGCGTGCTGCCGGCGGTCCAGCGCGTCGTGTCGATGGGGTTCGTCGATCCCGCGCGCATCGGCATCCAGGGCCACAGTTGGGGCGGGTTCCAGATCAGCTACCTGATTACCCGTACCAACATGTTCCGGGCCGTCGAGGCCGGGGCGTCGGTGGTGAACATGACGAGCGCGTACGGCGGGATCCGCTGGGGCACCGGCATGTCGCGCGCGTGGCAGTACGAGCGCACGCAAAGCCGGATCGGGGCGCCGCCCTGGATCAAGACGCTGCAGTTCCTCGAGAACTCCCCGCTCTTCTGGGTCGAGAAGGTCCAGACGCCGTACCTGACGATTCACAACGACGAGGACGATGCGGTGCCGTGGTACCAGGGGATCGAGTTCTTCTCGGCGCTTCGCAGGCTCGGCAAGGAAGCCTGGATGTTCAACTTCAACACCGAGAAGCACGGGCTGCGCGAGCGCGAGAACCAGAAGTACTGGACGATTCACCTCGACGAGTTCTTCGACCACTACCTGCTCGGCAAGCCGCGCCCGGCGTGGATGGACGAGGGCGTGCCCTACCTCGAGCGCGGGAAGAGGGACGTGAGCGGGTATTACGGGAAGAAGTAGGGGGAAGGGGCAAGGGGCAAGGGACAAGGGGCTGGGCGTTAGGCGCTGGTCAGCTGGGCTGTCACGCCGACCACGCAATCCACGCGGCGAGAGCCGCGTCTCACTATCGCCTAGCGCCTAGTCCCTAGCCCCTGGTCTGTCCGATCTCCTCGTACAGGAACGCCGACGCGAGCACGCCGTTGAAGAAGTTGCCGAGGTTGAACTTCTCGTTCGGCGCGTGGAGGTTGTCGTCGGGCAGGCCGAAGCCGAACAGCACCACCGGCACGTTCAGCGCCGCCTGGAAGTCCGAGACGACGGGAATCGAACCGCCCTCGCGGGTGTAGACCGGGCGCTTGCCGAAGCCCTTCTCGATCGCGCGGCCGGCCGCCTGGACGTAGACGTTGTCGAAATCCGTCATCCAGGGGCTGGCGCCGTGGAGGCGGGTGACCTTCAACGACACCGTCTTCGGCGTGATCTTCCGGACGAACGTTTCGAACAGCTCCGCGACCTTCTCCGGGCGCTGGTCGGGCACGAGCCTCATGCTGACCTTCGCCATCGACGTCGCCGGGATGATGGTCTTGCTGCCGTCGCCGGTCCAGCCCGAGAGCAGGCCGTTCACGTCGAGGGTCGGCCGGGCCCAGATGCGCTCGAGCACCGAGTAGCCGCGCTCGCCGGCGAGGCGCGGCGCCCCCAGCTGCTTCTTGACCGCCGTCTCGTCGTACGGCAGCCGCCGGAACTCGTTCCGCTCCTCCTCGCGCAGCGGGCGCACGTCGTCGTAGAAGCCGGGGATCCTGATCGTGCCGCTCTTGTCCTTGAGCTGGGCGAGGACGTGGGCGAGGACGTTCGCCGGGTTCGCCACCGCGCCGCCGTAGCCGCCCGAGTGGAGGTCGCCGTGCGTGCCGCGCAGGTCGATCTGCATGTAGCACAGGCCGCGGAGGCCGTAGCAGAGCGACGGCACGCCGCGATCGAACATCTCGGTGTCGGAGATCACCACCACGTCGGCCGCCAGTTCCGACGCGTGTTCGCGGACGTAAGGGCCGAGGTGCTCGCTGCCGACTTCCTCTTCCCCTTCGAGGACGACCTTCACGTTGATCGGGAGCCGGCCGGTCTTCGCCAGGTGGGCCTCGATGGCCTTCACGTGGACGAACACCTGGCCCTTGTCGTCGGCCGCGCCGCGGGCGAAGATGTCGCCCTCGCGCACCGTGGGCTCGAACGGCGGCGTCTTCCACTCGTCCAGCGGATCGACGGGCTGCACGTCGTAGTGGCCGTAGAGGAGCGCCGTCGGCGCTCCCTCGGCGTGCAGCCAGTCGGCGCGGACGATCGGGTGCCCGCCGGTCTCGACGATCTCGACATGCTCCAGCCCGATCCGGGTCAGCTCCGCAGCCACCCACTGGGCACAGCGGCGGACGTCCTCCTTGTGCTCGGGCAGGGCACTGATGCTCGGAATCTCCAGAAACGGCTTGAGCTCCTCGACGAAGCGGTCGCGGTTCGCGTGGATGAAGTCGACGACGTTGTTCATGGGCACATCCCCCGGACTCATCATACAGGGGGCCGGGCCCCTCGGCTGCCCGAACCCGCCCGAGATGCGCCTGGTTCGTCGCCGTCTCGGCGGCCTCGCCCCCCGGCGCGGGACCCGCGCGGCCTGGCCCCTGGTATGGGCGTACAATCGGGTCGTGGACGCGTCGCCGGCGAAGAAGTACCGCCTCCTGCTGATGGTGTCCGAGGCCGCGAACGCGGAGCTCGACCTCGGCGGCGTCCTCGCGTCGGTGGCCAGCGTCCTCACGCCCGTCGTGCCGCTGGACGCCATCTTCATCGTCACGCTCGACGGCGACGGCCTCCGGCCCCACGCCATCCACATCGAGGGCGTCGACCGGCGCTCGGGCGAGTCGGTCCTCGACGCCGTGGCCCGCGCGCTCGACCTGTCGCCCGGCCAGTACGACGCCAGGTTCGGCCGCATGCTGGTCCGGGAGGGCTCCGGGACGGCCCACGTCGGCGAAACCGGCCGCGCGGACGTCTGCGACGATCTGGCGTCGACGCGCCGCTATCCCGAGGACGATCGGCTGGTCTCACACGGCGTGCGCGCCTACGTGCGGACGCCGCTCGTGGTCAGGTCCCGGTTTCTCGGATCCATCACGTTCGCGCGGATCGCGGAGCGGCCGTTCACGGCCGGCGAGGTCGAGCTGCTCGAGGAGGTGACGCGGCCGATCGCGGGCGCGGTGGCCCACGCGCTGGCCTTCGAGGAGATCGAGCGCCTCAAGAACCGGCTGCAGCACGAGAACAACGCCTTGCAGCGAGATCTCGACGAGCAGTTCATGCTCGACGAGATCATCGGGTCGTCGCCAGCCCTGCGGGCGGTGCTCCGGCAGGTGGAGCAGGTCGCGCCAACCGGCTCGACGGCGCTCATCACGGGCGAGACCGGCACCGGCAAGGAGCTCGTCGCGCGCGCGATCCACCGCCGTTCGAAGCGGGCGACGCGGCCGATGATCAAGGCCAACCTCGCGGCGCTGCCCGACACGCTGATCGCCTCGGAGCTCTTTGGACACGAGAAGGGGGCGTTCACGGGCGCGCTGCAGCGGCACGTCGGCCGGTTCGAGCTCGCCTCGGACGGCACGATCTTCCTGGACGAGATCGGCGAACTCCCGGCCGAGATGCAGGTGGCGCTCCTGCGCGTGCTGCAGGACGGGGAGTTCGAGCGCGTGGGCGGGTCGCTCACGCTGCGAACGGACGCGCGGGTCATCGCGGCTACGAACCGCGATCTGCCGGCGGACATCGCAGCCGGGCGCTTTCGCTCGGACCTCTTCTACCGGCTGAACGTCTTCCCGATCGCCGTGCCGCCGCTGCGGGCACGCCGCGAGGACATCCCGACGCTCGTCGAGTACTTCGCGACGAGGCACGGCGCCCGTCTCGGCAAGCGGTTCCGGGAGGTACCTCGCGGCGTCCTGTCGGCGCTGATGGACTACGACTGGCCCGGCAACATCCGCGAACTCGAGAACACCGTCGAGCGCGCCGCCATCGTGTCGGACGGCGGCGCGCTGCGGTTCGACGGCTTCCCCTGGGACGATCGCGCTCCGCGGCGGCCGCCCCCTCCATCCGCGGAACGACGCCCCGCCCTCTCGCCGCGATCGAGCCCCGACACGTCCGAGCGCGAAGCCATCGAGCGCGCCCTGGCCGACGCTCGGGGACGCGTCTCGGGCCCGAAGGGCGCCGCCCTCGCTCTGGGACTCCCGGCATCGACGGTCGAGTCCCGCATCAGACGCCTCGGCATCGACAAGTTCCGCTTCAAGCAGGCACGCTAGCTTCGAGTCCCACTCGGAGTCGACCGGCTGGCGGTTCGCTTCGCGTCTCCCAAGGTTCAGGCCCCTCCGGCAGCGGTTGGCACGGACGTTGTTCTGCCATCGCTGCGTGAGGGGACGCCGATGATTCGAATTGACAGACGCCACGAGCGCGAGGGCGCGGTCGAACTCTGCCTCAGCGGCACCCTCGACGCCGGGTCCGTGCCTGTCGTCGAAGGCGCCATCCGCGAGATCGAGTCGAGCTATCCAGCGGTGCTGCTGGATCTTAGCGGCATCAGGGCCTCGGACCGAGCGGGTTGCCAGGCACTCGGGCGATGGCTGGCCGACGGAGTGGAACTGGGCTCGTGCCCTGTGTTCCTGCGCCGGTGGCTCGAAGCCGAGCGAGGCTTGCGGATTCGCGGACTCTCGCGAATTCGCGACGCGAAATCGCGAAGTCTCGCCCGCTCATCGAGGCTGAAGGCGGTCGCCGTTGCCGCGATCCTCCAGGGCTCGCTGCTCGCATCACCCGGTCTCCTGGCAGCCGCAGGCCCGCAGGTCGGCCCCGACCCGGCACTGACGTTTGCTGAAGCCCGCGTGCGGATGCTCTCGGCCAACGAGACCGCCAAGGCCGCCGGCGACGAGGTGTCCGAGAAGCGGGAGGAGCGGGCGGCAGCCAGGGGTCTCTACTGGCCGAAGGTCGATCTCCACGCGCAGGCCACGCGTCTGGACGACGCGATCACGCTCGACTTCGATCCGGTGCGCCAGGTCATCACCAAGCTGCACGGTCTCCCGTCCACGTTCCTGCCCTCCTTCAACGCCACGTTCCAGGAACGGAACTTCTGGCAGTCGAACGTCACCGTCACGCTGCCGCTCTTCACCGGCGGGAAGATCCGGGCCGCGAACGAGGCGGCCGCCCTGCAGGTAACCGACGCCGAGCAGGCGCAGCGGCAGACGGCGGGTTCGCTCTCTTCCGACCTGGCGCGGCGCTACTTCGGGCTTCGCCTCGCGCTCCGCGCGCGCGACGTCCGCGCGCGCGTGCTCGAGGGGCTGGACCTGCACGTCAAGCACGCCGAGGCGCTCGAGCGCGAGGGCCAGATCGCGCGCGTCGAACGCCTCCACGCCGAGGTCGCGCGCAGCGAGGCGGCCCGTCAACTGCAAGCCAGCGAACACGACGTCGCGCTCGCCAGGACGGCACTGGCCAGCCTGCTGTCCGCCGATTCGGCCGCAGACCCGGCAACCGGCCTCTTCCTCGTCAGCAGGGCGGATCCGCTCGAGGCGTACGTCGCGCGCGCGATGGCGAATCACCCCGGTCTCGCGAGGCTCGCCGCCCAGCGCGGGAGGGCGGGCCAGGCGCTGCGGGCGGAGAAGTCCGCGTGGATGCCGACGATCGCGGCCTTCGCCATGCGGGAGCTGCATCCGGACGGCCTGTCGCTCGTCAGCCCGACGTGGGCCGCCGGCGTCACCGCCAGCTTCACGCTCTTCGACGGCTTCGAGCGCGGCCATCGCGTCGCCGCGGCGAAGCTGCGGCAGTCCCGCGTCGGCCTGCTCGACTCGCGCACCCGCCGCGACATCGCCACACTCGTCGAGCAGAAGTACCGGACGATGGAGAAGGCCCGCGAGGAATTCGGGAGCCTGGACCGGACGCTCGAGCTGGGAGCCGAGATGCTGCGCGTGCGCCAGCGCGCCTTCGAGGAAGGGATGGGCACGTCGCTCGAAGTCGTCGACGCCCAGCTCGGGCTCCAGGGGCTGCGGCTCAGGCGCCTCGCCGCCGCCTACGACTTCGATGTCGCGCTCGCGGAGCTCCTCGAGGCGACCGGGGACGCCGACCGCTTCGTCATCCAGATTGCCAATGCCGACGTGGACCCAGAGAAATGAACACCAGATCGCTCACCCGAACCGCATTCAGTGTCCTGGCGTGGATCGCCCTCGCGGCCGTGGCGGCCGGCGGGGTGTGGACGTTCGCGCGCACGTGGAAAGAAGCCGCGCAACCGGCTCCTGAGATCCTGCAGGGCCAGATCGAAGCCACCGAGATCGATGTGTCGTCGAAGATCCCCGGGCGCATCGACAGCCTCGCCATCGTCGAAGGC
>CAZBIP010000177.1:0-6790 GCA_964491885.1 uncultured Vicinamibacterales bacterium
GAACTGGCCGACCAGGCAGAGAAGCTGGCGGCCCCGGCCGCGTGACGCGCCGGCTGGAAGGCCGGCGGCAGGGGAGGAGCGGACGTCATGGGCGACAACCGTGAGGCGATTCTCGGGATCCTGGGCAAGGCCTATCAGATCGAGACGGACGGCTACACCTTCTATTCGATGACGGCCGACCGCGCGACGAAGCCCGCGGTGCAGGAACTGTTCGCGAAACTCGCGTCGGACGAGCGGCAGCACCAGGCGTTCCTGAAATCGGTGTCGGCGAACTACGACGAGAAGGGGAGCGCGGCCTTCCACTTCGACCTGAAGATCCCCGACGCGAGGGCTGTCACGTCGCAGGTGTTCACGGGACGGTTCCGGGAGCAGGCGGCCGGGGCGCAGTTCGAGCTGGCCGTGCTGTCAATCGGCATGACGCTCGAAACCAACGCGATCGCCTACTTCTCGAACGCGGCGAAGCAGTCAACCGACCGGGAGGTCAGGGACTTCTACACGTTCCTGGCCGACTGGGAGCAGAAGCATTACGAGTCGCTGCAGGGGATCTTCGACATGGTCCGGTCGGACCACCAGGCCGAGGCCGGATTCTCGCCGACATAGGAAGAATCCAGAATTCAGAATCCAGAATTCGGAATCCAGAGTCCGGAACCCAGAACTCGGAACACAGAAGCCTGCCCCCGCGCGGCGGAATCGAGGAACGCGAGGGACGCCTGCGGAAGCGGGCAGCGTCCCTTCGTTCCGACCCCCGAATCCCGATCCCCGAGTCCCGAATCTTCTACCTCGCGTAGAACCGGTACACCGTCGTCGACTTGAACGTCTTCCCCGGCTGCAGCACCACCGGCGGGAAGTTCGGGTGATTGATCGAGTCGGGGAAGTGCTGCGTCTCGAGGCACAGCGCGGCGTGCTTGCCGTACACGGCCCCCGACTTGCCCGTCAGCGTGCCGTCGAGGAAGTTGCCGGTGTAGAGCTGCACGCCGGGCTCGGTCGTCAGCACGTCCATCATGCGGCCGGACTTCGGGTCGCGGACCGTCGCCGACATCGCCAGCACGCCGCCGCCGTGGCTGAGCGCGTAGTTGTGGTCGTAGCCGCCCGGTGGGCGGCCAGGCACCTGGTCGATGCGCGCGCCGACGGGCGTCGATCGGGTGAAGTCCATTACGGTGCCGCGCACGGTCGCGATTTCCCCCGTCGGGATGAGCGTCTCGTCGACAGGGGTGAAACGGTCGGCCATGACCATCAACTCGTGGTCGAGGATGGTGCCCTGGCCCTCGCCCGCGAGGTTGAAGTAGCTGTGGTTCGTCAGGTTGACGATCGTCGGCTTGTCGGTCGTGGCCGTGTAGTCCAGGCGCAGTTCGTTCGCGTTGGTCAGCGTGTACAGCACCGAGGCGGTCAACGCGCCCGGATACCCCTCTTCCATGTCGGCGCTCACGTAGGTGAATCTCACCGCCGCTCCGGATCCGGCGCGCACGGTCTGGGCCTTCCACACCCGCTTGTCGAACCCTCGCAGCCCGCCGTGCAGATGGTTCGGCCCGTCGTTGGTCGCGAGGGTGTAGTCGCGCCCGTCGAGGCGGAACAGGCCCCGGGCGATCCGGTTGCCGACGCGCCCGATCGTCGCGCCGAAGTACGGATGGGGGCCTTCGTACTCGCCGAGGGTCTTGAAGCCCAGCACCACGTCGGCCATCCGGCCGCCCGAGTCGGGCACGTGGAGTTCCGTGAGCAGGGCGCCGTACGTGATGACTTTGGCGACGACCCCGTTCGCGTTGGTCAGGGTGTACAGGTCGACGGCCTGGCCGTCCTTCGTCGTGCCAAACGGCGTTCTGTCCACTCGAGCCCCCTTGACGGCTGGCGCCGGCTGCGCCGACGCCGCGGAAACGGCCAGCAGCAGGATCGCGGCCGCGATGGCCGGCAACGTGCGTTCAACCCGTCGTGTCATGATGGCGCTCCCTCGTCCTTCCACGCCGCGACCGCGACGATGGCGGGCCGCAGCACCTCGTCGCCGATCGTATACCCCTGACGGATGATGCCGGCCACGACTCCGTCCTGCGCCGGCCCTGCGGCCGGCACCGTGGCCGCCGCCTCGTGCGCGGCCGGGTCGAAGGCGCAGCCGAGCGGGCGCATCGGCCGCACCCCGCGCGCCTCGATCGCGGCCAGGAACTGCGCCTGGACCATCTCGACCCCCTGGAGCAGCGGCGTGCCCGGCGCGTTCGCCCGGCCCGCGTCGATGGCGCGGTCGAGGTTGTCGAGGACGTCGAGCAGGCCGGCCAGGAATTCGCGCACGCCGCGCTCGACCTCCTTCGCGACCTCGCGACGCAGCCGGATCCGCGCCTGGTCGAACTCCGCGTTGGCCTCGCGGTAGCGCGCCACCGTGGCGCGAAGCTCGGCTTCAGCCGCGGCCGCGCGGGCTTCCAGTTCCTGAACGTACGCCGGCTTCCCGGGTGCGTCAGCCGGAGCCGTGCCGTCCGCCGCTTCGCCGTGGGCCCAGCGGCGGCGGTCGATCACGCGAATGCCGGGTTCCGGTTCCTCTGCCATCGTCTCCTGGGCCCCGGGAGCGGGAGCCTCGCCTACACGTTCGCCAGCGCCGGCGGCTGATCGGCGGGCGCAGGGGGTGCCGTTTCGAACGCGAAATGCAGCCCGTCTTTCTCGACGCCGATCCGGACCGTTCCGCCCTGTTCGAGCGCGCCGAAGAGGATCTCGTCGGTGAGCCGATCGCGGACCTCCGCCTGAACGACTCTCGCGAGGGGACGTGCCCCGTAAATGGGGTCGTACCCCTTTGCCGCCAGCCACGCGCGGGCCTCCGGGTCGAGGACGATCGCGACGCGGCGCTCCCGCAATTGCGCCTCGAGCTGCAGGATGAACTTCTCGACGATGGACTCCATGACCGTCGGCGAGAGCGCCTGGAAGCCCACGATCGCATCCAGGCGGTTCCGGAACTCGGGGCTGAAGATCCGCTCGACGGCCTCCTTCGCCCGGAGCCTGGCGGTCCTCGCCCGCGTCACGGCGGCCTGGCCGGCGGCGAACCCGATCGCGCCCGCGCTCATCTCGCGGGAGCCGGCGTTCGACGTCAGGATCAGGATCACCTGGCGGAAGTCGGCCTTGCGCCCGGTGTTGTCCGTCAGCGTCGCGTGATCCATCACCTGCAGCAGGATGTTGTACACGTCCGCGTGGGCCTTCTCGATCTCGTCCATGAGCACGACGGCGTACGGATGGGTCCTGACGGCGTCCACCAGCAAGCCGCCCTGTTCGAACCCCACGTAGCCCGGCGGCGCCCCGATCAGGCGGGCGACCGCGTGCTTCTCCATGTACTCGGACATGTCGTAGCGGATGAACTCGTTGCCGAGGTGGATGGCGAGCTGGCGCGCCAGTTCCGTCTTGCCCACGCCGGTCGGGCCGGTGAACAGGAAGCAGCCGGCCGGCCGGTCGGGCAGGCCCAGCCCCGCGCGGGAACGCTTGATGGCCGCGGCCACCTGGCGCACGGCGTCTTCCTGGCCGAAGACCACGCGCTGCAGGGATTCCTCGATCGTGCGCAGGCGCTCACGGTCGGACGCGCTGGCCTGCTTCTCCGGGATGCGCGCCATGCGCGCCACGACGCCCTCGATATCGTCGGTGGACACGACGCGGGGCGCGTCGGGCGCCTCCCCGGCGGCGGCGGGCGTCATCCGCAGGCGCGCGCCCGCTTCGTCGATGAGATCGATCGCGCTATCGGGGAGCCGCAGGTCGCGCAGGTGGCGCTTGGCCAGCTTTGCGGCGGCCTCGAGGGCTTCGTCCGGGTAGCGGACCCGGTGATGCGTTTCGTAGCGTCCCCGCAGCCCCTTCAGGATGAGGATGGTCTCTTCCGTCGTCGGCTCGTCGACGACGACCTTCTGCAGCCGCCGGGCGAGGGCGCGGTCCTTCTCGATGTGCTTGAACTCCTCGAAGGTCGTGGATCCGACGATCCGCAGCTCGCCCGAGGTGAGAACCGGCTTGATGAGCGTCGCAAGGTCGAGCGTGCCGCCCGTCGTCGCGCCCGCGCCGACGGTGGCGTGGATCTCGTCGATGAAGAGGATCGGCAGGGGCTTCGCGAGGAGCGCGCCGATGACCGCCTTGAAGCGCTCCTCGAAGTCGCCGCGGAAGCGCGTGCCCGCGAGCAGGGCGGCCGTGTCCAGCGAGAAGATCTCGGCGCCCTTCAAGAGATCCGGCACGTCCGCTTCGAGCAGCCGCTGGGCCAGCCCCTCCGCCAGCGCGGTCTTGCCGACGCCGGCATCGCCGACGAAGACGGGGTTGTTCTTCCGCCGCCGGCACAGGATCTCGAGCGTGCGCGTGAGCTCGGCCGTCCGCCCCACCAGCGGGTCCAGGCGGCCCGCCGCCGCGCGTTCGGTCAGGTTCACCGCGTACGAGGCCAGGGGGTCGCCGGCGGGGGCCTGCTGTTCTTCGTCGCCCGGCCCCGGCGCGCCGTCCTCCGGGCCCCGGGCACCCGACGGCGGCTGGGCCGGCGGTTCCTGCGGCACCTTGCTGATGCCGTGGGAGATGTAGTTCAGGACGTCGAGGCGCGTGATGCCGTGCGAGGCCAGGAGAGTGGCCGCGTACGAGCGCGACTGCTGCAGCAGCGAGGCGAGCACGTCGCCCGCCCGGACCTCCTCGCGTCCGGCGCTCTGGACGTGGAGCACGGCGGCCTGAAGCGCGCGCCGGAAGGCCAGCGTCTGCGCGGGCTCCTTGTCGGTTCCCGGCGGCAACTGCTCGATGCGTTCCCTCAGGAACGTATCCAGTTCCCGCCGGAGGCGCGGCAGGTCGGCCCCGCACGAGGCGAGAATCTTCTCGCCCTCGATGTCGTGAGCCATGACATAGAGCAGGTGCTCGAGCGTCAGGTGCGCGTGGCGGCGCGAGACCGCCTCGCGGTACGTGACGTTGAGCAGCATTTCGACCGACGAACTGAACACCGGCAGCGTCCTTTCCCGGGCCCCGATCCCAGTATAGCGTTCACGCCTTCTCGATGACGGCCCTCAGCGGAAAACCGTGGTCCTGCGCCAGCGCGTGCGTCGCGGCCACCTTCGTTTCGGCGATGTCCCAGGTGTACAGGCCGCACACGCCCCGTCCCTCGGTGTGCACCTGCATCATGATCCGGTACGCCTCGGCCGGGCGCTTGTCGAACACCGACTCGAGCACGGCGACCACGAACGCCATCGTGGTGTAGTCGTCGTTCAGGAGGACGACCTGGTAGAGTTCGGGCTCCCGCGTCTCCGTGCGCGTCTTCTCGGCTACGGACCTGCCGGTCCCGGGACGGTCGTCCGCCATCGACGTTCAGTATACCGTCCCGGAGCGCGGCGCCCGCTTCGGGTAGAATGCGGCATCCGGCGGCTACGGGGCGTCCCGGCCGGCGCGAACGGGGAGCGCGGTCATGCAGGACTTCGAAAAGCTTGGTTCGTTCTATCTCGGCCGGGAGTACGACCCCGCGACGGGCAAGCGCGGTGAGAGCCTCGTCCTCTACGATTCGAGGGACCTCGTTACGCACGGCGTCTGCCTCGGCATGACCGGCAGCGGCAAGACGGGGCTGTGCCTGGCGATTCTGGAGGAGGCCGCGCTCGACGGCATCCCGGTCATCGCCGTCGATCCCAAGGGCGACCTCGGCAACCTCCTGCTCACGTTCCCCGAGCTCTCGGCGGGGGAGTTCCGCCCATGGGTCAACGAGGACGATGCCAGGCGGAAGGGCGTGGACGCCGACCGGTTTGCGGCCGACCAGGCGGCGCGGTGGAAGAGCGGTCTCGCGGAGTGGGGCCAGGACGGCGCCCGCCTCGCGAAACTGAAGGCGGCGGCCGACTTCGCGATCTACACGCCCGGCAGCAGCGCGGGCCTCCCGCTGTCGATCCTGCGGACGCTGGATGCGCCGCCGGCGGCGCTGCGCGACGACCGGGAGCTCTTCGCCGAGCGCGTGACGACGACGGCGACCAGCCTGCTGACGCTCGCCGGCATCGACGCCGAGCCGGTGCGCAGCCGGGAGCACATCCTCGTCTCCACGATCCTGGGCGCGGCGTGGACGGCCGGCCGCGGCCTGGACGTCGCGGGGCTGATCCAGCAGATCCAGCAGCCGCCGGTGCAGCGGATCGGCGTGCTCGATCTCGAATCCTTCTTCCCGGCGCCGGACCGCTTCGGCCTCGCGACGGCGTTCAACAACCTCCTCGCCGCGCCCGGCTTCGAATCGTGGATGGACGGCGAACCCCTGGTCATCGACCGGCTGCTGCACGCCGCAGACGGACGGCCCCGCGTATCGATCCTGTCGGTCGCGCACCTGGGCGACCGGGAGCGCATGTTCTTCGTCTCGCTGCTCCTGAACGAACTGCTCGGCTGGATGCGCGCGCAGCAGGGGACCACGAGCCTGCGGGCGTTGTTCTACATGGACGAGGTCTTCGGCTACTTCCCGCCGGTGGCGAACCCGCCGTCGAAGGCGCCGTTGCTCACGCTGCTCAAGCAGGGCCGCGCCTTCGGCCTCGGCTGCCTGCTCGCCACACAGAACCCGGTGGACATCGACTACAAGGGCCTCTCCAACGCCGGCACGTGGTGGCTCGGCCGGCTTCAGACCGAGCGGGACAAGGCCAGGGTCCTCGACGGCCTGGAGGGTGCGATCGCGTCCGGCGGCGGCTCGTTCGACCGCGCGTACTTCGATCGGACGCTCAGCGGACTGTCCTCGCGCGTCTTCCTGATGAACAACGTGCACGAAGACGCGCCGGTCGTCCTCGAGTCGCGCTGGGCGATGTCGTACCTGCGGGGACCGCTGACCCGCGATCAGATCCGCACGCTGATGGCGCCCCGGAAGGCGGCCCCG
>CAZBIP010000178.1:0-6785 GCA_964491885.1 uncultured Vicinamibacterales bacterium
AGGTCGTCCCGGTCGCAAGTGCGAACCTCGGCTTCCAGGCGCTGCTCCAGATGACGGACCCGGCGACGCTGTACGGGCCGGTGCTCGGCCAGGCCCGGGATCCAGAGACGGGTGTCGTCGTGACGATCGCGCCCGGCCTCGACCCCTACAGCGCCACGCAGGGCGATGCGATGTTCCAGGGCACGATGTCCAGCCGCACGTTCGCAGCGGGGAGCGTGTCGGGGAGCGTGCAGTTCGTTCTCGGCGGGAGGGCGCGCTCGTGCTCGCCGAACCGATGGGTCCTGCACCCGCGGTAGGGTCGCGATTCGGGACTTGGGGCTCGGGACTCGGGGCTCGGGGCTCGGGACTCGGGACTCGGGGCTAGGGGCTAGAGGCTAGTCGGACGCGGCTCCCGCCGCGTGGGTGTCCCACGAGCGCGACGTCTCGTCTGACTAGCGCCCAGCGCCTAGCCCCCAGCGCCTAGTGAATCCGCAGCACCCCCACGTCGATGGCCTGTGAGCCCTTTTGCTGCGCGCAGCGCACCGCGATGACGTTGGTGCCCGCCTTCATCGCGCGGGCGGCGGCCTCGCCGACCGGCACGATCACGTAGCCGGTCGAGTGGCCCGTCATCGTAGCCGCCTCGACGCCATTGATCCAGACCGTGGCCTCGTCGTCGTGGGCGACGAGCAGGTGCAGACCGTCGGCCGCGCCGCCCCTCCAGTCGAACGCCTGGCGTGCCCAGATCTGCGGCACCGTCCACTGCGTGCGCACGGGCACGCCTTGCGGGTTGCCGCCACCGAAGGGCGCCTGGCCCGTCTGCCATGCGTTGTCGTCGAAGCCTGGTGCCTGCCATCCTTCCGCCGGCGGTGTGGTCGAGAAGCGCCACGCCCGGCCTTCCATCTCCGAGGCGGGGAGCACGGTCGTGACCGCAGGGAGGTTCGCGTAGAGCGTCTTGCTGATCTCCGCCAGCGCGGGCTGCGCGATCTTCACGACCTCGCGGTCGTAGGTCATCAGCCCGTTGACCTCGATCTCGACGTCCGTCGTCTGGGTGTAGACGGCCGCGCTCAGGCCGCGCGCGACGAGCAGGCGCAGTTGCGCGATCTTCTCCCGGTACGCGCGCTCGTACTCCGCCGCGTCCTTGAAGCTGACGTAGCCCCAGTTCTGCTCGCCCTGCCAGGTGTGCCCGCGCGTCGGGATGCCGAGTCCGCCGAACTCGCCGAGCACCGCCGCGCGGCCCCGCTCGAGCGCCGGCATCGACGGCCCGGGGTACATGTGGACGTCCGTCGTATGGCCGGCGCCCGAGTCCGTCCAGCCCGAGGTGTTGTTCACGAGGCGCGTCGGGTCGTACCGCGCCGTCCACTCGGCCATCTCGCGCGTCCCCGCGGCATCGGGCTGACCCCAGCCCTCGTTGAACGGGACCCACATGACGATGGACGGGTGGTTGTGGCGCGCGTCGATGTAGCGGCGCCACTCGTCCGCGAAGTTGGCGCGGGCCTCCGGCGTGTTGTTGCCGCCGCTCGGCATGTCCTGCCAGACGAGGAGCCCGAGCTTGTCGGCCCAGTAGTACCAGCGGTCCGGCTCGATCTTGATGTGCTTGCGGGCGAGGTTCATGCCGAACGCCAGCGTCTGCGCGACGTCGAACCGCATCGCCTCGTCCGTGGGCGGCGTGTGCAGGCCGTCCGGCCAGAAGCCCTGGTCGAGGAAGCCGAACTGGAAGAGCGGCGCGTTGTTCAGGAGCAGGCGGGCGGCGCCGTCGGCGGCGTGGCCGAGCGAGATCTTGCGCAGGCCGGCGTAGCTCGACACCTTGTCGATGGTCTTGCCGCCCCGGAGGAGGCTGATCTCGAGGTCGTAGAGGAACGGATCGCCGGGCGACCAGAGGCGAGGCTGCGGTATCGCAAGCCGGAGCGGCGCGGCAGCCGGCCCTTCGGCGGCGGCGACCGTCTTGCCTCCGGCGAGGGCCGTCGCCCGGACGACGTAACCGTCAGGCGGCGACTGAAGCTGCGTGCCGACGGTGAGCGTGCCGGCATCCGCGTCCGGCGTCAGCTTCAGGCGCGTGATGGCCTGCGAGGGAAGGGGCTCCAGCCAGACCGTCTGCCAGATGCCCGTGGTCGGGGTGTACCAGATGCCGCGCGGCTTGAGCACCTGCTTGCCTCTCGGCTGGGGGCCCGCGTCTGAAGGGTCCCACACCGACACGACGACGTCCTGATCGCCCCTGGGTTTCAGGGCGTCCGTGATGTCGAAGGCGAACGGATCGTAGCCGCCGGTGTGCGAGCCGACCGCCTTCCCGTTGACCGACACCGTCGTGTCCCAGTCGACGGCGTCGAAGCGCAGCCAGATGCGCTTGCCGGCCCACGACGCCGGCACCCTGAAGGTCCGGCGGTACCAGAGACGATGATCCGGCCCGACCGTCTTGCCCACGCCGGAGAGGGCGGATTCCGGCGCGAACGGGACGAGGATGCGGCCGTCGAAGGCGCCGCCCGGCGCGCCGCCGTTTTTCGGCCGGATGGCGTACTGCCAGAGGCCGTTGAGGTTGAGCCAATCGGAGCGGACGAGTTGCGGCCGCGGATAGTCGGGATGCACGCGGTCGGGAGACACGTCCTTCGCGAACTTCGACAGCAGGCGGCCCTCGGCTGGCTTCCACCCGTCGGCGGGCCCGGCCTGCCTGGAGGAGACGGTGGCGGTGACGAGCATCAGCGCGGCCGCGGCCAGGAGGCTTGTTGCCAGGCGCCTGCGGCCCGCGGGCGATTCAAACGTGGGCATGACGGCACTCCTCGTTGGGGCTCGGCTATTCTGTCCCAGTGGCGGCCCAGGGACAACGGGCGAAAGGGGACAAGGGGCCCTTGCATCCTGCCCCGGCGTTCCCGCATGATCGAGCCGCCGCCTCGCCGGCGGCCGCGCCATGCCAGCCAACCTCAGCCCGGAGTTCCACCGCGCCGAAGAGCGCCTGCGCGCGGCGAAGACCATCGCCGAGAAGGTCGACGCCCTCGAGGAGATGCTGCGGGTCATTCCCAAGCACAAGGGAACGGACCACATGCAGGCCGACCTCAAGTCGCGCATCGCGAAACTCAGGAAAGAAGGCGGCAAGAAGGGCTCGAAGTCGGGCTTCAGCTACATCGTGCCCCGCGAAGGCGCAGGCCAGGTCGCGCTCGCCGGACCCCCGAACAGCGGCAAGTCCTCGCTCGTGCGCGCGCTGACGCGGGCGACGCCGGCCGTCGGCGACTATCCCTTTACGACCCGGGAGCCGGTGCCGGGGATGATGCCGTTCGAGGACATCGCGTTCCAGTTGGTCGACCTGCCGCCCGTGTCCGGGCAGCACACCGAGCCGTGGGTGTTCGACCTGGTTCGCTACGCGGACCTCGTGTGGGTCGTGGTGGACGGCGAACGCGCCATCGAGGGGTTCGACGAGTGCCGGCGCGTCCTCGAGGGCCACAACGTGGGGCTGTACCCGGCTGGCGCCGTTCCCCGTTACGACACCGCTGCCGTCCAGAAGAAGGCGCTCGTCGTCCTGACCGGCCTCGACGTGCCCGGCGTGGCCGAGACCGTGCCGGTCGTCGAGGACTTGCTGGAGGGCCGCTGGCGCGTCGCCGGCGTGTCGTCGGTTGACGGAACGGGCCTCGCAGACCTCGCCCGGCGCACGTTCGAGGCGTTCGGCATCATCCGCGTCTACACGAAGCAGCCCGGCAAGCCGCGCGACGACTCCGCGCCATTCGCGCTGGCCAGGGGAGCGACGGTCGGCGATCTGGCCGAGCGCATCCACAAGGACCTGGCGGAGACGATGACGTTCGCGCGAATCTGGGGCGCCAGCGCGTTCGACGGCCAGTCGGTCCAGAAGGACCACGTCCTCGCCGAGGGCGACATCGTCGAGGTCCACCAGTAGGGGTCAGGCGAGGAGGCGTTCGAGATAGCGTGACTGCAGCTGGCGGCTGGCGAGGGCTTGCTTGATCGGGGGCAGGCGCAGGATGACGCCCAGGATGGCCGCCATGGCGCGGTGGCTGGCAAGGGCCTGCTGATCGGCGATCAGGTTCTGGAGCTTTCCGCGCTCGATGGCCATGAGCACGATGCGGTGCGTCGAGTCGAGCGGCGTGATGACCCGTTCTGCGCGCTCGGTCAGGCGCAGCGAACCCTTGTCGCATGACGGCACGCACACGCCGCATCCGAGACAGACGTCCTCGTCCAGGCGGGCGCGCTTCTTCTTCGGGTGCCTGGGGTCCTGCGCGGACACGAGCGTCATCGCGCCGACGGGGCAGGCGTTCACGCAGCGCCCGCACCCGTTGCAGGACGCCTGATCGACGGCCGGCAGGAAGTTGGTGGTGTGGATGGGGTGCATGCTGCCGAAGCGCTGCTGCGCGATCATGGCCTCGCAGCAGCAGCCGCAGCAGTTGCAGATGAAGGCCACGTGCCGGCGCACGTTCTCGCCGAACTGCACGAGGCCCCGATCCCTCGCCTGCTGGAGCAGGTCGAGCCCCTCTGCGGCGTCCACGCGCCTCGCATACCCGTGGTCGATGAGCGAGCGGGCGGTGCCGCCGAAGGTCATGCAGATGTCCATCGGCGCGTCGCACGCCTGGCCGAGGTGCTGCTTCTTGTGCCGGCAGTAGCACATCCCGACGCCCATGTCCGCCGCCGTCCGGATCACGGCGCTCGCGCGCTCGTAGTCGAGCACGTGCAGCGCCTGATCGCTCGTGAGCACCGGCTCGTGGACGAACGCGCGGCCGAGCTGCGTGGTGCCCGTCGTGAAGAGGGCCTTGATGAAGTCCTCCTCGACGGTGACGTACTCGTACAGCAGCTCCGCGAGCAGCCGCTGGTCCACGTCGCCGCGCACGCGCATCATCGAGAACTCGAAGAACCCGGCCATCGGCGGCGGCAGCACGTACATCTGCTCGCCGTCCTGGCCGACGTCGAGGAGGATGGCCCGCGACGCGAGCGCGTCCAGCACGGCCCGCGCCTCGTGTTCCGGCATCTTCCACGCGGCCGCCGCGCGCGCGGCCGTGAACGGGCGGATTGGCAGCCGCGCCACCAGTTCGGCCTCGCGCTCCGTGAACAGGAGGCTGAGGATGCGGTAGAGCAGATCGGAAGGCGGCGCGCCCTGCGGGAACTGGTTCAGGCGCTCGACGAGGCTGGCGTACGCGGACCTCGCAGTCAGGTGCGCCATACGAATGCCATTCTACACGGGGTCAGCCGCGGAACCCCGCACCCGACCCCTCGTCGTGTCGTCTTCCCGCCCTGCCGTCGGCAGCGGCCCGGCAGCCTGCGTCAGGGCTTCGGCGTACCCTTCGAGACCTGCTGGTTGTAGACGTTGAGCGCGAGCGCGACCATCGCGCCGACGTCGGCGACGTTGGCGGGAAGCACGAGGTTCGTCCCCGCCTTCGCCAGCTGGCCGAACTCGCCGACGTACTGCTCCGCGACCCGGAGGCGCACCGCGTCGTAGCCGCCCTCCGTCGTGATGGCCCCGGCCACGCGCTTCAGCCCTTCTGCCGTCGCGGTCGCCACCGTCAGGATCGCTTCGCCCTGGCCGATCGCTTCGTTGATCTGCTGCTGCTTGCGCCCTTCGGACGCCTTGATGACCTGCTGCTTCTCGCCCTCGGCCACGTTGATGGCGGCGTCGCGCGTGGCCTCCGACGACAGAATCACCGCGCGCTTCTCCCGTTCCGCGCGCATCTGCTTTTCCATGGCGGCGAGGATGTCCCCGGGCGGCGTGATGTTCCGGATCTCGTAGCGCAGCACCTTCACGCCCCACGGCTCCGACGCCTTGTCGAGCTCGGTGACGACGGACGTGTTGATGTTCGTGCGCTCTTCGAACGTCCGGTCCAGGTCGATCTTGCCGATCTCGCTCCTGAGCGTCGTCTGGGCGAGCTGCGAGATGGCGAAGTGGTAGTCCTGGATGCCGTACGAGGCCCGCTCGGGGTTCAGCACCTTCAGGTACAGGATCCCGTCCACGCCGACCTGCACGTTGTCGCGCGTGATGCACACTTGCGCGGGGATGTCGCTCGACTGCTCCTTCAGCGTGTGCCGGTAGCGGATCACGTCGATGAAGGGGACCAGCACGTGGAACCCGGCGAAGAGGGTCCCCGAGTACTTGCCGAGCCGCTCGATCACGTACGCGCTCTGCTGCGGCACGACGACGGCCGTCTTGGCGATGACGATGAGGACGAGAAACGCGAGAAGTCCGAAGACGAGGACTGCGCCGCTCATGGGGTCACCTCATTCGGGTTCGATCCAGATCACGAGGCCTTCGACGCGCGTCACGCGGCAGCGCCCGCCCGCGGCGATCGGCGCCTGCGACCCGTTCCGCGCGTTCCACGTGCTCCCGTGCAGCTGTGCCTGGCCCACGCCGCCTGGCGCGAGCGCCGAGGACGCGACGGCGAGTTCGCCGAGGAGGCTGTCCACCTCGATCGTGGGCCTCGCGTGCCGGGCCATCCAGCGGAGCAGCGGGTTGCGGAAGAGCAGGAGCGACACGACCGAGAACACGGAGAAGAGGAGGATCTGCAGCCAGAGGGCGTCGGCCGCTCCCACCGCCACCAGCAGGGCGACGACGAGGCCGGCGAGGCCGAAGAAGACGACGAAGAACCCGCCCGGGGTCAGGATTTCCCCCGCGGCGAGCACGAGCCCGAGCACCGCCCACACCCACCACGTCATGGCGCATCCCTTCGCTGGCGCCGCCCGACGAGCGGCGCGGGTATTATGGGGCTTCGAGGACAGGAGGTAAAGGAGGGATTCCAGAATCCAGAATTCAGAATTCAGAATTCAGAGTGAACGCCGTCCAACGGCGCAGGCCGCAGCCGGATTCTCCGTTCTGGTGTCAAATACAG
>CAZBIP010000179.1:0-6745 GCA_964491885.1 uncultured Vicinamibacterales bacterium
GCCGCCGCGCTGACCGTCGTCGTCGGCGCCCAGGACCGCCTCAAGACCATGCCCGGGTACGAGCAGTACCAGCGCATGAGCAAGGAGATCCAGGGCGCGGTCAAGTCGGGAGCGCTCCAGGCCTCCTGGAAGGAAGACGGCAAGGCGCTCGAATACCGGAAGGACGGCAAGACGTGGCGCTTCGACGTCGCCACGCGGACGGTCGCCGAAGCTGCCGCATCGGCCGACGCGGCGCCCGCGCCCCCGATGGGCCGCGGCGGCCTCGGCGGGACAGTGGCGCGCGGCAGGCAGGCGGCGACGGCGGAGTCGGCCGACAAGACCCTGAAAGCGTTCTATCGCGACCGCAACCTCTTCATCAGCGATGCCGCCGGCGGCAACGAGGTCGCGGTCACGAAGGATGGCAGCGAGCGGGAGCGCATCAAGTACGGCACGGCGAGCTGGGTCTACGGCGAAGAGCTGTTCCAGATCACCGCCATGTGGTGGTCGCCGGACGGCCGGAAGCTCGCGTACTACCGGTTCGACGAAAGCCAGGTGCCCGACTACGTCCTTCAGCTGAACCAGACGAAGCTGTACAGCACCGCGGACGTCGAGGCGTACCCGAAGGCCGGCGAGCCGAACCCGGTCGTGGACCTGTTCGTGTACGACCTGCAGTCGAAGGCGAGCGTGAAGATCGACGTGCGTGACGGCAAGCCCTTCACGAACGACGTCGTCGGGCACTACGT
Organism: uncultured Vicinamibacterales bacterium; assembly: GCA_964491885.1. Lineage (GTDB taxonomy): Bacteria > Acidobacteriota > Vicinamibacteria > Vicinamibacterales > JAKQTR01 > JAKQTR01. The sequence continues at coordinate 723 of CAZBIP010000179.1, forward strand.
GTACCGCGTGGCGTGGTCGCCCGACGGGAAGGAACTGCTCTTCCTCCGGGCGAACCGGCGGCAGAACGTCCTCGAGTTCGCCGCCGCCGACCCGGCGACGGGCGCGTGCCGCGCGATCGTGCGGGAGGAATGGCCCACGGGCTGGGTCGAGACGACGCCGACGCAAGTCTTCTTGAAGGACGGCCGGCGGTTCGTCTGGGCGTCGGAGCGGACGGGCTGGCGGAACTACTACCTGTACGACTTGTCCGGGCGCCTCATCACGCCGCTCACGCGCTACACGTCGTTCGAGGCCGCGACCCTGGTGAAGATCGACGAAGACGCGGGGGCCGTCTTCCTGATGGCGCGCGACGGCGACAACGTCCTGAAGCTGCAGCTGCACCGGGTGGGCCTGGACGGGAAGACGGACGTGCGCCTGACCGACCCCGCGTTCCACCACAGCGTCGGGAGCTGCATGCCGGGCGGCGGCGGACGCGGCGGCGGGCCTCCGGCCGGGATGGGGGGCGGCGCGTCGTGCGGCATCTCTCCCGCCAACACGCTCGCCGTGGACGTGTACCAGACCCACGAGAAGCCGCCGGCCACGCGCGTGATCGACGCCGTGTCCGGCAAGATCGTCGCGGAACTGGCGGCAAGCGACACCTCGAAATTCGAGGCGCTCGGCCTGAAGAAGGCCGAGATGTTCACGTACCTCGCCGCCGACGGCAAGACGCTCCTGCGCGGCCTCGTCAGCTTCCCGTCGGGCTTCGACCCGTCGAAGAAGTATCCGGCGATCGCGTCCGTCTACGGAGGACCGGCATCGGCGGCGACGCGCGAGACGTTCGTCCAGCCGAACCCCCTCTGCGAGTACGGGTTCCTCGTGCTGACCCTCGACTCGCGCGCCGCGCCGGGCATGGGCAAGCGGGCGCTGGACGCCATCTACCTCAGGCTCGGGCAGGTCGAGATCGACGACATGGCGGAGGGGGTGAAGGCCCTCTGGAGCCGCCCCTACGTCGATCGCGACCGCGTGGGCATCTTCGGCACGTCGTACGGCGGCTACGCGTCGGCGATGGCCCTGCTCCGGCACCCGGACGCGTTCCGCGCTGCGGCCGCCTCGTCGGCCGTGACGTCGTGGATCCACTACGACAGCATCTACACCGAACGCTACATGTGGATTCCACAGGAGAACAAGGACGGGTACGAGGCCGGCAGCGCGATGCAGCACGCGGAGAAGCTGGACGGCCGGCTGCTCGTGTACTACGGCACGGCGGACGACAACGTGCACCCGACGAACGCCATGCAGTTCATCCAGGCCCTTCAGCGCGCCGGCAAGAGCTTCGAGGTGCAGGTCGGGCCGGACGCGGGGCACTCGGGCGTGAACCAGCAGCGGATGATGGAGTTCTTCATCCAGAACCTGGTCGTCGATCCGCCGAGGCGCGCGGCCGGGCAGTAGCCGCCAGCCCGCCGCAGGCGATGGTGGTGCGGCCATCGCCTCGGTGCCGGGTCCTGTCCGCACCTGGAAGGCTCCTCGGCCACCCGCCGCAGGCGATGGTGCTGCGGCCATCGCCTCGGTGCCGGGTTCTCAGACGCGCTCGGGCATGGGGACGTACGGGCACTCGCGCAGCTCGACCGCCTTCCGCCCCGACAGCATCAGGTACCAGTCCCGCGCGCAGCCCGCGACGATGACCGCCACGAACGCCAGGAACAGCGCCGCGACGGCCGCGTCGAGCTGGTTCATCGCCGCCGTCTTCAGCCACAGGGTCACCTGCCCGGGCGTGCCGCCGGCCGCCGCCATGGCGGCGAAGTTCCGTGCGCCCGCGAGGAAGCCGAGCGCCGGGTCGGGCGAGAAGATCTTGATGAGCCCCGCCGAGAACGTGACGGCAATCAGGAACGCGAGCGGCACCGCCGTCACCCACACGTACCGCGTCCTGCCCATCTTGATGAGCACCGTCGTGCCGAGGGCGAACGCGATCACCGCGAGCAGCTGGTTCGCGATGCCGAAGAGCGGCCACAGCGTGTTGATCCCGCCCATGGGATCGATGACGCCCTGGTAGAGGAAGTAGCCCCACCCCCCGACGATCAGCCCGCTCGCCAGCACGTTCGCGGCCCACGAGCGCGTGTCGCCGAGCGGCTTCCACATCTGGCCCAGGAAGTCCTGCAGGATGAACCGGCCCACTCTCGTGCCGGCGTCGATCGTCGTCAGGATGAAGAGGGCCTCGAACATGATGGCGAAGTGGTACCAGAGCGCCATCCAGCCCTCGCCGAAGGCCTTCGCGAACATGCGCGCCATGCCGAGGGCGAAGGTCGGCGCCCCGCCGGTCCTGCCGAACATGGTCTTCTCGCCGACGTCGGCGGCCATCTGCTCCATCTCGGCCACCGTCACCGGGAATCCCGCGGCGGTGATCGTCTCGACGACCGCCGCCGGCGCCTGCGTCTTGTTGATGCCGGCGTTCACGGCGAAGTACTGCCCCGGCTGCAGCGCCGAGGCGGCCACGAGCGCCATGATGGCCACCAGCATCTCGGTGATCATCGCGCCGTAGCCGACGCTGCGGATGACCGACTCGCGCGAGGCCATCTTGGGCGTCGTGCCGGACGAGATGAGCGAGTGGAACCCCGACACGGCGCCGCACGCGATGGTGATGAACACGAACGGGAACACCGGCCCCGCGAACACCGGCCCCGTGCCGTCGATGTAGCGCGTCAGCGCCGGCATGTGCAGCGGCGGCGCGACGATGACGACCGCGGCCGCGAGGAGCGCCACGGTCCCGAGCTTCATGTACGTGCTCAGATAGTCGCGCGGCGCGAGCAGCAGCCACACCGGCAGCACCGACGCCGCGAAGCCGTAGACGATGATCGCCCACGCGATCCACTCCGCGCTGCGGTCGAACCACGGCGTCAGGCCCCACGCGCCGAGCTGGCTGCCGCCCCAGACGCTCGCGAGGAGCGCCGTCACGCCGACGATCGTCACGTTCCGCACGCCGACCTTCCCGACGGTGTGCGCCAGGCCCATCGACAGGGCGAGGGGAATCGTCATCGCGATCGTGAAGAGCCCCCAGGGGCTTTCCGCCAGCGCCTTGACGACCACGAGCCCGAGCACGGCGAGCAGGATCGTCATGATCGCGAGCAGGCTGATCAACGCGATGACGCCGACGACCGGGTTGACCTCCTCCTTGAGCATCTGCCCGAGCGACCGTCCGCACCGCCGCATCGAGGCGAACAGGATCACGGCGTCGTGCACGCCGCCGCCGAGGGTGGCGCCGACGAGGATCCAGAGCATGCCTGGCAGGTAGCCGAACTGGGCGGCCAGCACGGGGCCCACGAGCGGCCCGGGGCCCGCGATGGCGGCGAAGTGGTGGCCGTAGACGACCCAGGTGTTGGTCGGGACGAAGTCCTTGCCGTCGCGCTGCGTGATCGACGGGGGCGCGCGCCGGTCGTCGATCACGAGCACCTTCACCGCGAGCCACTTGCTGTAGAAGCGGTAGGCGATGGCGAACGTGCAAAGTCCCGCCGTGACGATCCAGAGCGCGTTGATCGACTCGCCGCGGTGCAGCGCGGACACGAGCACGGCGAGGGCCCCGGCCGCCGCGACGGCGCCCCAGCCGAGGATCCCCAGCAGCTTCGACATGAAGCGGATTCTAGCGTGCCGGTCCCGCGGGGGAAAGCGTCACGGCCGGCGCGTCATCGTGTACGTGAAGCGGCGGCTGATGGTCGAGACGCGCATCGATCCCCTGATCGTGTCCGGGCCGTCGAACTCCCCTGAGAACTGGATCCCTCCGTCGCCGAAGTACGCGTTGATCACGACCGCCGGGCCGCTGACGTACGTGCCCCAGAGGCTGCCTTGATCGTGGCGGTCGGTGTACCAGCCGTGAATGCTGGTGCCCCGCATGTAGACGTCCATCGTGAACGGCGCGTTGAAGTAGTCGGACTCGCCGTCCCAGACGCCCGACAGCGCATCCCAGCACGTCGGTGCGATGCCCTGGCCGTCGATCTGGCTGAGCACCTTCGACGTCGCCGCGGCGTGTCCGCAGCGGTTCACGCGGTACCGGAGGTACTCCTGCGTCCACACGATCGAGCCCTCGACGTCCACGTACGACGGCCCGGCGGGCCGGTGCAGCCCGTCGCGATACTTGGCCTCCAGTTCCAGGCGGAACGCGTACGGCTCGTTGCGCGGCGGAAACGCGATGGGGCCGGCGGCGGCGTCTCCGCACACGGGCGACACGCCGCGGCCGTCGATCTGGTCGAACACCTTCTGCGCGGCCGCCTGGTGGTCGCACCCGTTCACCCGGTAGCGCACGTACTCCTGCGTCCAGACGATGTCGCCCTCGAGATCGACGTGCGTGGAAGACGGCGACCGCCCGAGGCCGTCGCGGTACTTGGCCTCGAGTTCCTGGCGGAACGCGTACGGCTCGTTGCGCGGCGGGAACGCGATGGCGCCCCGCGTCCCCGCCGCGGAGGCGGCCGCGTAGGTGCTGCGGAGCGCCGATGTCCCCGCGCTCCCGCTCCCGAGGGGCCCGGCTTCGACGACGATGGCGGTGGGGCCGGCCCCGGCGAAATCCGAGCCAGGAGCGGCGCGCTCGCCGCGCGAGCAGGCCGACGGCACGGCCATGGCAATGGCGAGAACGACAAGCGCCGGCTTCCAGTTCATGGCGCCTCCAGGCCTGACGGGGCGGGTTCGGCACAAGTGTAGCCCTTCCGCCGTTTGGAGTCAGCCCGAAATGTGGGGCAGAATGGCGGAGGCCGCCGAGATCCCATGCCGACCGACACCGCCTCAGACGATCGTGTCCGCATTCTCCTCGTCGAGGACGATGCCGCGGCCCGCGTGGGCTTTCAGCAGTTGCTGCAGGGATGGGGTTTCGTCGTCGAGGCGGCGTGCGACGGCGAGGACGCGCTGCGGAAGGTGCCGGACTTCCGCCCCGACATCGTCCTGACGGACCTCGTGATGCCGAGGCTGGACGGCCTGGGCCTGCTCCGGGCGCTCCAGCAGGAGGGCGACGGCGTCACCACGGTGATCCTCACCGCGCAGGGGACCGTGGACACCGCCGTCGAGGCCCTCAAGCAGGGCGCCTACGACTACCTGGGCAAGCCGGTCGACTTCCAGCGGCTGCGCGTCATTCTGGACAAGATCATCGAGCGGCAGGAGACGCTGCGCGAAGTGAAGGCGCTGCGCCGCCAGCTCCGCGAGCACGGGTCGTTCGGCCGGATGATCGGCGGCAGCCAGGCGATGCAGGCCGTCTACCGCGTCATCGAGCAGGCCGCGCCGACGAACGCGTCGGTGCTCATCAGCGGCGACTCGGGCACGGGCAAGGAGCTCGTCGCGCAGACGATTCACCGCCTGAGCCCGCGCGCGTCGGCGCCGTGGGTGCCGATCAACTGCGCGGCGATCCCCGAGGCGCTCCTCGAGTCGGAGCTCTTCGGCCACGAGCGGGGCGCGTTCACCGGCGCCATCGAGCGGCAGGCCGGCTGCTTCGAACTGGCCCACCACGGCACGCTGTTCCTCGACGAAATCGCCGAGATGGCGCCGGCCATGCAGGTGAAGCTGCTGCGCGTGCTGCAGGAACGGTCGTTCCGGCGCCTCGGCGGCCGCGTCGAGCAGAGCGTCGACATCCGCGTCATCGCCGCGACGAACGCCGACCCGGCCGCCGCCGTCGACGCGGGGCGGCTCCGCGAGGATCTCTACTACCGCCTCAACGTGATCGCGATCCGCCTGCCGCCGCTCTGCGAGCGCATGGAGGACCTGCCGATTCTCGTCGACAGCTTCGTCAGGGAGTTCAGCGACCTGCACGGGAAATCCGCGGTCGGCGTCTCGCCCGCGGTGCGGCGCGCCCTCGAGGGGTACGCGTGGCCGGGCAACGTGCGCGAACTGCGGAACGTCATCGAGCGCGCGACGATCATGGCCCCCGGCCGCCTGGTCGAGGTCGAGGACCTTCCGCCGCTCGGTCGGCCGGCGCCGCAGATGGCGCAGGCCGGCGGCGAGCTGCGGCCCGGCATGACGGTTGACGAGGCCGAACGCCGGCTCATCATGCTGACCCTCGATCACACGGGCAACAACA
>CAZBIP010000180.1:0-6737 GCA_964491885.1 uncultured Vicinamibacterales bacterium
GAACCCGCCGCCGTGAATCCAGACCATCACGGGCAGCTTCGCCCCTGGCGCGGCGCCTGCGGGGCGCCAGACGTTCAGGAAGAGGCAATCTTCCGACGGCGCCTGCACGGGAGGCATGCCCGGGGCCGCAGGCGCACCCGGGGCCGGAGGAGCGCCCGGGGGCCGGGTCGGGGGCGGGCCGAACCGCCCCTGCATGCAGTTCGCTCCGAACTCGGCCGCCTGGCGCACGCCGGTCCACCGGGACACCGGCTGTGGCGGCCGCCACCTCAGGTCGCCCACGGGGGCCGCGGCGAAGCGGATGCCCTTGAAGGAGTCAACGCCGTCGGTGAGCACCCCCTGCAACTCGCCGCTCTCCACTCTCACCACGGGGGCTGTCTGCGCAGGCGCCTGCGACGACGCGACGGCGCCGAAAGCCATCGCCCCCGCCAGTGCGACTAGCGAACCGACCGAGAGCCTGGTCCCCCACGATGCCGCCCTGGCCCTGTCGCCACGTTCTGCACGCATGCTTCACCCCTTCTCGCTCAAGCTGCTCACACGCCGCGGACACGCATGAGCAACGACGTCCTACTTCCCGAACGCGCGCGAGATCGCCGCCATCGCTTTCGTCGCTCTGCCCCAGCCCGCGTAGAAGCCCACGTGCGTCACCGCTTCGGCAATCTGATCGCGCGTCAGGCCGCTCTCGAGCCCCCGTCGCACGTATGCATCGAGTTGGTCATCGTCACCCGTCGCGGAAAGCGCCGCAATGGTGACCAGGCTGCGATCCCGAAGACTGAGATCGGATCGGCGCCAGAGGTCGGCGAACACGACGTCGTTGGTGAGCTGCGCGAACTTCGGCGCGACGGTCCCCAGTTCCTTCGTCACGAATTCCGCCCGGGCTGCGTCCCCTGCGTGAGCTGGAAGGCGCGGGCTCGAGGCGCCGAGCGCGGCGGTGTCGATCTTCCGCGCGGTATACACCTGCTGGTAGACCTCGAGTGCCGAGACCGCGCTCGGCCAGCCGCCGTACACCGCCATGTGCGCCAGAAGTCCGGACGTCTCACTCGGCAGGACACCATTGTCGAGCGCGCGGCCCAGGTGGCCCGCCAGTTGTGCCGTCTTTCCCGTCGCGATCAGTGAGGCAATCGTCACCAGGCTCCGGTCGCGCGGCGGGAGATTGGGACGTCTCCACACATCGCCGTAGAGCACGTCGTCGGTGAGCGCCGCCATGCCGGGCGCGAGCCTCTGCTGCAGCGGTCCCGAAGGCCGGTTGGTGCCCGCCTGCACAGCCGGCGATTCGGGCTGAGCGGCGGTCGGCCTCTGTCGCGGCGATGTCGATGCGCCGGCCGGCACGCCGTTGTACTGCTCGTCGCTCACCTTTTCCATCCATTGCACGCTCGCGCCTTCGCGGGGCTCGGAGATCGTGACGTGCGTCATCGCGGCGCGTGGCGACGCGCCGTGCCAGTGCTTCTCTCCGGCCGGGATCCTCACCACGTCTCCGGCTCGCATCTCCTCGACAGGATCGCCCCAACGCTGGACCCGGCCGATGCCGGCCGTGATGATCAGGATCTGTTCCCAGGGATGCGAGTGCCACGCCGTGCGCGCGGCGGGCTCGAACGTGACCGATGCGCCGCTGGCGCGTGAGCCGTCGAGCGGCTCGAACAGCCTGTCGACACGCGCGTCACCGGTGAAGCTCTGCGCCGGCGCGGACACCACCGGACGCGAGCCGCCGCGCGAGATCGCCAGCTTCTGAGCCTCGGCCGAGGCGGATGCGAGGAGCCCCATCGCCGCGAGCATGACGGTGAGCCGGTTCATGTCGTCCTCCAATGACGGTCCATGCCGCCCGGGCCGGGGCACGGGATGCCCGCGTGGTTCCCCCGTGGCCGTGCGGCTCTACTTCCTGCTGACGTGCCCGCCGAGCCACTGCAGGATCAGGTCCGCAATCTGCAGGCTGTTCCTGTCCTGCATGATCATGTGGCTGTTGCCGTGGATGCCGCGCTCCGGCGGGGCGAGCATCTCGGCCTGGCCGCCGGCGCGCTTGAGACGGCCGATCATGGCCTGACAGGCTTCGAAACGGGCCTGCCACGTGGGCAGCGTCGGGAGGCCTGTGGTCGTGTCGCGATGATCACCGAAGACGACCAGTATGGGGATCGTCGCGAGCGTCGCGATCTGCTGGTCCGTGTACGTGTCCGGACACCTCCCCGGCTCGACCAGCACGAGACCCTTCGCCGCGGCGGGGTTGAGCAGTGCGGCTTCCAGAGGAAACGATCCCGACTGCGAGTGCCCCATCAGCACCGCGCCCTCCAGCTGGCCGGCGAGATCGGCCAACGCCTTCAGCGTGGGATTAGGCCGGGGCAGGCCGGAACTCACGTCCGGGACCGCCTGCTTCGAGAGTTCGTCCACGGCGGCCGCCGGAAACTGGCTGTCGGGAAACGGGGCGCCGGGCTTCGCGCCGAAGCGGAAGTTCGGCCACACGACCTCGTCGCTGAATCGCAGCCACGCCGGCTGGTTGGCCGGGGGCGCATAGCCCGCGCGCGCGTTGTTGAAGAGGGCCTGATTGAAGCCCGATCGTCCGCGCCCCACCTGGTCGGGCACGTACACGGGATGGCCCTTGCGCGCGAAGTACTCGTCCCAGCCCATCCGGCCGTCTGGCGTGGTCTCCCACGACTTGCCGGTCAGCGTCGCTCCGTGGATCATCACGACAGGGAGGTTCCCGTCGCTGCCCTGGGGCACCATGTACCGCACGTACATCTGGTTGACGGTGATGTGACCACCGGGGCCCAGACTGCCCAGCTCCACCGCGGTCTGTTCCGCCTTCTCGCCGCCGACGAAGAAGCTGCCCTGAGCCTTGAGCACCAGCGGCGTGCCAGGCATCTGCACGTCTTTGAGCGCCTGCGCCGTGGCACCGACGGGCGAGGCGAGGACACCCGCCAGCAACCCACCAAGTAGCAGGTTCGATCGGCACGCCATCGGGTATCGCTGGGGTCGCACGTGCTGCCTCCTCTCCCGACGACACCACCCGGGGCGGCCCATTCCTGTCCCGCTCGACAGGCCGGCCCGGCAACCGGGCATTGCCGTCTGGCGCGAGGATACGTCGACCCGGCCCCGCCGCGTTGCCCGGTTGCGCCAAAAGCTTGCCTGATTCTCCGAACCGGCTGCCTCGGGTCCGGCGAGCCCCGGCAACCGCGCGCCGCCGGCCGGATCGAGGGGGCGACCCCGGCCCGCGAGCCCTGGACGAACGGTGCAGATTCTCGGAGGATCGTGTCAGCAGCCGCCCGGCTCTGCTGCTAGGCTGAGCCTGTCAGATCGGGTTCGTTGCCAGAACAGGAAGCGGCGCGCCGCCGACGCGTGTGCGTGGCGGAACGCGGCCGGCGGGTGCGCCGGGGGGTTGGAACATGAAGCGTCAAGGGGCAGCCGTCTCGCCGAGCCGCCGTCGCGTCGCCGCCTCGAGTCTGGCCAGTCTGACGGCGGCCGGCGCGGCGTCGCGCCCGAGTCCCGCGGTTCACGACGAGGGGCCGCACGCGCAGCACCTGGCCCGCCTGGCCGAGTTGCTCGCGAGGCACGCGCCGTACGACGGCTCGTTCGAGCTTCGGGTGCCAGGCGTGCACGCCATCCGGCGCTCGATAGTGACCCGCGAAATGGTGCGGGCGACCGTCTCGCCAGCCTTGTGCATCGTGGCGCAGGGCGCCAAGGTCGTGGCGCTCGGGCGCGAGACCTACGCCTACGATGCCTCGCGGATGATTGCGTACGCCGTCGACCTGCCGGTCGCCGCTCAAATCGTCCGGGCCAGCTCCCGCGAGCCCTTCCTCGCCCTCAAGCTCGACCTCCAGGCGTACAAGATCGCCGAGCTGACGCTCAAGGTCTACCCGCACGGCGTGCCCGGCCCGCGCGAAACCCGCGGCGTGTGCGTGGGGCAGACGACGACCGCCATCGTCGACGCGGCGTCGAGGCTCGTCGCACTGATGGCCCAGCCGACGGACGCGGAGCTGCTCGCGCCGCTGGTCGTCGACGAAATCCTGATCCGGCTCCTGCGAAGCTCGATCGGCCCGCGCATCGCGCTGATCGGTCAACAGGAGTCGGGCCTTCAGCGCGTGGCCAAGGCCGTGTCGTGGGTACGCGAGCATTTCGCGCAGCCGCTCGCGGTCGACGACCTGGCGAACCTGGCTCATATGAGCCTGTCGTCCTTCCACCAGCACTTCAAGGCGGTCACGTCCATGAGCCCCCTGCAGTACCAGAAGGTGCTGCGCCTGCACGAAGCGCGGCGCCTGATGCTGGCGCGCATGGTGGACGCGGGGAGCGCCGGTCGCCAGGTGGGCTACCTCAGCGCGTCGCAGTTCAGCCGCGAGTACGCCCGCCTGTTCGGCAGCGCGCCCACGCGGGACATCGCGAGGCTCCGCCAGGACGGCGTCCCGGTGGAGGCGGTCGCCCGCGGCTGAACGAGAAGGGAGCCGTCTATGCAGAAACGGAGACTGGGCGCGAACGGACTCGAGGTATCGGCGGCCGCACGTCCGGATCGGCCCGATGGGTGGCGGGAGAGGCGACGGCCAGCGGCAGCGCATAGGAGCGACGTGGTGAAGAGAATCGTGCTGGTGCCTCTGATTCTGGCGGCCGCCCTGCTCGGCGGCTACGGCTTGGGCGGGAGTGCGACCGCGAGTCCAACGCCAACAGCGACGCCGCAGGCGCGCCCTCCGGCCTCCAGCCGGCCGCAGGCCCTGTTGCCGGCGGCCAATGAGGTGCGGGGCTGGGCCCTGTCGCGGACGCCGCAGTCGTACACGGCCGACGACCTCTGGAAGGCGATCAACGGCGCTGCTGACAGCTTCGTGGCGTACGAGCTCCAGGAGGCCGTTCTCGCCAACTACAGGCAGGCAGGCACGGGACACGAGGCGGCCGTCGAGATCTACCGGATGAAGGACCCGCTGCACGCGTTCGGCAAGTACGCGGAAGAGCGCAACCCGGACTACCGGTTCATCGATGTCGGGAACGAGGGCTATTCCGGCGGCACCACGGTGAACTTCTGGAAGGGCGCGTATTACGTCAAGATGACCTCCTTCCAGGCGAACAAGGCCGTCGAGCAGGACATGATGACCCTGGCCCGGTCGATTGCGACCAAGGTATCCGTCGCCGGAGCCGAGCCGCCCGAGCTCGCCCATTTCCCCGGGCCGCAGCAGATCCCGCGCGCGACCCGCTACCTGCCGAGGGACGTGCTGGGGCAGACGTACTTCACCCACGGGTTCGAGGCCCGCTACAAGGCGGGGACGAATGAGTCGAGGCTGGTCCTGATCGTCCTGGACAGCGCGGCGAACGCCCGGGACGCCCTTGCGCGCTACCGGAAGGACATGTCGAAGGAAGAGGCTTCCGCCAGAGAGCTGACCGCCCCGGGAGAGGGCGGTTTCGCCGTCAAGCACCGTTTCTACGGCAACCTCGCGGCGGTGCGCCAGGGCAGGCACATCGTCGTGGCGCTCGGGACCGCTGACGAGGCTCTCGCCAGCAAGCGGCTGGCAGCGGTCGTGGCCAGCCTCAAGTAAACGCGGAGCCATGCGCCGCGCACCGTGCGCTCACCACGGCCTTCAGGAGTGAATCATGAGCGAGAAGACGAGCCGCAGGGCGTTCCTCATCAAGCCGCTCCAGTATGTGACTGCCGCCGGACTCGTGGGCGCGGTGGCGCCTTCGCTGCTGGCGCAATCGGGCGGCGCCCAGCAGAAGATCCTGACGCGCACGCTCGGCAAGACGGGGCTCTCGCTGCCGGTTGTCAGCCTGGGCTTCATGAACGCCGACGCTCCGGACCTGGTCCAGCGCGCCTACGAGCTCGGCATGCGGCACGTCGATACGGCCGCCTTCTACCAGGGAGGCCGCAACGAGGAGATCGTCGGCGCGGCCATCAAGCAGATGGGCGTCCGGGACTCGATCGTCATCGGCACGAAGGTGTTCCTGCGCGGCGTGGGGGTCTCGGCCGGGGACCCGCAGGCGCGGAGCGCGTTCCGGCAGGTGGCCGAGGCGAGCCTCAAGCGCCTGCAGACGGATCACGTCGACATCCTGTCCTACCACTCCGTCGACTCCGTCGACGACTTGCGAGCCGAGGGACCGCTGCAGGCGCTCGCCGAGCTGAAGAAGGAAGGGAAGACGCGGTTCATCGGCGTGTCCACGCACCAGGGTGTGGCGGTGCTGCCCGAGGCGGCCCGCCTCGGCTTCGACGTCGGCCTCGTCCCCATCAACTACACCATGGCGTCCAACAAGGCGCTGCTCGACGCCATCGATCAGGCGGCCAAGGCGGGAATGGGCATCATCGCGATGAAGACGCAGGCTGGCGGCTTGTCGCGGCCGAACCGCGCCCTGCCCAGCCCGCTGCCACCTCACAGCCAGACCGCGCTGCTGAAGTGGGTGCTCCACAACCCCTCGATTACGACGGCGATTCCCGGCGTGACGGCGCACAACCAACTCGAACAGAACATCACGGTCGCCTTCAACCTCGACTACACGGCCGCCGAGAAGGCGTTCCTCGGCGACGGAGCCCAGGTGACGCAGGCGCAGTTCTGTCAGCAGTGCGGCCAATGCCAGCCCGATTGCCCGCACGGTGTCGAGATCCCGGCGCTGATGCGCTCGCACATGTACGCCGTGCAGTACGCGAACCTCGAGATGGCGCGGTCGACGCTGGCGTGCCTTGGCGCCGGCAAGGGGCTGGAGGCGTGCGCCTCGTGCGGCGCGTGCAGGGCCGTCTGCCGCAACGACGTGAACATCGGCGCCAACATCAACCGGCTCGTGTCGTC
>CAZBIP010000181.1:0-5442 GCA_964491885.1 uncultured Vicinamibacterales bacterium
GGCTACGTCCCCGTGGGCCGGAGCCCCGACCCGCGGGCGATGAGCGGCCTGACGGCCGCCGACGTGCTCACCGGCAGCCCCGCGTTCCGGACGGCGATGTTGTCGCTCGGCCTGCGCAGCGAGTACGGCTCGTCGCCCTGGGGCCTCTTCGCGCAAGCCGGCTTCTACTTCTGACGGCCGTGGGGTCAGATCTCGAATCCCGACACTTTGCCGGGTTCTGGTGCCACCCTGGGACGAGCCGCCCCCCCGAATTGGTGACACTTTCCGATTCCTGTCTCGGTCGTGGAATTGGAGAGTGTCACCAATTCACCAATTCGGAGCGCGTCACCGTTTGCCCTCGAGAAACCGTTTCAGGAACGCCTCCATCCGATCGAGCGTGTACATCCAGCGGCGGTGCAGCATCGACTCGTGCGTGTCGTCCGGGAACACGATCAACTCGACGTGCACGTCGCGCTGCCGCAGCAGTTGCACCAGGCCCGTCGTCTGCTGAAACGCCACGTTCCGGTCGTCGTCTCCGTGCACGAGCAGCACGGGCGACCGCCATCCCTCGACCGCGCTGATGGGAGACGACGTGTAGGAGACGGCGTCGGGGTCGAGCGAGCTGCCCCAGAGGTGCACGCCCGCGAGATCGACGCCGGCCTTGAAGATGTCGGAGTTGCGGGCGAGCGCCTGGGCGGTGAGCAGGCCGCCGTACGACAGGCCCCAGATCCCGACCCGATTTGGATCGACGTCCGCGCGCGCCTGCAGGTACTTCGCGCCGGCCACGACGTCCTGGTACTCGCTGTTGCCGGAAGCTCCGCCCTTCGCCGCGGCGCGGAACGACCGCCCGTAGCCGACGCCGAGGCGGTAGTTGACCGACAGCACCACATAGCCTTCGCTCGCGAGCCACTGGTTGATGGCGTACGCCCAGTGGTAGAACTGCATGTAGTGGTAGCCGAGCAGCATCTGCCGCGCCGGCCCGCCGTGCACGAACACGATCGCCGGCCGGCGCTCTCCGGGCTTCACGTCCTTCGGCAGGAACAGCTGGTTGTGGATTTCGAGGCCGTCGGCCGCCTTCGTCAGGACGAGCTGCGGCTCCACGTGGGCGTCCGCGGGGAAGCCCGCCAGCGCGGTCGGGAACACGATCCTCTGGGCCGGTGCCGCCGAGGGCGGAATCCCGCCTGCGCCAAGCGCCCACAGGCCGAGCGACTGCGGCATCTTCCAGTCGGCGCTGAACGTGGCCAGCAGCGTGCCCGACGCGAGGGGCGTGGGACTCGTCTCGATCCCGATCCCTGTCGTCACCCGTACCGGCGTCCCGCCGGCGACCGGCACGGCCCAGACGTGGCGCCGCTCGACGTCCCCGGCGTTCGTGCAATAGAAGAGTGTGCGCCCGTCTGCCGACAGCGCCACTGACGTCCGATCCTCGATGAGGCCGTCGGTCGCAGTGAGCCGCACGGGATTGGAGTCCGGCGAGGAGAGGTTCAGCGCGTAGTAGTGGTCCCACTCGTCGACCCGTCCCGGCGGCGCGCTGACGGCAGTCCGGGCCGAGGCTCGTCCGCCGCCGACGTCGAACCGGAAGACGAGGTGGCCGCCCGCGAGCATGAAGTGCCCGGCGGTGGCGAACGCCGCGTCTCCCGGCAGATTGTGCCAGAGTTCTCTTGCGTCACCCGTCTCAGGATCCGCTCTCCAGATCGAGAACGTGTAACCGCCCTTGAACGTCGCGCGCGTCAGGCCTGGCACCTTCGAGGCGGCCGGGTGGACGCCTTCCGCCGCCGCTCCGCCCGCTCCACCCGACCCGCGGCCGGCTGCGGCCGCCGGCCCGCCCGGCACTCCTGCGCCGCGGCCGCCCGCCTGCGCCTGCTGTCCGAACGGCAGGCCGGGGCGGCGCACGAACACCAGGCTCCGGCTGTCGGCCGACCACATCGGGCTGGCGTCGAAATCCACGCTCGGCGCCATGTACGTCACTCGCCGCGCGGCCATGTCGTAGACGGCGACGAAGCTGTGGTCGGTGCGCGTCGAGACGAACGCGATCTTCCTGCCGTCGGGGGACCACGACGGGGCGCTCTGCACCCCCCACGCCCGGATGAACGGCTTCTCGGCGCGATCCATCGCCGAGGCTGGCCGGGCCGGCGTGACGAGCGCGCGGTAGATCTGGCCGTCCCTGACGAAGATGACCGAGCGGCCGTCCGGCGCCAGCGCGTACCCGCCACTCGGCAGCCCGGCCACGCGCCAGGCCATGCCGCCGCCCGTGCGCACGGCCCAGATGGCGCGATCAGGCCCGTCCGGATCCGCCGACGCGTTGGCGACCCACCCGTCACGGTTCGGCGCCGTTCCGCGGACGACGGTCACGGTCGCTCCGTTGTCCGAGATCTGGATGTCGGACATGTCGATCCCGTCATCATCGAGGAAGCGCGTGAGGCGCACCGGCGCGAAAGCGGGCGCGGCTGCCGTGTACGCGTTGCGCTTGCCTTCCTCGAACGCAACCCACGCAAGACGGTCAACCTTCTTCGCAGCCGCCATCTCCAGCGGCGAAGCCGGGCTGAGGAAGCGCTGATAGGCAGGGACCGGAGTGGCCCGGGGAGGAGCGGCTGTCGGCGGCTCGGCCGCAACGGTCCGCGGCCACACGACCACCGCGCAGCAGATCAGGGTACAGATGACAGCACGGACGGTGCGCATGACGACTCCTTCCGAATGGCGAGGCATCCCGCGGTCTCTGCCAGGGTCCACCTGCAGGCGTCCAACGACCCCTCCGCGCGTCCTGCCGCCGCTACTTCGTCGGGGGACCCGTCACGGTCAGGATCACCCGGCGGTACGACGTGAGGGCGGGCGACCCGCCGTCCGTGACGGCCAGGATGACGTGCGCGACTCCCGTTCCCGGCCGCGGCGGGCCGCCGAACATGCCGCGCGCGGCCGCCGCCGGCGTGACGATGGCACGGGCGGCATCGGCCCCTTCGATCGTCAGTTGCGCTTGCGGAGCCGCCGCCGTTCCCGCTTCGGGATAGTGGAACCACTCGTAACGGACCGCGTGGCCGTCGGGATCGCTCGTGCCGCCGGCATCCAGCACGACGGGCTGGCCCACGGTCGAGGCGATCTCGATGGGCGCGGTGCCCTTCGCGCCGTTCACGACCACGGCCGGGTGATGGTTGGCCTCGGCGTAGCCCTTCGCGGTCCAATCCATCCGCGCCGCGAAATCGTGCTGGAAGGCCGTGCGCCAGCGCCAGATCGTCGCCTGGTCCGAGGTGTGCGCCTGCCCGTCCGCCAGGACCACGGTGTCCCGCGACGAGACGCGCGAGGCGTCGCCGCCCTGCGTCCAGAGCGGATGCGTCTCGCCGTACGGCTGGCGGTAGACGTACCGTCCGCCCCATCCGCCCCATCCTGGGTTGCGAAAGCTGTTCAAGCCGTTGTTCGTCAGGCCGAGGAACGACGGCGTGTCGCCCTCCATGATGAACATGAACCTGGGATAGTGCTTTCCGAGCGGCCCCTTCGCGCGGATGTTCGCCTCGAGCCACTCGTTGGTGATCGTGGTTGAATCGAAGCCGGGGAAGTTCTTGTAGTAGACGTCGCCGCTGATGCCGGTCCACGTGGCGCTGGAGTACTCCTCGCCGTTGGGCGTGGACGGCTTGACGATGTAGAAGAGGCCGGGGAACTCGCGCCTGATCCACGGCCCGGCGTCATCCTGATCGGAAATCGAGTACACGCGGAGCCGCGCCACGAACCGCTCGAGGTCGGCCGGCGCCCGCGTGGCCCGGACGTGCAGCAGCGCCTGGGCCAGCGTGTTGGCGCCGCCCCAGACGCTGATCCACAGAGGCCGCGGGTCGGGCCTGTCGCAGGCCCGGATGATCAACTCGGCACCGGGCGACATCTTGCCCGCGCCGACGGCCTCCATGCCGTAGGCCGGCTGACCGGATGCCACGAGCGCGTCGAGCCGGCCCGGCTCGGGCCATCCCGGAGCGTGCTTCAACAGGTTCTCGCGCACCTCGCCGTACGCGGCGACGATCGCGCGCATCGTTTCAGGGTGCGTGGCCTTTTTCTGCCACGTGGAGGTCGTGGCGACGAGACCCTCGATGTCGATCTCGTTCGCATACAGCAGGAGGCGCACGAACGACATCTGGTCGTCGGGCTCGTTGCCCATGTCCGTGAGCACGACCAGGCGGGGATTGCCGGCAAAGGCATCGACGCGATTGGCTGGCGACTGCCGCGGCGGCGCCGGAGGGCCTTGGGAGGCCGCGAGGCCGGGATCGGCGTCCGGAGACGCCTGAAGACCGACGGCGAGAGCCAGTCCCGCCAGGAGCCCCGTCGTCCAGCGCATAGGTCCTCCAGGCTTCGGAGTCGGAGAGAGAGGGCCGCCGAGCGGCCCCTATGTTAGCCGCGATACGATAGCCGGTGCCACGACGCGATGACGCCTGACGAACTTCGACTGATCGTGCGCCTGGTCCGCGGCGATGCGGAAGGCATGACCCGCCTGCTGGGAACGCGCCCGGACGTCCTCGATGGCGCGGCGGCCGCGGCGGCGTCGGAGGGCCTGGCGGTCGTGTTCCTTCGCGCGCAGTCTGCGCTGCCGCCTGGATTCAGCGTGTCCGCCGAGCGCCTGGACGCCCTGGAGTCGAGGCGCCAGCGCCAGGCGGCGCGCGCGGCCGCGCTGGCCGTCGCGCTCCACCAGCTTGCCGATGCGTTCACCGCGGGCGGCCTGCCGTTCCTGCTGCTCAAGGGACCGTACCTCGCGGCGCGGTTCTACGGCGACCCGGCGGGGCGGGAGTATTACGACCTCGATCTGCTCGTGCCCGCCGCCGACCGGGCGCGCGCCTGGCGCGTGCTCGAGGCCACGGGCTTCGTCCGCCGGTCGCGAACCCCTGGCGGCGCCAGGCTGGCGAGCGTCTTCGTGCACGCGTTCGACTTCGCCTCGGGGAGCGCGAACGTGGACCTGCACTGGAGCCTGACCCGCCAGCCCTCCGTGCGGGTGGACGAACGGGCGCTGTGGGCCGACCGCGGAACCTGGGAGGCGGGCGGGCGGACGTTCGGGGTGCTCTCCGGCAGGCACGAGATCGTGTTTCACGCGCTCTCTCTGCTGCGCGACATCGAGCGCGGCCGGCCGAAGGCCAAGAACATCGTCGATCTCGTCCAGATCGCCGCGGCCCTCGACGCCGTCCTGGACTGGGACGGCCTGTTCGACGCCGCCCGCGGGGACGGCACGTTCGGGCCGCTCGTCAACGTGCTGGATCTGTGCCTGGCGGTCGCGGATGCCCGCGACGACGCTCCGCGCCTTGGCGCCGCCCTCGAGCGTCATGCCGCGCGCCTCGTGCGTGCGACGCCGCTGGAAGCGCCGGGGCACTTCGCGCCGGCCCGGATGGGACTTGGCAACCGCTGGTGGGCCGCCCGCGCGTACGACACGTCGCCCGCGGCGTGGGGCCTGTGGTGGGCCGCGTCGCTGCCGTTCCGCAGGGCGGTGCACTGGCGGCCGATGCC
>CAZBIP010000181.1:5542-6722 GCA_964491885.1 uncultured Vicinamibacterales bacterium
CGAGGATGCGGCGGACCACGGCCGGCCGCTGCGCGATCGTGTCCAGTTCCCATCGGCGGGCTTCGGCGAGCCTCGCGGACATCTCGTCGCGGCCCCGTTCGACGCGGTCGAAGGCGGAGGCGATCATGTCCGCCGTGACGGGTCCACGCGGTGCGCCCGCGAGAGGAACAGCGAGCCCGAGGTCAGCGCAGCGCGCCGCGAGAGCCGGCTGATCCCAGAAGAAGGGATAGGAGAGCATCGGAACCCGGTGGAAGATGGCCTCGTGCGTCGAGTTGAGGCCCTGGTGCGTGACGCAAACGGATGCCTCGCTGAGCACGCGCCACTGGTCGACGTAAGGCTCGACCCGGACATTCGGCCGCGTGAGCCGCGCAGCGAGAGCCGGGCGGCCCATGCCGCCAAGGCTGATGAGAGCGCTGACGTCCGGCCTGTCGGCACAGGCGTCGGCCAACGCGTCGAGGGAGCCGATCGCCGCCGCTTCGTAGTAACGCCAGACAACCGTGCCGAACGACGCATAGACGCGCAGCCCCCCGGCTGCTGCCTGGCCAAACGGAGACAGCGCCGCGCGCGAGCCGGCGTAGCCCGGATCGTCGGGCCAGAGCGAACCGAAGAACGCGACGGGCTCGAAGGGCGCACGCTCCTCGGGCCGGAGGAACGGCGGCGGCTCACAATACAGGTTGAGGTCCGTGCTCATGGTCGACACGTACGAAAACGACGAGGCATCCGTCATGCCATGCCGTTCGCGTAGCAGGCGGACGCCTTGCCGGCACGCATCGGACGTCCGCACGCGAGGGTCTCGATGCAGGGCCTCGATCGTCGGTCCGGGCGCAAGGTTGTGACCGGCGCAGACATTCACCCTCGGCACGCCCAACCGCGCCGCCACCACGGCTCCGATCACGGCGAAGGTGTCGTGGATGACGAGGGACGGCCGCACCGCGGCGACCTCGCGCGCCACCTCGTCTCCGCAGTGCCCGGCAAAACTGACGAACCGGCTTGGGACCGGGATCGACTCGCCGTCGACGGCATCGAGGGGGCGTCCCGCGAACAGGTCGACGAACCGTCCGCCCGCGCCGGCAACCTCTTCGCGGAAGCGGACGTCGGTGAAGACGTGCGGTGTTGCGCCAGCTGCCGCGAGCGCGGCGATGAGCGGCTTCATCCGCTTGAAGTGACCGCGCTCGGCCAT
>CAZBIP010000182.1:0-2275 GCA_964491885.1 uncultured Vicinamibacterales bacterium
GGTCGGCGCTCGCCGCGAGGGCGCTGGCCGATCTCGACCGCTGGATCGCCGCTGCGCGCCTCGACGTGTGAGGCGAGGGAGGCAGCCCCGGAACGCGCCGCCTCCGGCGGCCTGCATCGGGTCTTGTGACGGGTGGAGCCCGGGGGCTTCCCCGCCCTGAGCCCGTCGAGGGGAGCCTCCGGGTTTGGGCACCGTGCGATGAAGAGCCATCTGAAAGCGTTCCTCGAGTACCTCCGCGACAACCGGGGCGCGTCCCCGCACACCGTCCGCGCGTACGACAGCGATCTCTCCCAGTTCATCGGCTTCCTGCCTGTCCACAACGGCAAGGCCGCCGCGGACCAGGCGCCGTCGGACTGCGATCTGGCCGCGATCCGCTCGTTCATGGCCGAGCTGTACCGCACGCGCCGCTCCCGGAAGACCGCGGCGCGAAAGCTCGCGTCGGTCCGCGCGTTCGTCCGCTACCTGCGCAGGGAGTCCCTGATCGACGGCGATCCCGGCGCCCTCGTGTCGTCGCCGCGGCTCGACGAGAAGCTGCCCGCGCATCTCGAGATCGACGAGATGACGCGCCTGCTCGAGGCGCCCGACGACGGCACGCCGCTCGGGCGCCGCGATCGCGCCATGCTGGAGCTGATGTACGCGTCGGGGCTGCGGCTGAGCGAACTCGTCGGACTCGACCTGGATCACGTCAACCTCAGCGGGCGGATGGTGCGCGTGCTCGGCAAGGGCGGCAAGGAGCGCGTCGTCCCGTTCAACACGAGCGCGGAGCGCGCGATCCGGGCGTACCTGCAGGATCGGCCCGAGCTGGAGCGCGCGGCGCTGCGGCAGCGGACGGGGCCGGCGCGGCCGGCGTCGAGGCGCACAGCCGCCAGGCCCGCGCCGAGGCGGAGCGCCGGGTCTGGGCCGCTCTTCCTGAACTTCCGCGGGGGACGGCTGACCGGCCGCAGCGTGCACCGCCTGCTGCGGCGCTACGTGACGGCGTGCAGCGCGCGCGTGGGCATCAGCCCGCACGCCTTGCGCCATTCGTTCGCCACGCACCTGCTGGAGCGCGGCGCGGACCTCCGGTCGATCCAGGAACTGCTGGGCCACGCCCAGCTCTCGACGACGCAGCGATACACGCACGTCAGCGCGGCGCAGCTCATCGACGTCTACCGCAAGGCTCACCCGCACGCGAAGTAGCGTCAACCCGGCACCGGCGGTGATCGCGCGGCATCCAGCGCCGGCGCCGCGGGCGCTTCAGCGCAGGTAGCCGCGGCGGGCCGTCACCCGTCCGGAGCGGCCTCTGAGGGAGACCTGCAGCGGGTGCCACCCGCCGCCCTCCACGCCGCGCGGCACGTACGTCAGCACGTAGCGGCTCCTGAACTCGGCCACGATCCGCTCGAAGACCGTGCGGAGTTCGCTGCTGTCCGCAGCCGGCAGCACGCTGCCGCCGGACTCCTCGGCCAGCCGATCGAGGAACGACTGCTTGAACGCCGCGGGCGCGACGTTGTCGAGCCGGGGCTGGATTCCCGACGTGAAGTCGGCCAAGTACCCGAGCGGTCGGACGGCAGCGCCGCGGAGCACGACGCCGTACACGACCGCATCGGTGCGCTGAGCCACCTCGAGCACGCGCGCGCCCGGCAGCCAGCTTGCCGTGTCGGCGTTGTCGCTGAAGACGATCACCAACGGGCGTCCCGGCGACGGGTCGCGCAACATCAGCGCGGTGTAGACGGTGTCGTGGAGGGCCGTGGCGCCGCCGGCGTCGACGCGGCCGATCGCGTCCCGCAACCGGGCGCCGTCGCTCGTCCAGTCGCAGGCCAGTGAAACGGCGCCGCTGAACGTCATCAGGGCCGCGCGATCGCCAGGCAGCATGCGGTCCACGACGGCGGACGCCGCTTCCTTCAGGTGCGCCAGCGGAGCGCCCTCCACGCTCGAACTCCGGTCGAGCACGAGCATCAGGCTGAGCGGCACGTCCTCGAACGAGACCGACTCGATCGTCTGCGGCACGCCGCGATCCTTCAGGCCGAAGTCAGCCGCCGTGAGGCCGCGCACGGGGCGCCGGCCTTCGGTCACGAGCACGTCGACCCGCACGCCGTCCACAGCCACTCTGAAGGTCGAAGGCGCCTGGATGGAGAGCGCGAACAGGGCGATTCCTGCCGCGACGGCCCCGGGGGTCATCGGCGTGCCTCCGCTCGCAGCCCGTCCAGGCGGGCGTCGGCAGTCCCAGGCGGCTCGAGGATGTACCACCACAGCGGCTCCCGCACGGCGTCGGACATTGCGGTGACGAGCGTGCGGAGCC
>CAZBIP010000182.1:2285-6685 GCA_964491885.1 uncultured Vicinamibacterales bacterium
GTGCGGGCCGAACACGATGCCGCCGCCTCGCCAGATCGGAGAGCGGATGGAGCCGTGACGAGCGTGCGCAGCCCGTCGCGCGCCTCATCCGCCCGGCCGGCCCGCCGCCGCACCTCGGCAAGCCCGACCCGCGCGGCGTGCCCGCCAGGGATACGATCCAGCGCGAGCCCGTAGGAGGCGGCCGCCTCGTCCAGCCTGTCCTGCCGATCGTGCACGGCGCCGCTGAAGAGAGCGGCGAGGTACGCCGCCTCGTCCGACCGCGTCCGCTCGACAACGGCTCCCAATGCCTTCAGCGCCTCCGCATCGTCGAATTGAAGCGCGCGGACCCGGCCCAGGTGGAGGAGCGCCAGGTCGTTGCCGGGGTCGAGCGCTGCCGCGCGGCTCAGCCACCTCCCGGCATCGCCGAGCCAGGCTCGCCGGCTCTCGACCACGCGGCGCACGACCGCCCCTTCTCCAGAGCCCCACGACTGCCTCGTGTCCGTCCACGACAAGGCGTAGAGTGTCGCGACCGACTCAGCAAGCACGCCGCTTTCGAGAAGCAGGGGCGGATTGTCGCCGAGGCGCTTCCGCCCGAGTTCCAGGAGGTCTCCGGCCGCGCGCAGGACGGCGCGATCACGCAGGTAGCGGGAGAGGCCCACATACCATCGGGACACGAACGGCCGGACGCGGTCCGGCGCGCACCTCACGCCGAGCTGCAGCAGGTCAGCGGCGGCCTGGAACTGGTCGTACATGTTCTGGCCGTAGGTGTCTCCGGCCAAACGGAGCGCGGCGTCGCTGTGCAGCATGACCGCGAGCAGGTACCGCCGCCCATCCCAAGGCGTCTGGAGGTCGATGCCGCGCTTGTTGATCGCCATCAGCGTGCGGGCGAGACGTTCCTGGTCGAACGCTCCCATCCGCTCGAAGGCTCCGTCGGCGTTGCCGGCGGCGTACGCATCGATCGCGGCGTGGTAGCCGTCCATCTCGGCCTTCGCGCGGCTCCGCTTGGCGGCCTCCTCGTGGTTGACGGGCGCCAACTGCGGCTTCGACAGGACCCCCGGGTCGCACGAGTCCAGCTTCACCAGTTTGACGTCGGCGTCGAGCCTCCCGGGCCGCGAGGCGAGATCGGCAAGGGGATCCCGGCGGTACGTCCCCGGCGTCTGGCTGGTCTGCGCCGCGCCAGGCTGCGCCTCGATCCCGATGACGACGACGGCGACGGCCGCGAGGGCCATCGCCCGAGTCGGCCGCGGGCGAGCGCTCTTCATCCGATCCTCCGTCGCAGGAAGAGGTACGACACGACGGCGACGACGAGGGCCGGGAGCGTGCCGCCCCAGGGGCTCGCGACGTAGTAGGCAAGGGCGCCGAACGCCCAGGCGAGCACACCCGGCAGGAGGACGCCACGGTACGGCCCGGCCGGATCGTAGAGGTCCGGCACGCGCGTCGCCGCGCCGCTCAGGCGGAAGTGGGCGAGCAGCACGCCGCCCGCCGGCACGAGCACGCCGCCGAGCACCACCATGTACTCGGCGTAGCGATCCAGCCACGCGCCGTGGAACAGGCCGAGCAGCGTGCCGACGATCCCGACGGACCAGATGGCGGCCTGCGCGCTGGCGCGGGGGAACAGGCTCTTCCACGCGAGGCCCGACATGTAGATGTTGACGAAGTTCGTCGTGATCGTCGCCAGCACCATGAGCGCCGCGCCCGCCCAGCCCAGGCCGATGGCCGCCATCATCCGGCCCGGGTCGGCGCTGTTCGCCACGCGCGCCGCGGAGAGGCCGAGCGGCATCATCCAGAGGCTCGTCAGCAGCAGGCCGAGGAACACGGCCTTCCCGGCCGCCCGTTCCGACTTCGTATACCGCGAGAAGTCCGCGAACATCAGGATCCACGACACCTGGTAGCCGACGACGATGTCGAAGCCGCGAAGCCAGGGGGTAGATGCCGCGGGCTGCGGCGACAGCGCGGCGAGGTTCGGCGGGGCGTGGACGACCGCCCACGTGATGACGAGGCCGACGAGCAGGAGCAGGGGCACGGCCACGCGGTCCGCCAGGCCGACGGCGCGCGGGCCGAGCGCGACAATCGCCGTCGAGATGAGGCCGAGGCCCGCGACCCACAGCGGGATGGAGCCCGGCCCGCCGAGGATCTGCGATCCGACGGAGGCCGCGATGACGTTGTTGACGGCAATCCAGGCGAAGTTCGTGACGTAGAGCAGGCCCGCGACGAGCGCGGCGCCCCGGAGGCCCAGGGCGGCACGGGCGGCGATGACCGACGGGACGCCCAGCCGGGGACCCAGCACGGCGAGCGCGGCCACCAGCAGGGACCCGGCCGCGGCGCCGGCGCCGATGAGCGCGACGGCCGCCGTGGGGCCGAAGTCCGACGACAAGGCGGCGCCCACCTGCAGCGTCGTGGCGACGATGTTCGCGCCGGCGAAGATGATGAACAGGTCGACGGGCGACTGGCGCCGCTCGCCCGGTGGAACCGGCGAGACGTCGGCTGCGTTCATACAAGAAGAGTACTTCGGAACCGGGCGGGAGTGTGCCCGCGTCGGCCACCGGGTCCCGTGCCGGCGGACCGACCCCGGTGCCGATCGCCAACCGACGGCCCGCGCCCAGGGAAGGAGCCCGTGTGACCCGACAACAGAAGCTCGACCAGATGCTGCCCGCCGTCAGCGCGATGGCCTGCGCCGTCAGCGCGTACACCACGCAGCAGGGGCTGGCGACGGCGACGTCGGACCTCCTGGTGTCCGTCGGCGTGGCGGTCACCGGCGGCGCGTTCCTCTTCGTCTTCTCGTTGTTCCTCCTGTGGCACTTCCCGTACGCCGACCGCAATCGGCAGCTCGGCTACGGCGCGATCACCGCGTTCGTCCTGGTGCTCGCCTTCGGCTTCTCGACGCAGTGGAGCGTCATCGCCATGGGCGGCAAGGACTCGCTGGCCATCCACATGCAGCGCGTGCTCGACCAGGCCGACGCCATCGCGCTCCGGCAGCTCCGGCAGGCGGCGGTCGAGGCCAATCTGGCGCCGCAGCTCGCCAGCATGGCGCAGCAGTACGAGAACCTCGCCAGCCGCGAGACGCGGGGCGCCTTCTCCGGCCTGCAGGGCGAAGGCTCCGTGGTGTCCACGCTGCGCAACATGTCGCAGATGTTCGGGAACCTGAGCCGCACGGTGAGCGGCGTGGACGCCGAGCAGCGAGCGCTCTACGACCGCTACAAGGAACTGACGGCCGAGGCCCGCAAGGTCGCCGCCGAGACGGAGGCGGCGGACGTCAGCGAGAGCGACAGGCTCCGGCGCAACAACCTGGCCTTCAGCCGCGTGCTCGGGGACATCAACGAGGTCATCACGCGCATGAACGAGGCGACGTCGGCCTCCTACATCCGCGTCGTCAACCAGAACCTCGGGTCGCTGACGACGACGTCGCGCCCGGGCGACACCGTCGAGCAGAAACAGGCGCTCGAGCGGCTCGACGGGCTGAAAGCCGCCGCCGTGAAGGTCGTGGCGCAGATCTCGGGCGGCCGCGCGTCGGACGAGGACCGCAGCATCCGGACGTTCACGATGATTCCCGCGGCGCGGGCCGTCTGGGTCTACAAGGGCGACGTGTTCTACGCGTGGGCTGGCGGCATCGCTCTCGACATGATCCCGACGATCTTCGTCGTGCTCCTGACGCTGGGCCGGCGGCGGGAGGAGGGGGAACTCGAGCCCGAGGCGCACGCGGCGGCCCAGCCGGTGCCCATGCCGCGCACCGTCACGCGCGGCGGGACGTGGCCCGGCGCGGCAGCGGGCGGCGGCTCGACGGGCGCGTCCGGGCACCGCGCGATGGAGTCGTAGGCCGGGCCTGCGCCGGACCGGCCGGCTTGTCTGGAGCCGGCAGGTGTGGCATCGTTCGGTCCCGGAACGGAGGGACCGCCGATGATCGCAGACCGCCTCGCGAACGGGTATCGCTACGCCGCGCTCGGCTCGCGCATCGCGCGGGCGTTCGACTTCCTCACCCACGCCGATCTGGCCGCGGCCGCCGAGGGCCGCCTCGAACTCGATGGCACGAACCTCTACGTGATGGTGCAGCGCTACGCGTCGAAGCTGCCCAAGGACGGCGTATGGGAGGCGCACCGCGTCTACGCCGACCTCCAGTACATCGTCTCGGGCGAGGAGCGGTTCGGGGTCGGGCCGGCCGATCGCTTCACCCGGGGCGCGTACGACGCCGGGAAGGACTTCGAGCCTCTCACGGGCGACGGCGACTACCTGCGCCTCCGGGCGGGCCAGTTCCTGCTGCTGTGGCCCGGCGAGCCGCACCAGCCCGGCATGGCGATCGACGCCCCGTCGCCCGTCAAGAAGGTCGTCGTCAAGATCAAGATCGACTGAGCGGGGCTTCCGAGACACCCGTCTTGGCCGGCCCCTTGCACGGGCGTATACTCCGTACGAGAGGGATCGCCCCATGA
>CAZBIP010000183.1:0-6604 GCA_964491885.1 uncultured Vicinamibacterales bacterium
AGCCCCTAGCCCCTAGCCCCTAGCCCCTAGCCCCTAGCCCCTAGCCCCTAGCCCCCGCCTTCGCCAATCGGCCTTCCGGCCGGCTTCGGCGAGGCAAGCCGAGCCCCGAGTCCCGAATCCCGAGTCTATACCCCCGTCAGCCACGCCAGCTTCGCGCTGTAGATCACCATCAGCGTACCGATGATCGCCATGACGAGCGCCGGCAGCGCGCAGGCTTTCAGGAACGCGCCGTACGATCCCTTGTGTCCCACGACGTCCACCGTCAGGCGCCCGATGATGGCCGTCGGCGGCAACGCGTCCCCGAGCGGCCAGATGATGCTCATGCCGGCCAGCGCCACGATCGGATTCAGGCCGATGGTGTTGAACAGCAGCACCAGCGGGACGCCGATGACGGGGGCGGACCCCCACATCAGCACGGCCTCGGACACGGGCAGCACCAGGAACAGCGTGGCGTACACCACGACGACGGGGAGCGTGACGGCGGTCACGGCCATCAGCCCGCGCGCGCCGGTGAGCGTCATGATCTGGACGAGGATGCCCGCGCACGTGAGCGTGGCGAGAAGCGGCAGCAACTGCTCGACCGTGTCGCCCGCGACGCGCAGCACGCGCAGCGGCACGGGCGAGAGCGCCCATGAAACGAGCGCGGCCGCCGCGAACATCAGCGGCAGGCCCACGACAGGCGTCGAGTGCGGCCACTGCCGCCCCATCCAGACGAGCGCGAGGAACACGGCGAAGGGCGCGAGGACCTTCCACCACGTCATCCCGGCAGGCGCGTCCGGCAGTTCGGCCAGCGTCCGGCCGAGATCGGCGGTCGTGCCCTTCCATCCGAGGGCGAACACCGTGAAGATCGCGGCGGCGAGGCACGGCAGGAGCAGCGGCCAGAAGAATCCGACGTAGGGCATGTTGACGCCGGCGGCCGTCATCATGGCCCAGAGGCTGACGGGGGGAGCCGCGGCACTGAGGCTCGCGACGATGAAGACGATGGCGGCCACGCGCACCCGCGAGATGCCCATGTAGCCGAGGACGGTGGCCACCATGCCGCCGGCAATGAGCACCGTCACGCTCCCGGCGCCGGTGAGCGCCCCGGGCACGAGCAGGACGAGGGCGAGCATGACGAGCAGGAGCGCCCGCCGGCGGTGGAAGCGCCGGAGGATGCCGCGCACCACGAACGCCACGCCGCCCGACTCCTTGAGGAGGTTCATGAACAGCGTGGCGGTGATGAAGATCAGGTTGATGTCGAGGTAGGTCGCCGCGCCTTCGGCCACCTGGCGCGCGGGGAAGGCGAAGCCGCCGGCCACGGCGCCGCCGAGGGCCGCCGCGACCATCGCCAGCTCCGTCGACAGCCGGAGCGCACGGGCCGCGGCGTACACCGCGACCATGACGCCGAGGACAATGGCGGCGGTCGTGAACATGCTCACGGAATCGGCCGCCTCACCGGGCGAACAGCGACTTCATCACGCCCTCGATCTCGAGGTTCTTCTCGAAGGCGATCATCGGGATGTTCTGCTTCTTCGCGATCGCGGTGAACCGCCCGTCCTCGTCGCCGTCCTTCCGGATGACGAGCACCTGCGATTTCGGGCACACGGCGTCGATGGACTGCTCGTCCGACGTGTCGCCGGCCTCCGCGCCCTGCGACCGCCGCGCCATGCCCTCGATGTGGGCGCCGACGACGAGCACGCCGGCCTTCTTCGCGGCGTCGATGACGGCCGCGGTGCGGGCGAGCTCGTCCTTGATCGACACGCCCGCCGCGCCCATGCCCTTGAGGCTCGCGCCGGTGACGATGATGAGCGTCTTGAACCGCTTCGAGGCGACGTCCTGCACCGTGGCGTCGGACTTGTACTCGTGCTCGATGCCGAGGCGCTTCAGGAAGACGGTGATCTTCAGCGGCCCCGGGCTCTGGCCGCACGACGTCACGAGAACCGGCGCCTGCGCCTTCGGGGCGGCCGGCTGCGCGGCGGACGCGGCGGGAGCCAGGAGCAGCGCGAGGAACACGGCGACGAGCGGGAACACGAACAGAAGTCCGCTGCGACGGGTCATGGCGGGTCACCTCGAGATGGCAGCCGGCGCGTTTCGCTGGGGCGCCAGGCGTGTGGGGCGGCCGTAGTATGACGGATCCGTGAGGGCCCTGACAACCGGTGCCGGGCGCGCCCGATTGCCGGCGTCGGGGCATGTACCGCCGGCCCTGGAGAGCCGGCGTCGGTGCCCTGGCGCAGGCCCCCACGGGCCGTCGCCGCGGCGCGCGAGTCTTGACAGAGGCCTGGGCTGACGCTACGCTCCTGTTGCAGATGGTTCACCGGCCCGCCGCCGCTTCGGCCGCCATGATGCGGATGATGGCGATGCGAATGACCAGCATCGGCGGGGGAGCCGTGTCCGGACCGTAGCAGCCATCAGCGCACGAGACGAACAAGCCGAACCCGCCGAGCTGCAGCGCAGCCGGCGGGTTTTTTGTTGTACCGGACTCCCGCCGCGGCGGAGCGGTCCGAAGGGACCGCGAGGACGTCGGGCGATACGGCAAGGCACAGGATGGAACGCACGATGACAACAGGAACATGGGAGGTCGGGATCCTCGGGGCGACCGGCATGGTCGGCCAGCAGTTCGTCAGGCTCCTCGAAGGACATCCGTGGTTCAGGCTCGCCTGGGTGGGTGCGAGCGAGCGGTCCCGGGGCCGGCGGTACGGCGACCTCCCCTGGAGGCTCGGCGGGAGCGTGCCGGCCTTCGCGC
This sequence comes from uncultured Vicinamibacterales bacterium, assembly GCA_964491885.1. Taxonomy (GTDB): domain Bacteria; phylum Acidobacteriota; class Vicinamibacteria; order Vicinamibacterales; family JAKQTR01; genus JAKQTR01. The sequence continues at coordinate 2,723 of CAZBIP010000183.1, forward strand.
GGGACCTCCTCGTCGAGGCGCCCCGGCCTGGGCGGGCGCCCCGGCTCCTCTTCTCCGCCCTCGACGCCGCGTCCGCCGCCCGTTACGAGCACGCCTTCGCACAGGCCGGCCACCTCGTCGTCAGCAACGCGCGCACCCACCGGTTCGATGACGACGTGCCCCTGCTCATCCCCGAGGTGAACGCCGACCATCTCGGCCTGCTGGCGGCCCAGCGCGCCGGGCGCGGGTGGAGCGGCGCGATCGTCACCAACCCGAACTGCTCGACGACCTTCCTCGCGCTCGTCCTCGCCGCGTGCCGCCCCTTCTATCCGCGACGCGTGACGGTGACGACCTTCCAGGCCGCGTCGGGCGCCGGCCATCCGGGCGTGGCCTCCTGGGACCTGCTGGGCAACGTGGTCCCCTTCATCGACGGGGAAGAAGAGAAGATCGAGCACGAGACGACGAAGATCCTCGGCACGTGCACCGGCCGCGCGGTGACGCCGGCGCCCATCGCCATTAGCGCGCAGGCCGCGCGGGTCCCCGTGCTCGACGGGCACACCGAGGCGATCTCGGTGGGGTTCGACCGCGCGCCGGCGGAAGCGGACCTGGTGGCCGCGCTCGGCGGGTTCACCGGCCTGCCGTCGGACGTCGCGCTGCCCTCGGCGCCGGCCGCGCCGATCGTCTACCTGACGGAGCGCGACCGGCCGCAGCCGCGCCTCGACGCGTGCCGGGGCGGCGGGATGACGGTCTCGGTGGGCCGCGTGCGGCGCTGCCCGGTGCTGGACTACAAGCTCGTCGCCCTCGGCCACAACACCATCCGCGGCGCGGCCGGCGCCGCGATCCTGAACGCCGAACTGCTCGCGGCCCGCGGCTGGATCGACGGAGGAGCCCCGTCATGGTCGTGATGAAGTTCGGCGGCTCGTCGGTCGCCACTCCCGCCGCGCTCGCGCGTGCCTGCGCCATCGTCGCCGCGGAACCGCGCCGGAAAGTCGTGGTCGTCTCGGCGCTCGGCGGAGTCACCGACGCCCTGCTGGGCCTGGCCTCGAGAGCCGCGGCGCGCGACCTGGACGTCGCGCTCGAGGGACTGAAAGAGATCGGCGATCGCCACGCGGCCATCGCGTCAGGCGTGCGCGACGACGCCGATCGTTCCGCGCTGCAGCGCGCCCTCGGCGCGGGCTGGCTGGACGTCGAGGCCCTGCTGCGCGCAGCCGCGTTGCTCAGGAACTGCACCCCGGCCGCCTCCGACGCGATCGTCGCCCACGGGGAACTCGCGAGCAGCCGGTTGGCCGCGGCCGTGCTGAACGACGCCGGAGTACCCGCGCGCTGGATCGACGCGCGGCGGGTGGTCGTCACCGACGACCACCACCAGCAGGCCATCCCGGACCCGGCCGAGACCGCCGCCCGGCTCGCCGTCGCGGTTGCGCCGCTCGTCGCGCGCGGCAAGGTGCCCGTCATCGGCGGGTTCGTCGGCAGCACGGCCGGCGGCGTGACGACGACGCTGGGCCGGGGCGGGTCGGACTACTCGGCGTCGCTCGTCGGCGCGTGCCTCGGCGCCGCCGAGATCCAGGTCTGGAAGGACGTCGACGGGATGCTCACCGCCGACCCCCGGGTCTTCCGCGGCGCGCGTCCGGTGGAGCGCCTCTCCTTTCCTGAAGCCTCGGCGCTCGCTGCCTTCGGCGCGAACGTCCTTCACCCGTCGACCGTTCAGCCCGCGGTCGAGGCCGGCATTGCCGTGCGCATCCTCAACGCCAGGCGTCCCAGGTCCGCCGGCACCGTTGTGGCGGCGGGACCCGTCCGCAGGCCCGCGCCGGCCGCAGGCATCTCGTGCCGCAGGCACCTCTGCGCGATTGACGTGGCGCTGCCGGAGGGCTCGGCCCGCCCGCCGGCGCTCGCGGCGGCGTTCCACGCGTGCGCTCGCGCGCAGGTCACGCCGGTCCTCGCCGCCGTTTCCGACAGGGGCGTCTCGTTCGTGGTAGGGGAGGGATCGGAATCCGACCGGGTGGCGGCGCAGCTGGGTGCGGGCATCCAGTCGAGGCGAAGCGGGCTCGTGCTTTTGGCGGTCGTGGGCGACGGCCTGGCGTCGGGAGGGGACGTGCCGCGCCGGATGCTCGCCGCGCTGGACGGGATTCCCGTGCACGTGTTGTCGCGCACGCCCGGGTCGAACCACGTGGCGTGCGTGATCGATCAGGCGAACCTCGCGCGGGCCGTCGGCGCCGTGCACGCGCGCCTCTTCGGCGAGGACGTGCGGCCGGACGAGCAGAGCGACGGACTCCGATCAGAGCCCGCCGGGTTCCCGTCGTGCCGGTGGGCTGGCAAGGAGGTTCGCGCATGAGCACGAGGCAGGCCCCGTTGTCGGTGGCGATCGTCGGCTTCGGCACGGTGGGGCGGTCGGTCGCCAGGCTGATCTGCGAGCGACACCTCCACCAAAGGCGACTCGACGCCGTGTGCACGCGGCGTCCCGAGGCAGCGATGCGAGAGGCCCCTTGGGCGCCGGCGCGCGTCTCGTGGACCGACGACATCGAGGCGCTGCTGAAGGGGCGCTCGGATGTCGTCGTCGAACTCGTCGGAGGCATCGATCCAGCCCGGGCATGGATCGCCTCGGCCCTCCGGGCGGGGAAAGCCGTTGTCACCGCCAACAAGCAGGTCATCGCCGAACACGGTCCGGCGCTGATCTCGCTGGCGCGGCGCTGCCGCCGCGCGCTCGCGTTCGAGGCGGCCGTCGCCGGCGCGGTGCCGGTCCTCCGCGGCCTGCAGGACGGGCTCGCCGGCGACCGCATCACGCGTCTCGCCGGGGTCGTGAACGGCACCTGCAACTTCGTGCTGGGGCGCATGGCCGGTGCCGGCGTCAGCCTGGACGACGCGGTGGGCGAAGCCCAGGCGCGCGGGTTCGCCGAGGCGGATCCCGCGGCCGACCTCGATGGGTTCGACGCGCGAGCGAAGCTCGCCATCCTGGCGTCCATCGGCTTCGGGCAGCACCTGCCGCCCCGCGTCATCCCGGCCCGATCGATCCGGGGGATCGATGCCGGCGACATCGCGGCAGCGGCCTCTGTCGGGCGGGTCATTCGGCAGGTCGCGTGGGCACGGCGGGCGGACGCCGACGGCGATCGCGTGGCTGCGGGAGTGGACGCGGCGCTGGTCGGCCGGGAAACCTGGCTGGGCCTGGCGCAGGGTCCCGAGAACGTCGTGCTCCTGCACGGGGAGCGCAGCGGCACGACCGTGTTCGCCGGCCAGGGGGCGGGCGGCGACGCCACGGCGGTGGCCGTGGTGTCCGACCTGCTGACGATCGCCCGCCATCGCCCCGTGCCGCGCGCGTGGCCGTCGAGACCCGGAACGCGCGTCCGAGACGACCAGGCGTTTCCGCGGTACGTGCGCGTGTCCGACGTCCGGACCGCCGGCGCGCCGGGCCTCGCGCGCCTGTTCACGCAGGCCGGCATCGACGTGGCGCGCGTGCTCGCGGTTCCGGGCGGCCGGGGCGGACGATGGGCGGCGATCACCCTCCCGTGCCGACGGGCGGCCCTCGTCCGGGCCCTGAAACCGCTTGCGCCGGCATCCGGCGCGGGTGCGACCGCGATCAGCCTGCCGGTGTTCGACCTGGAGACCTGACGCGCCGACAACAGCCAGCGGCGGAATTCACCGCCCGCCGGAGGAGAAGAGACGTGCCGACCCCTGCGCCTTCGTTCCGTCCCGCCACCGTCGCCTTGCACGGCGGCATCGGCGTCGTCGAGACACGGCTCGCGCAGGTGGGCGAGGGCGGCCTCGACCTGGAGTGCGGCCGGCGGTTCGGGCCCGTCACCGTGGCGTACGAATGCTACGGCCGCCTCAGCGCGGCGCGCGACAACGCCATCCTGGTCTGCCACGCGCTGTCCGGCGGCGCGCACGCCGCGGGATGGCACGACGGCGCCG
>CAZBIP010000184.1:0-6560 GCA_964491885.1 uncultured Vicinamibacterales bacterium
CGGTCGGGCATGGGCACGTCCACGACCGCCACCTTCGGGTTCGACACGATCTTCGGCGCGAGGTCGCTGAGGTTCTCCGAGATGACCAGGATGATGTTGTCGCCCTTCTCGATCGCCGGCATCGACGACCAGCGGTGCAGCATGATGACGGCCGCGCGGTCCGCGTCCGCCTGGAACGACGGATCGCCGGCGGGCACGAGCGACTCGGCGTACTCGAGGACGACCGCCGCGCGCATCGACCCGACGAGCAGCCGTTCGAGCGCCGGCAGCACCTTGTCCTTGTGCGTCTCGCCGAGCACGTCGTCGAGGCCCCGCGCGTCCTTGGCCCGCTTGGCGAAGCGCGGCCCCGCCGCCAGGTTGTAGACGGCGATCGTCTCGCGGCTGTCCTTGAGCAGCACGTCCGTCAGGAAGTCGACCAGGCTCGACGTCTGCCGGCCGTGGACGACGACGTCGTAGACGTTGCCGTGGAGGACGAACATCGAGGCCTCGCCGCGCAGGTAGCGGCGGCGCAGGTCGTCGGCCCAGGGCGGGAGGAGTCGCGGTTCGTTCATGGCGTGTCAGGCGGGGTTGGAGAGGCCGAGGCTGTTCAGCATGCGTTCCGTGTCCTCGGTGCTGTCCTTGATGGACTGCACGCCGTCCAGGAGCTCGTCGAGCTGGCCCGACAGTTCCTGCGGCGACTGCATGGTGACGATCTGGTCGGCGAGCAGCCGGAACGAGTTCTCGATGAGGTCGAGCTGCCCGCGCGCGATGCCCAGATACCTGCGAATCTCCTGGACCTTCTCGAACCGCTTCATGATGATCGCGAGGTTCTTCTTCGCGATCTCCGTCTGCGGGTCGCCCTCCTTGCCCGCCCGGATGGCGCGGTCCCAGCGATCGCGGTCCTTGTCGAGGCCGGCGATGTCGATCGAACCCAGGTACTGCTCGTAGCGGTTGCAGGTGACCGCCATGTCGAGGAACGCCTCGACCAGGCGGTCGGTCTTGACCAGCTCTTCCTGCAGCAGGTCGGCGGTGAACGACGGGTTCTGCGCGGCCAGGCGGTTGATGTCCCGCTTCTGCGCGACCAGGCGATCCACGCGCGCGCGGTCTCCCTGCGACAGGACCCTCATCCGCTCGGCGCGCGCCTCCTGCTCCATCGCCTCCTTGACCTTCGCGAAACGCGGGTCCCACAGGAGGTGCTTGAGCCGGTCGGACTCGGGCGCGTAGAGGAGCCACAGCGCCTCGGCCCCGACGGCCAGCACGGCGAGGAACGGGTTGAGCGTGAGGCCGGCCGCGGCCAGCGCGCCCACGAAGAGCGAGAGGTTGTACGGATTCGTGAAGGCGTACTTGAGGTACGGACGCTTCTCGACGAACGCGTCGCGCGCCGAGGCCGCCACCGCCTGGACCACCGGCGGCAGCTCCCGCTCCGGGGCGGCCGCGGGGCGGGGCGGCGGGGCGGGGACCGTGGCGCGGCGTCCGGGCCTCTCGGGTGCAGCCATGCGCGTATTCTACGCGGTCGGGCCGGAAGGCGCGTACAGCAAGTCGAGCAGGCGCTTCTCGACTGCCCGGAACTCCGGGGCCGACTTCAGCGCCATGTCGCGGTTCGGGAAGAACGGCACGTCCACCTTGTGGAGGATGCGCGCGGGTCTCGCCGAGAGCACGTAGATCGTGTCGGCCAGGTAGACGGCTTCCGACACGTCGTGCGTCACGAACAGGATCGTGTTGTCCACCGTCCGCGACACGTCCAGCAGGAGGCTCTGCATCCCCCAGCGCGTCTGCGGGTCGAGCGCCCCGAACGGCTCGTCCATCAGGATCACGCGCGGATTGTTGATGAGCGTGCGGGCGATGGCCACCCGCTGCTTCATCCCGCCCGACAGGTCCTTCGGGAACCGGTTGGCGAAGTCGCTCAGGCCGACCGACGCGAGGTACTTGTCCGACTGTTCCCGGCGTTGGGACGCCGCCACGCCCTGCAGCTTCAGGCCGTACTCGACGTTGTCCCGCACCGTGAGCCATCCGAACGAGGTGTAGGCCTGGAAGACCATGCCGCGCTCGCGCCCGGGCCCCGTCACCGGATGGCCGTCCACGAGGATCTCGCCCGCCGTCGGCGCGAGCAGGCCCGCCACGGCTTTCAGGATGGTGGACTTGCCGCACCCGGACGGCCCGAGGAACACCACGACTTCGCCGGCGCCCGGCTTGTCCTCGATGTCGAAGGAGACGTCCTTGACCGCCTCGGTCTCGTGGCCGTCGCGGCCGACGTAGGTGACGCTGAGGCTGCTCACCCGGAGCTTGGGCGGCTTCTCGGCAAGGTCCGCGCGGTAGGTCGCGGGCTGCTTCTCGCTCATGCCGCCTTCTCCCGCCACCGGAACAGGACGCTCGACAGCGCCCGGATGAACCCGTCGGTGAGCAGGCCGATGCCGCCGATGACGAGCAGGCCCGCGAACGACCACGACGCCTTCTGGTGCGTGCGCGCCAGCTCGACCATGTAGCCCAGCCCGTGCTCCGGGTTCACCGCCTCGGCCAGGATGACGTAGGTCCACGAGATGGCGTTCATCACGCGGAACGAGTCGAAGATCTCGGGCAGCGCCGCCGGCACGAGGATCGTGCGGACGACCTGCCAGCGGCTCGCGCCCAGCGTCAGGCCCGTCTGCACCAGTTCCTCGGCGACGGCGCGGATGGCCGTGACGACGACCGGCAGCAGGTAGACGAAGACGCCCAGGAACAGGAACGCGATCTTCTGCTTCTCGTAGATCCCGAACCACAGGATGAGGAGCGGGATGAACGCCGAGATCGGCATGTAGCGCAGCGGCGCCATGATCGGCTCGAAGAGCCGGTTCACGGGCTCGAACGCGCCCATGAAGATCCCGAGCGGCAGCGCGATCGCCGACGCCAGCAGGAAGGCGATGACGATGCGCTTCGTCGAGATGAGGATGGCGCTCGCGAGATCGTGCTGCAGGAAGAGCTGCAGCGTGCCGCGCACGACCTCGCTCGGCGACGGCAGGAAGTCGGGCGGCGCGAGGCCGCCGTAGGAGGCGGCGGCCCACGCGCCGAGGACGGCCACCGGCATGACGAGCCCGAGGAGGAGGCTCGTCACGCGCGGCAGGGGAGTGCGAAGCGCGAAGAACGACGGCTGTCGCCTGGCCATCGCGCTACTGCGTGGCCAGGATGACCTTGATGTCCGTGCGGCGGTTGAGCTGCCGCCCGGCCTCGGTCTCGTTGGGCGCGACGGGGTTCTCCTCGCCGCGGCCGATCGTCTGGAAGCGGGCCGGCTGGATGTTCGGGAAGCTCTTCAGCACGTAGTTCTTCACCGCCAGCGCCCGCCGCTCGGAGAGCGTCAGGTTGGCCGTCGCCGACCCGACCGAGTCGGTGTTGCCCTCGATCCGCAGGTACGTGTTGCCGAACGACGTCATCGTCTCGCCGAGGGCGTCGAGCACGAAGTACGAGCCCTCCATGATCGCGTCGGACCCCGGCGTGAAGTGGATCTGGATCTGCTTGTTGATGATGGCGCGATCCGTGGCCGACGCCTTGCGGGCGGAGATGGCCGGCTCCTGGACCGTCTGGCCCGGGTACGCCTGGGCGAGGGCGGAGATGAACCGCGTGTCGGCCCAGTCCTTCGCGTCCACCGGGCGCGTGACGAGCCCCTTCTTGCGCCAGATGACGAACGCCGTGTCGAAGAGCGTCTCGTAGTGCGCCTTGCCGCCGGTGAGGCCGTAGAACTGCGCGTTGTCGGCGAACGGCGTGAGCTTCAGGCCCGACAGCATGCCCGACACCGTCTCGTTGTCGAGCTTGAGCGCCTTTCCGACCACCGCGTACGCCGCGGCCGGGTCGGCCTTCATCATCTCGATGCCCTCGAACCAGCCGTGGACGAAGTCGCGCAGCGTCTCCGGGGCGCCGTTGATGACATCCTGCCGCGCGCAGAGCGTGTCGGCGATGATGTTCGTCGCGGCCGTCGTCGACACCAGCACGTGCGCCTCGCTCTCGCGGGCCGCCACCGCGCCCGAGAGGTCCGGCTCCCACGTGACCGCCGCGTCCACCTGCTTGGCCTTGAACATCGCCGCCGCCGCCGGGGCGTCCTGCGTGAAGATGATGCTCTTCTCGACCGCGGCGCGGTCCTCGGCCGTCAGGCCCGACTGCGCCAGCAGGTAAAGCAGCAGGAAGTGCGAGGGCGTGAACTGGGTGCACGCGATCTTCTTGCCCTTCAGGCCCTCGATCGACGTGATCGACGTCACCGAGACGATGCCGTCTCCTCCGCGGGACCAGTCCTGCATGATGATGGACTTGGCCTGCTGGTTCTGCTCGGACAGGATCGACGCCTCGCGCGCCCAGTTGTCCACCGTGTTCCACATGACGTCGATGTCGCCGTTGCGGAAGGCCGCCAGTTTCGCGGCCGGGTCCTCGAGCAGGACGAACTTCACGTCGAACCCGAAGCGCTTGCGGTAGTTCGACCCGGGGTTCACGTCCAGGCCGCCGTTGAACACGACGCCCGGCGCGTGGCCGGCCCAGGTGTTGATGCCGACCACGAGCGGCCGCGTGAGCCGCCCCGCGCCCGCCAGCGCCGTGCCCATGACGCCCGTCGAGCCCGCGTTCCGCACCGGGTCGGCCGGGGCGTTCCCGAGCGCGCTGAAGTCGTCGCGCGAGACCTCCTGCGACGCCTGCGTGCCGGCCGGCTTCCCGCCCTCGGCCCACTGCCGGATCTCCGCGCCCTTGTAGTAGTACGCCGCGTAGCCGACCACGGCGAGGATGACGAGGGTGATGAACAGCTTCGCGAACGGTGTCAGCTTCATGGTGCGCCCCTACAGCGTCTTCTGGCCCTGGGCGGCCTGCTGGGCCGCGCGCTTCGCCTTGAGCTCCGCCAGCTGGGCCTTGGCCTGCACTTCGCCCGCCTGGTTCCGCAGCGCGCCGAGCCGCGCGTCGAGCGACGACTCCGACAGTTCGCGCCCGAGGTTCGCCTCCGCGATCGTCGTCTTGATGTGCTCGCGCACGTTGTCCAGGGCCTTCACCTCGGCGTCCACCGACAGCCCGTCGAGCTGTTCCTGGATCTTGATGCGCGCCTTGGCCGAGTGCATCTTCGCCAGCATCGAGTCGCGCTCGGCCTTCAGCTTCTTGATCTCGGACTGGACCGTCAGGAGGGAGTTCTTGGCCGAGTCCGCGTCCTTCTGCGCCACCTGCAGGTCTCCCTGCAGCTCGGCCAGCTCCTTCTCGAGCTCGTTCTTCTTCTGGAGGAGCACCACCGCCAGGTCGTCCTGGTTCGTGTCGAGCGCGGCCGCCAGCTGGCCTTCGACCTCGGCCAGCTCGGTCTTCGCCTTCTGGTTGCGCTGGTCGATGTCCTCGCGCCGCCGGATGATGGCCGCCGTGGCCGTCTTGAGCTTTGTGTACTTCGCGATCATCGAGTTGATCGCGTTCTCGTACGCGATCTCCGGGTGCTGCTTCTCCACGTCCGAGATCCACAGCGACAGGAAGCCCCGCCACAGGTTGCCGAGGCGCGCGAAGAACCCTCCAGCCATGCCGTCACCTCTCCTTGGGAGAATCGGACCCGGCCGTCCCGCGCTCGCCGGATCCCTGTGCCGAGGCGGCCTGCACCACGCGCGCGACCGCCTCCTGCCCGAAGAACTCCAGGATCTGCTGGATGCCCAGCTTCTTCTCGTTGCAGGCCTTCGTGACCGCCTGCTGCTCCTGCACGCGCTGATCCATCACGGTGCGGATCCGCCGGACCTCTTCCTCGAACTTCCTGATGCGCTCGGCCGACTCGGAGAGCAGCGTCTGCGTGTCGGCCGCGCCCGTCCGGATGTAGCCCTCGAGGGCCCGGATCTCGGCCACGCCGCCCTCGATGATCTTGTCGATGTCCACGCCGAACGCGGTGAGGGAGGCCTCGACGATCTGCTTCTTGACGGCGGCCGGCGTCTCTCCGGGGAGGCTGGCCAGCAGCTCCTGCGCCTTGGCGACGTGCCCCACCTGGTCCGCCGCGAGGCCGGCGGCCTCGAAGACCGCGTCGAAGTCCACCTGGCCCCCGGACGCGGCCGGCGGGTCCTTGACGAACACCTGCGGCATCGCCGGCGCGTCGGCGCCCTCGGCGCCGTTTCCGTCACCGGCGTCGCCACGCGCCGCGTCGTCGTCGTCCGACACGACGAACCACCCGAGGACGGTCGCGCCCCAGCCCTTCTTGTCGCTCATGTCGGCTCGCTCCGGCGCGTCAGGCGCCGCTCCGATGCTGTGGGGAAACCCGCACGGTACTGGGATGGAATTGTACGACTGCGGCGCTCCGGCGGCAAATGGGGGCGTTCGCCAGGGGCTAGCTGGGCGCTAGGCGCTAGTGGCGAGACCGAGAGGCGGCGGCAGGGCGTGTGGCGAACCATGCGAGCAAGCCGAGCATGACTGCTCGACAAACACACCGGAGGGGCCGAAATCCCGGTGGGGTGTCCGGGGCCCCGCCGGCCGCCGACAGCACCCCGGAGGTGTGTTTGTCCGGCGCGCCGAGCGGTTCGCGACACGCCCTGCCGCCGCCCCGAACCCCGAGTCCCGGAACTATGCCGGGGCCTTGGCCAGGTGCAGGCGCACCTCGAGGCGGTTGCCGGCCACCGAGGCGACGC
>CAZBIP010000185.1:0-2137 GCA_964491885.1 uncultured Vicinamibacterales bacterium
GCCTGCGGCCGGAACGTTGGTCTCGTAGGCGAGGTAGCCCACCGCGACCGCGGCGAGCATCAGCAGGAAGGCAATGGCCACGCCGTACGCCGACGCGAGATGGCGCACCACGAAGCCGAGCCCGCCGGCGTAGGCCTTCAGCATGCCGCGCGAGTCGTCACGCGCCACGCGGATGCGCGCGTAATCGAGCGCCAGCAGGAAGAGCCCGGCCGCCGCGACGACCGCGAGGACCGTTACGGCGGAGACCAGAAACCCGGCCGGCTCCCACTCGGAATCGCTGAACGGAGACGTCAGGGCGACCACGATAGCCGACGCCGCGCCCGCGGCGAGTAGCGCGCAGGGCACCGCGATAATCGAGAGCCGGAAGAAACGCCCGAAGAAGTGCCCGCCGCCCCTGAAGAACCGGTGCATGAGCGGCCGGCGCTCGCCGGCACTGCCCAGGACCTCGAGGATGCCGCCGAAGACGAACGCGCTGGAGACGGCCGCGACGACGAGGGCCGCCATCAGTCCCGGGACGGGCGAACCGGCGCCCCGCGCGGCGCCGTCACGAGTCACGTCCATGAGGATGTTGAAGTCGAACCGCTGCAGGGCCTTCGCTGCTTCGGGCGACGCGCCGAGCGCAGCGTTCCACGCCGAGAACACGGGGAAGACCGGCACGAAGGCCAGCAGCGCGTACCAGGCCCAGATGAGCAACGGCAGCTTCGGACTGGCGGTGGCGGCGCGGAGACCGGCTTTGATGCTCGCGACCATGTCGATGCCTCTCGAAGCCGGCCTACAGGAGGCCCAGCGCGGTGACGAGGTTCTGGACGAAGAACAGCCACCGGGCGGACCAGCTCGCCGCCGGCCGGCTGTCGGGTTCCAGCCGCCGCCCGTTGTTGAGCCAGTTCACGTCGAGCGCGATCTTCCGGCCGGGATCGACATCGACCCACTCCAGCTTCTCGGGCCGCTCGAACTCGAACTTCTTCAGCGGGTCGCGCCCGTCCCAGGACAGACGCTCGACGGGCCTCCCCTCGAACTTGAACGCCACGTCCAACGGCAGCTTCACGCCGCCCGAGCGCCGCACGACGACCACGGAGCGGTAAACCTGCTTCTTCCCGCGGGCCGCTTCGAGGTCCTGCCCGGCCGCGTCCTTCGTGGTCACGGTGCGGCGGCCGCCCGGGCCGTCGAAAATGCCCCTGCCGCGCCGGATTGGCTCCGTGGATGCCGACCCGATGTCGTAGTCCACGATGCCCGTTCCGCGTATCACCTGGTCGAAGTACCAGGACCAGTCCTGCCCGGTGACCTCGTTCACCAGCGCGAAGAAATCCTCGCTCCGCGGGTGCTTGAAGCGCCACCGCTCGTGGTAGGTGCGCATGAGCCGCGCCATGCGCTGTTCGCCCAGCAGTCCCTCGAGCGTCTGCAGCACGAGGGCCGGCTTCTGGTAAGAGTAGAAGCTGTACGTGTCAGACGGCGTGTAGTCCCACGCGTTCGCGAGAATCCGGTTGTAGCGCTCCGCCGGGTCGTTGGTGACGCGCAGCAACTCCTCGTCGTCCATCGACAGGCCGAGGAACTCGATCGTGGAGGTGCCCCGGCCGTAGGCCGCCAGCATCGCCTTCGCGGTCGACCACGTGTTGAAGCCCTCGTCCAGCCACGCCTCCTCGAACTCGTTGCTGGCGACGAGCGCGTACCAGAACTGGTGGCCGAACTCGTGGACCGTCACCTCCTCGAGCATGCGGATCTTGTCGAAGGGCCAGCGATTGAACATCCACAGCGTTCCGGCCGTGATGAACGTCGGGTACTCCATGCCGCCCGCCCCGCTCGCGCCAGGGGCGGGATCGACGACCGTGAGCGTCTTGTAGGGATACCGTCCGTACCAGAGCCCGTACCACTTCAGGCCGGCCTTGGCCGCCTCGACGTGCCGCCGCGCCTGCGGCCGGTGGTCGGGCTGCAGCAGCACGGTGATCTCGACGTCCGACAGCTTCACCTCGTCGAGGGAGCGGCCCAGGAGCGTCGCGACGCGCTCGTACTCGGCCTTCGTGACGTCACGATCCGCCGAGAACGTGTCTCTGACGACGACGTAGTCGGGGTCGGCCGTCCAGGCGAAATCGTGCACGTCGGCCTGTTCGTAGACGTGCGTCGTCGTGCCGTCGGCGTTCTT
>CAZBIP010000185.1:2237-6556 GCA_964491885.1 uncultured Vicinamibacterales bacterium
GACCCGCTCGATCTTCACGCTCATCGTGACCGGCGTGACCGGCTTGTCGCCGGGGCCCTTGGGGACCTTGCCGATCTTCTTCACGACGTCCATGCCTTCCACGACCTCGCCGAAGACGGAGTGATGGTTGTCGAGGTGCGGCGTGGGGCCGAGGGTGATGAAGAACTGCCCGCCGTTCGTGTTGGGCCCGGCGTTGGCCATCGACAGGATGCCTTCCTTCGAGTGGCGCAGGTCCTTGTGGAACTCGTCTTCGAACTTGTAGCCCGGGCCCCCGGTGCCGATGCCGAGCGGGTCGCCGCCCTGGATCATGAACCCGTCGATGATGCGGTGGAAGATGAGACCCTCGTAGTAGGGGCGCGTCACCTTGCGGCCGGTCTTCGGGTCGGTCCATTCCTTCGTGCCCTCGGCGAGGCCGACGAAGTTGGCGACGGTCTTCGGCGCCTTGTCGTCGAACAGGCGGATGGTGAAGGCTCCCAGCGGAGTCGTGAAGTGCGCGTAGATACCAGGCTTCAATTTGGCCTCCATGGTCGGTGCGCCGGCGAGGACGACGGCCAGCACCAGCAGGCCGCAGCACAGCAGACGTTTCATCGACATGCCTCCTCGGAACGGGCCCAGCCGCGCCGGCTGACCGGCGTGACGGGGCCACCGTGAACATCGTAACGCAGATCCGCGGCCTTCCCGGGCGCGGCCCTGCGGCCGGGTCCGGCGCCTACGAGCCGGCCTTCGGCTTCCCCTCGCCGTCGAGCCGCTTGATGTCGCCGAGCCCCAGTTCTTTCAGGCCGGCCTCGATCTTCGTGACGTCTCCGACGACGACCCAGACGACGCTCTCCGGGTGCACGGCCGCCTTCGCCGCCCGCACGAGGTCGGGCGCGCCGAGGGCGCCGACCTTGGCGCCGTACGTGTCGAAGTAGTCGTCGGCCAGGCCGTAGGTCACCATCTGCTGCAGCGACGCGCCGACGGCGCTCATCGTCTCCCACTGTCCCGGCAGCGTCAGCACGAGACTGTTCTTCGCCGCCGCGAGCTCTTCGTCCGTCACCGGGATCGGGCCGAGGATGCCGGCGAGCTCCTTCTGGATCTCCTGGATCGCCTCCTTCGTCTTGTCGATCTGCACCGGCGCGTAGACGATGAAGGGCCGCTGGCCGCGGGCGTCCCAGAGCAGCGTCTGGGCCCCGTACGACCAGTGCTTGTCCTCGCGGATGTTCATGTTGATCCGCGACACGAACTGGCCGCCGAGCACGGCGTTCATCGCCTCGATGGCGATCTCGTCCGGGTTGGCCTTCGGCGGCGCCGCGTGGCCGGCGAGGATGAGCGACTGCTCGGCGCCGGGGCGGTCGATGACGTAGACGGTCTGCGCCTTCGCGGGCACGACCGGGCGGAGGTTCTTGGCCGGCACCGCGCCGGGCTTCCACGCCGCGAACAGCTTCTCGATCCGCGGCCTGATCTCGGCCATGGTCGTCGCGCCCACCACGACCAGCGTGGCGTTCGACGGCTTGAAGTAGTCGGCGTGGAACTTCACCAGCGTGTCGCGGGTGATCTTGCCGACCGACTCGATGGTGCCCGACCCCGTCAGCGGCAGGCCGTAGGCGTGGCCGGGGCCGTAGATGAGGCCCGGCAGCACGCGGAGCGCGATGCCGATGGGCTGCGCGCCCTCCTGCTGGATCTGGGCGATGCGCTGGCGCCGCAGCCGCTCGAGTTCGTCGGCGGGGAAGGACGGGTTGAGCACCACGTCGCCGAAGATCGCGAGCGACGCGTCCAGCTTCTCCTTGAGCGCGGACAGGCGCACCGACGCCGTGTCCAGGTCGGCACCGAGAGAGAGCGTCGCGCCGAGGCCGGCCGCCTCTTCGGCGATCTGGAGCGCCGACCGGCTGGCCGTGCCCTCGTCCATCATGTCGAGCGCGAGGCTGGCCGCGCCGGGCAGCGCGTGCTGGTCGGCGGCGAACCCGGAGTCGACCAGCAGCGTCAGGTTGACCTGCGGCACGGACTGCCGCTCGGCGACGACGAGCTTCAGGCCGTTGGGAAGGGTCGCGCGCTCGAAGGCCGGGAAGCGGACGGCCGGCGCGGCCCCGGGCTTCGGCACCGACGTCCGGTCCACCGTGGACGGCACCGCGGCGCGTTCCGGGAAGGGCCGGACTTCCAGCACGTACACGCCGTCCGACAGCCAGCGGGCGGCGGCGTCGCGCACGGCAGCCGGGGTGGAATCCGCCACGCGCTGCTGCGTGACCTTGTACTGCTCGGGATTGCCGGCGTAGACCTCGCCCTGCGCGAGCACGTCCGACTTGCCGCCGAAGCCGCCGATGCGCTCGACGCCCCGGACGAACGCCGCCCGCCGCTGCGTCTTCACGCGCTCGAGCTCTGCCGCCGTCGGCCCGTCCTTCAGGAGCGCCGCCAGTTCCTCTCGCACCGCCTGCTCGACCTTCGCGACGTCCGCGCCGGGGCGCGCCGTGGCGACGATGTAGAACTGGCTGGCGATTTCGCGGGAATCGAGCGCCGCCTGGACGCTCGTGGCGATCTGCTCGTCGTAGACCAGCCGCTTGTAGAGGCGCGAGGTCTTGCCCGTCGAGAGGACGTTGGCCGCCAGGCCCAGCAGGTCGGCGTCCGCCGAGCCCCACTGCGGCACGTTCCAGACCATGTAGATCCGCGCCTGCGGGACGCGGTCCTCCATGACCTGACGCTGCTCGCCCGTGCGCTTGGCGATCCACGCCTGGTGCTTCGTCACCGGGGGCCCCGGCGGGATGTCGCCGAAGTAGCGCTCGACCTTCTGCCGCGCCGTCTCGGCGTCGATGTCGCCGGCGATGACGATCACGGCGTTGGACGGGCCGTAGTACGACGTGAACCATGCCTTCACGTCGTCCAGCGACGCGGCGGAGAGATCCTCCATCGACCCGATGACGGTCCACGAGTACGGGTGGCCCTTCGGGAACGTGGCCTCGACGACGGCCTGATCCACCCGGCCGTACGGCTCGTTCTCGCCCTGGCGCTTCTCGTTCTGCACCACGCCGCGCTGCTCGTCGAGCTTGGCCTGCGTGATGGCGCCGAGCAGGTGGCCCATCCGGTCCGATTCCATCCACAGCGCGGTGTCGAGGGCCGGCGTGGGCACGTTCTGGAAGTAGTTCGTCCGGTCCTCGTTGGTCGTGCCGTTGAGGTCCGTGGCGCCGAGGCGGTCGAGCACCTTGAAGTAGTCGTCGTCGAAGTGCTCGCTGCCGTTGAACATCAGGTGCTCGAACAGGTGCGCGAAGCCCGTCCGGCCGGGCTTCTCGTTCTTCGACCCGACGTGGTACCAGACGTTCACGGCCACGATGGGAGCCTTGCGGTCCTCGTGGACGAGCAGCGTCAGGCCGTTCTTGAGGACGAACCTCTTGTAGGGGATGTCGATGCCGGCGGCGGGCTGTGCCATGGCGCTAGCGGCGATGGCCAGGATGGCCAGGAGCGCGCCGGCCAGCGGCGCGGCGGAGTACCGATGCACGCACACGTTGAACCTCCGTGGACTGCGTCCGCCCGCGGCGTGATGCCGGAGCGGTTTCGGGCCGAAAGAGCGGGTGATCGTATAGCATGGGGAACGCATCCGGGGCCGTCGGACCCAGCATGAGCAAACGCTGCCGCTACCTTCACTTGGACGTGTTCACGCACGAGAAGTTCGGGGGCAACCAGCTCGCCGTCTTCACCGACGCCCGGGGCCTCGCCTCGCCCGTCATGCAGGCCGTGACGCGCGAGATGAACTTCTCGGAGTGCACCTTCATTCTACCGGCAGAGCGCCCGGACACCGACATCCGGATGCGGATCTTCACGCCCGGCCGCGAGATGCCGATGGCGGGCCACCCCACGGTGGGCTCCGCCTTCGCGCTCGCCCTCGACGGCGTCATTCCCGCCGGCCGGGCCCGGTGGACGTTCGGCCTGAACATCGGGCCCACGCCCGTGGACCTCGACTGGGACGGCAATCGCCCGTCGTTTGCGTGGATGACGCAGCAGCGTCCCGTGTTCGGGCGCGTCGTCGCTGACGTGGACCACGCGGCGCGCGCGATCGGCGTTCCCGCGGAGGCGATCCGCGAGACCGGCCTGCCCGTGCAGGAAGTGTCGTGCGGCGTCCCGTTCGTCTTCTTCCCGGTGGCCTCGCGCGCGGCGGTGGATGCGGCGGCGCCCGACCTCGAGGCGTTCCGCGCGCTCTGCCGCGAAGCCGCCGTGGACGATCACGCGATGTTCGTGTTCAGCCTCGAGCCCGGCCCTGACGGCGCGACGTCCTACAGCCGGATGTTCGCGCCCGGGCTCGGCGTCGCGGAGGACCCGGCGACGGGCGCGGCGAGCGGGCCCCTGGGCTGCTACCT
>CAZBIP010000186.1:0-6521 GCA_964491885.1 uncultured Vicinamibacterales bacterium
ACGGGGGTCGGCGGGTTGAACCAGGGGCCGTAGTGCCACTTGCCGAAGGCATTCGTTCCCGTCAGGTCCCATGGATTCTGCACGGTCATGTAGACGTGGGGGAACCAGAGGTCGCCGGTGACGGCCTCCGTGATGTTCCCGGTAGCGGGGTCTCTCGGCCCCGTTCCCCAGTTCCACGTGGGGTCCTGGGCAAACACGGTCTCCTTGTCCACGAACGTCCGATCCTGGATGACCAGGGGGATGCCGATGTCGGGGAGGACCTTGAGGAGGCCCGGGTTGACCCCGGTCACGTTCGTGCCGTTGATCATGTCCTGCTCGACGGCGTCCGTGAGCAGGTAGCCGGCCGCCTCGCCGGCATACACGTTGAGTCGTGTAATGCCATGGGCGTGGTCATGGTAGAACTGCAGCCGGGCGCTCTGGGCGTTCGTGTAGTAGAAGTTCATGCACCCGCTGGTCCCGGGGAGCAGGGGCTCGGCGGGATCGGAGGCGCAGCCTTCCATGTCCGGCACGTTCCGGGCGCTGGTGCCGGCCGGGTAAGGCGTGTTCTCGCCGGCCGGGGTGATCCACTGGTGGACGTTGCCGTCGCTGAGCCACACGGTGTTGTTGCCGTGCAAGTGGATCGTCGCCCGGTTCTGCGTGAACTTGTCGTTGTAGCTGCCCGGCAGCGCCGGCCCCAACCCGGAACCCGGCACGCTCTCGTCAACAGGGAGGAACAGGTTTCCACCGGAACCGATGGGAAGCTGGTTGATGAACTTCACGCGGACGGGCTTCGGGTCGCCCGGGTCCGGGCCCTCCACCTGGATCCCGTGCACCCTCCCCTTCGCGATGATGATGGGGCCGAGGTAACTGATCGGCGCCGGGGCCACGGTGTTGTTGGCGGCGGTGCAGACGGGCTTGGGTGGATCCGAGGGCATGCCCGCCGGATCGCAGGCGCTGGTGTCCGTCCCGTTGTTCACCTGCACGTAGCCCCGCAGGGTGGTGGCGGGCAGCTGGCTGCTCATCTGCTCCGGGTACTCCCGAAGCGCGATCTCGTAGTAGTCGGAGCCGGGATAGGTGACCACATCCGGAACGCCGACCGGAATGTCCTTCAGCGGGTCCACGAACTTCTTCAAGCCGCCGGTGAGCGTGGCGACATCGAGTTCCGCCTCGGCGACCGCGCCCGTGCCGCCGTCCGCCGCGATGAATCCGACGATGGGAACGGTGTATCCCTCGCCAGGAGTGTCGATGGTCACGCTAGTGACGGCGCCTGCGGCGACGGTGGCAGTGGCAGTAGCCGGCACCGTGGCGGTGCCGTACGCGTCGGTGATCTCGACGATTGGCGGAACCGTGTACCCCGTGCCGCCATCAACGACGGCGACGGTATTGGCGACGCCTCCCCGTGGCAGCGGGCTGAACGCGACGTTGCCGAAGGGGCCGAAGTAGTGCGGAATTCCCCCGGGACCCTCAGTCGTGCCCGCGAAGTCGGCCGGTGTCACGCGGGCAGCGCCCATGAGGTCGTTCTGTCCCGCGAGGTCTTTCCGTCCCGCGACGCCAGGCTTCATCCCGGCCTTGGCCGCGCGGATGCCGGCGGCCTTCTGCTCGGACGGCGCGACCTTCTGGAACTTCTCGGGGAACACCTGGTCCCGGGTGACCTTGGTCTTGGTCTTGCCCTTCGCAGCCTGGGGCTCGGCAGCGGCCGCCGCATCGGCCGTCGTCGCCGTCGCGGGATCCGCGACGGTCGTGGCGGCGTCCGCCTTGTCGGCGGCCTTGGCCGTGGCGTCGGTCTTGTCAGCGGTCTTCGCTGAAGCGTCGGCCTTGGCCGGCGCGGCTGGCGGCGGCGCGGCCGCAGTCGTGTCGTTCACCGCCGGTGCGGCGGCGCTGGCTGGCGGCGCGCTCGACTCTGCGCGGTCGGCGGCGGCGGCTCGAATCCCTGCGTCGGCCGTCCACATGAAGGCCGCCGCCAGGACCATCAGCAGCAACACCGCACGACGTGCGTTTCTCTGCCTGTGCATCCTCATCTCTCCTTCTGTCCTTCCCGATGCCAGCCCCGGCTGGCGACCTCACACGAACCCGAGTGCGTCAGGGCCCGGCGCCGAGCGATCCGGGGCCTGACTGCCGGACCCGGCTAGCCCGGGTGCCGGCCTTCGAAGGCGTAGCCGTCGATCGAGACCGCGACGGTATGGCCAAGTCCCGCGTGCGCGCCGGGCGACGTCCGCACGACGCGCCCGGTGCTTCGCACCTGGGGCGCCGGCGTCGAGCCATCCAGCGGCAGAGTGAGGATGAAATCCACGGACTGGCCCGCGACGGGCAACGGCCCGTCCGCCCGGAACAGCACGCCCGTCCGGCTGACGTTGACCGTCAGCCCCTGGCGCCACGCCGAATCGCCGGGCCCGCGGTACAGCAACGACGTCCTGATAGGGAACCGCCTGGCTCGCCGCTGTATCCGGGTGCCGACCATTGGGGAATCCATCCATCACCATGACCGCGTACCTGCGGCGGGCACACGCGACGCGCCGGGGCGCCCCGGACGGGCACACCCGGCGTGGGGGCCGCCGCATCAGGCAGTATCCCGGCTCGCGATGGATGGGGAAATGGCGCGATCGTCCTCCAGCCCGTGGTACTTCGGTACCGGGCGGCGGGAACGCTCGCTGGTACGAAAGTCCTACTTCGAGCCGCGGGCGGGCCGCGCCGGCTTGCGGGGCCGGCCGGAGGAGGAGGGTGCGGGACTGCCGCTGCCAGGGCCGCCCGCCAGCAACCGGTGGTGCACGGCGTAGAGCGCCAGTTCCAGGCGGTTGGAGACGCCCAGCTTGTCGAAGATGTTCGACAGGTGGTTCTTCACGGTCTGCTCGCTCAGGCCGAACGACGAGCCGATGTCCCTGTTGCTCCCGCCGTCGACGACGGCGGCGATGACCTCGAGTTCGCGTTTCGTCAGGCTGGCCGCGGGGCGCGCGTCCTCGGCCGGGGCGCGCTCGGCGCGGCGGAGGCTCCGCAGCAGGTCGTCGATGGACTCGCGCCCGACCCAGGCCTGGCCGCTCATGACCGCGCGGATGCAGTCGTACAGCACTTGCGTGGCCGACTCCTTCAGCACGACGCCGCGCGCGCCCAGCCGGAGCGCTTCCACCGTCTCTTCGCGCTCGATCGACGCCGTGAGCAGCACCGTCCTCACCCGGTCCGCCGTCTCTCCAAGCGCCCTCAGCACGTCCAGCCCGTTGAGACCGGGCATGGCGAGATCGAGCAGCAGGACGTCCGGTTCGAGCGCCTTCACCTGCCTGACCGCGTCCTCGCCGTTGGCGGCTTCGCCGACCACGGAGAACCCGGGCTGGTGCTCGAACAGCTTGCGCAACCCGTCCCGGACGAGCGGGTGGTCGTCGGCGATGACGATGCGGATGGGCGTGTGGGAGTCGCTCGTGGTCATAGGCGCTTCGTCAGCGTGTCCTGCGGCGCGAGGGCCGGCTGAGACGGGCGCGTGGTCGCGCGCGTGCGGGTTTCTGGTCAGCCCCCGGCGCGGCGGAGGCGGGGGTGTCGATCGGCGCGGGCCCGGGCGGCGGCCCGGTCACCGTGAAGGATGTGCCGTGCCCCGGCACGCTGTCCACGTCCAGGCGCCCCCCGAGCAGGTTCAAGCGCTCGCGCAGGCTGAAGATCCCGAAACTGCCGTTGTGCTCGTCCGGCGCCCGCAGCGTGCCGGGATCGAAGCCGATGCCCTCGTCGCTCACGACGACCTGCGCCCGGCCGTCGGCCGTCCGGCTGAAGCTGACGCGCGCGCTCGACGCGCGGGCGTGCTTGACGACGTTGAACAGCAGTTCGCGGACGGCGCGAAAGAGCGTCACGCGCGTCTCTTCGGCGAGATCCGCGCCCGCGTCGTCGCCGGCCTCGACCGTCACTTCGAGGCCCAGCCGCTCGTGGTACCACCGGCCCATCCAGCGCAGGGCGGCCGTGAGGCCGCTTCGATGGAGGATCGCGGGGCTGAGTTCGGCCGTCAGCGTTCGCGTGATGTTGAGCGAGGCGGCAATCAGGCCGTCCGCATCGGCCAGGCTCTCGCGGATCGTTGCGTCGTCCACGCGCTGGAGGGCCGAGCCGAGGCTCATCCGCGCCACCGAGAGCAGCTGCTGGATGTCGTCGTGGATCACGCCCGCGACGCGCTGGCGCTCGCGCTCCTCGGCCCGCGTCAGGTCGAGGGCGAGCGCCTGGAGCTGGGCCGTGCGCGCCGACAGCTCGGCGGTGCGGGCGGCGACACGCGCCTCGAGCGTCTCGTTGCTGCGCCGCAGCGCCTCGTTGGACGCCAGCAGTTCCTCGTTCGCGCGACTGAGACTGGCCTGGCTCGCGGCGAGCGCGCGCTCGGCCTGAATGCGCCGGGAGACGTCACCGTAGGTGATGACCACCCCGTAGCCCTCGAGCGGGATGGGCGCCGCGCTGACGCTCACCCAGACCTCCGGCTCCCCCGGCCGAACGATGCCCGTCTCCACGTCCTCGACGACACGCTGCTCCTTCATCGCGCGGACGCTGGCCAGTTCGTCGGGAGGCATCGGCGATCCGTCCGGGCGGACAATGTGCCACTGCGGGCTCCCGACGCGATGCGTTTGCAGCGACGGGGCCGGCGTTCCCAGCAGGCGCGACGCGGTGTGGTTGACCTCGACAACCTTGCCCGCCGAGTCGGTGACGCTGATGCCGACGGGAAAGGCGTCGAAGAGCGTCTGGTACTTCGCCAGGAGGACGCGCTGCTCCACCTCGAGCCGCTTCCGCTCGGTGATGTCGTGGAAGACGACGGCGATCTGCCCGGGGCCCGGGCTGTAGACCACCGCATCGTAGTCACGCCCGATCGCCGGCGAGCGGTAGTCGACCGTGATCGGCCCACCCGTCCGGGCGATCTCGCGATAGGCGGCGACCCAGTGTGCGTGACCGCCGGGAAACACCTCGTTCCTGAGCCTGCCGACGAGCTGGTCGCGCGTCCTGCCTGCCATTCGCTCGTAGGCCGGGTTGACCTCGAGGAAACGAAAGTCCTCCGGCGTGCCGTCCTCGCCGCGGATGATCTCGAGGACGGCCATCCCCTGCGCCATGCTGGAGAACAGCGACCAATAGCGCTCTTCGCTGCGGCGCAGCTCCTCCTGGGCCTGCCGGCGCTCGGTCACGTCGCGGACGAAGATCGACAGGCGCTCGGGCGACGGGTAGGCCCGGATCTCGAACCAGCAGTCCTCGGGCGTGGAGAGCAGTTCCTCGAAGTGGACCGGCACGTTGTCGGCCATCGCTCGGCGGTACTCGCCGGGACACCGGTAACCGCCCGTGTCGGGGAACAGATCCCAGAAGCGGCGCCCGACCATGGCGGCGCGCGGCTGACGTGTGAAGCCCTCCGCAGCGGCATTCACGAACACGATCCGCCACTCGCGGTCGAGGACGATGACACCCTCGCTGATGCTCTCGAGGACGGACGCGGCCGGAATGGCGGCACCCGTCCCGTCCGGGGCCGGCTCGGCGGCCGCCGGCGCGCTCGACGCCATGGTGCCGACGTGGTCGCCGGCTGGCCGTCCGTCGGGCTGTGGCTGTCTGCCGATGCCCGGCGGTGATCCCTTGTTCATCAGTGGTCCCGATCGCATTGTAGTGGAGGCCCGGCCGAAAACAAGGCACACTGAGGCGGCGGCGCCCCGCGGATGTCGTTTTCCGGGCGCCGACAGGAGGTCGCACGTGATTCGCTCGACTCTCGTCAGGACGATGACGTTGGCAGCGGCGGCGCTCATGGCCGCGCAGATCACTCCGGCGGGCGCACAGACGGCCGGCAGGACCCGCAATCCCGTCGGCGTATTCCTGCGGTGCACGGGGCAGGACGATCCCCTCAAGGGCCTGCAGGCCGTGAAGTCGCTCGGCCTCGACACGGTCCAGGTGAGCCGGCTGCCCGACCGCTTTTACACGCCCGAGGGCGCGCGCGAGTTCTCTGGGCTGCTGCGGACGACCGGCATGCGCGCCGACTCGGTCGTCGTCGTCTTTGCCGGCGAGAGCTACAAGGACCGGGAGACGGTCGTGAAGACCGTCGGCTTCCGGCCGCTGCACCTGATCGGCGAGCGCCTCGGGTACGCGCGCAAGGTCGTGGACTTCGCGGCGGCCATCGGCGCGCGGATCGTGACGTTCCACATGGGGTTCCTGCCGGCGGACCCGGCCGACCCGGCGTACCGCGCGATGCTCGAGGCGGTGACCGCGATCGCGCAATACGCCGGAGCGCGGTCGGTCACGGTTTCCCTCGAGACCGGCCAGGAGACCGGCGCCGAGCTCGCCACGTTCCTCGACAAGATCACCGTCGCGCGCGTCGGCGTGAACTTCGACCCGGCGAACCTCGTGATTTACGGCGTGGATGCCCCCGCGTCCGCCCTCGAGCACATCGTCTCGCGGGTGACGTCGGTGCACGTGAAGGACGCGCTGCTGCCCGAGACGCCCGGGGCGATGGGGCGCGAGGTCAGGCCTGGCGAGGGCCGCGCCCAGTTGAAGGAGTGCTTCCAGGTGCTCCGCAAGGCCGGGTTCACCGGCGCGCTCGTCGTCGAGAACTACGTGGCGCGCGG
>CAZBIP010000187.1:0-6507 GCA_964491885.1 uncultured Vicinamibacterales bacterium
TCTACCACGAGCGCGCCGCCGGGGAGATGCGCGTCTCGCGGCCGACGTTTTCGCGCATCATCGACTCGGCGCACGCCAAGATCGCCGACGCCATCGTGCACGGCAAAGCCCTGAGAATCGAGGGCGGCCCCGTGCAGCTTCAGGCAGGCCCGCGGCGTTGCTGCCGCCTGCACGACACGGCCGGCGCGCCTGCCGTACGTCAGAGCTGGAAGGGCCGACATTCGCCGTCAACCAAGGAGGAACTCACGTGAGAATCTGTATTCCCGTCGACGAAGACCTGGGACTCGCCAGCCCGGTCTGCATGCATTTCGGGTCGGCGCCGTATTTCATGATCGTGAACACGGACGACGGCAGCTGCCGGGCCATCGCGAACCGGAACGACCACCACGCGCACGGCATGTGCCAGCCGCTCGAGGCCGTTCGGGGTGAAACCATCGACGGCATGGTCGTGGGCGGCATCGGCATGGGCGCGTTGAACAAGCTGACGGCGGCCGGCATTTGCGTGTACCAGGCCCAACACCCCACGGTCGACCTGGCGATCGGGGCCATCAAGGCCGGACGTCTGCCGGTCATGAGCCCCGGCGCGGCGTGCGGCGGCCATCACGGGCACGCGGGCCACGGCCACGACTCGGGCGTCTAGGTGCGGCGGCGCGGCCGGGGCGGCCGCACGGAAGGCGTGCATCCCCGGCGCCCGGCGGCGTATGCTGTGAGCGACGCGCCGGCGCCGGCACCGGCCGGCCCAGCACCGGGATCCCGTCACATCGAAGGAGCACCTCGCATGGACAAGCAGAAGAGCATCGATCTCCTGAACAAGGGCGTCGCGGACGAACTGCAGGCGGTCCACCAGTACATGTATTGGCACTTCCACCTGGACAACCAGGGGTTCGGGCCGCTGAGCGCCATGCTCCGCCTGGTGGCCATCCAGGAGATGGGGCACGTCGAGCAGCTCGCTGAGCGGATCCTCTTCCTGAAAGGGGACGTGGACATGGTGCCGGCCGGGCCGGTCGAGCGCGTCCTCGAGCCCGAAGCGATCCTCAAGCGGGCCGCCGAGATGGAGCACGAGGCCGTGGGCGTGTACAACGCCTTTGCGATCCAGTGCAGCCAGAACGCCGATTCCGTGTCGAAGCAGATGTTCGAAGCGCTCGTCGGCGACGAGGAGCGGCACTTCGACGAGTTCGACAAGCAGCTCGACAACATCAAGCGGTTCGGCCTGAGCTACCTGGCGCTGCAGTCCTTCAACGCGGCGCCGGCGCCGGCGGCGGCACCGAAGGCGTAGCGGCGGAGCGCCCGGGACCGGTTCGCATCCGCGGGGAGGGAGGCAGCATCGTGGCGGATCCGATTCGCATCGGCATCATCATCTGCGACCGCTACCGCACGTGTGCCGGAGGGAAGTGCCTGCGCGCGTTGAGGGACCGCGAGGGCGCCTTCAGCGCGTACGTGGATCGCGACGTGGAGCTCGTCGGCTTCACCACCTGCGCCGGGTGTCCCGGCGGCAACGTCGAGTACGCGCCCGAGGAGATGCAGAAGAACGGGGCCGACGTCATTCACCTGGCGACGGGCCTCGTGGTCGGCTATCCCCCGTGCCCGCACATCGACGCCTTCACGACGTTCATCAAGGAGAAGTACGGCATACCGGTGGTCATCGGGACCCACCCGGTGCCGGAGAAGTACTACCTGACGCATCAGGCGTGTGGAACCTGGAACGGGCCGGAGTGGCCGGCCCGGCTTGCCCCGACGATCGGGGACCGGGCGACACGGCTGGCGTACGACTGATCGCGCGACGCGATCCATTCACGCGGGAGCCGTCATGCAGGGCAGGCAGCCGGGCATCAACAGCAGGCTCGTCCACGGCGGGTACCACCCCGACGCGACCGGGGCCGTCAACGTCCCGATTTATCAGACCTCGACCTTCGCGTTCAGGGACGCGGAGCACGGAGCGGCTCTCTTCGCCAAGCGCGAGCGGGGATACATTTACACCCGCATCGGCAATCCCACGATTGGCGCGTTCGAGGAGGCCGTGGCCTCGATCGAGAACGGCCTCGGCGGCGTCGCCACGAGCTCGGGGCTTGGTGCGGTCAACACGGTCTACATGACGGCGCTCGGCCAGGGCGCGCACCTCGTCAGCACCGCCTCCGTGTACGGACCGAGCCGGGGCCTCGTCGAGCAGCACTACCAGCGGTTCGGTGTCGAGGCCGACTTCGTCGACACCTCCGACCTCGACAACCTCAGGAAGGCGATGCGGCCGACGACCCGCCTCGTCTACGTGGAGTCGCCGTCGAATCCCGCCATGCAGGTCACCGACCTGGCCGGCGCCGCCGCCATCGCGCACGAGCACGGCAGCCTGCTGGCGGTGGACAACACCTTCGCCAGTCCCTACCTCCAGCGCCCGCTCGACATGGGCGCGGACGTCGTCCTGCACTCGATCACGAAGTTCATCAACGGCCACGCCGACGTGGTCGGAGGAGTCCTCGTGGCAAGGGACGCGGACGTCCTGGCCCGCCTCAGGGACGTCATGGTGCAGACGGGCTGCAACATGGACCCGCATCAGGCGTTCCTGGTGCTCCGGGGGCTCAAGACGCTGGGCGTGCGCGTGGAGCGCGCCCAGACGAACGCCATGGCGGTCGCCCGCTGGCTCGAGGCGCACCCCATGGTCGCGAGCGTCAGGTACATCGGCCTGCCGTCGCATCCCCAGCACGAGCTGGCCAAGCGGCAGATGAGCGGCTTCGGCTCGATGATCAGCTTCGAGTTGAAGGGCGGACTGGAGGCCGGGCGGCGGCTCATGGACCGGGTCCGCCTCGCGACGCTGGCCGTCTCGCTCGGCGGCGTCGAGACGCTCATCGAGCACCCGGCGTCGATGACCCACGCCTCGATGTCGAAGGAAGCCAGGGAGGCGGCCGGGTTCACCGACGGCCTCGTGCGCTACTCGGTCGGCATCGAGGACGTCGAGGATCTCATCGCGGACCTCGAGCAGGCGCTCGGCGGCTGACCGTCCCACCGGCGCGGGAGCGGCCTGAGAGCCGCTCCCGCGCGACCCTCCTCCCCACCCGCTGCCCCGGCTGGCCGGCACGAACCGCCGGGGTATAATGTCCCGGCCCGTCGCTCGCCGCTTTCCCTGCGCGAGATTCCCATGAGCCTGATCTACCTGGACAACGCCGCCACGGCCTACCCGAAACCCGAGGACACGTACGCCTTCATGGACCGGTTCTTCCGGTCGCACGGCGTGAATCCGGGCCGCTCCGGCTACGACCTCTGCATGGAGACGGGGCAACTCGTCGACGACACGCGGAAGCTGCTGACCCGCTTCTTCAACGGGACGGACCCCGACCGGCTGGTCTTCGCCTACAACTCGACCGACGCCCTGAACCTGGCACTCTTCGGGCTGCTGTCGGCCGGGGACCACGCCATCACGACGACGGTGGAGCACAACTCGGTGCTGCGCCCGCTGCACCATCTCGCGCGGCATCACGGGGTCGAGGTCGATCACGTGCCCTTCGACGCGAACGGCTTCGTCGACCCGGCCGGGATCGCGGCGCGCTTCAAGCCGAACACGCGCGTCGTCGCCGTCAACCACGGCTCGAACGTCATCGGCACCGTCCAGCCCATCGCCGAGATCGGCCGGCTGTGCCGGGAGCGGGGCATCCGCCTCGTGGTCGACTCCTCGCAGACGGCGGGCAAGATCCCGATCGACGTCCAGGCCATGAACATCGACGTGCTGGCGTTCACGGGCCACAAGTCGCTGATGGGCCCGACGGGCATCGGAGGGCTGTACGTCCAGCCGGGCGTGGAGATCCGGCACACGCGCGCGGGCGGGACCGGCGTGCGCTCGGCGTACCCTTTCCACCTCGACGAGTACCCCTGGCGCCTCGAATACGGCACGCCGAACGTGCTGGGGATCGCGGGCCTCAACGCGGGCGTCCAGTGGATCGAGAAGCAGGGGCTCGCCGCCATCGAGGCGCACGAGATGCGCCTCCTGACCCGTCTGGTGGAGGGGCTTCGCGGGATTCCCGGTATCACGATGTACTGCCAGGACGACCTCGCGAACCACATCGCCGTGATGGCCTTCAACGTGGACGGCTTCGAGGCGGGGAACACGGGCACGATCCTGGACGTGGATCACGACATCGCGTGCCGCACCGGCCTGCACTGCGCGCCCATGGTGCACCAGCAGCTCGGACTCGAGGCCATCAAGGGCGCGGTCCGGTTCGGGATCGGCCCGTTCAACACGGACGAGCACATCGAGACGGCCATCGGCGCGGTCGGGGAGATCGCCGCGGCCCGCGCGAAGAAGGCGCACTAGGACGGCACGGACATGCCCATCGTCGAACTCAACGGCAGGCCCTACCACGTGGACGACAACGGGTTCCTCCAGGACCCGCAGCTCTGGAACGACGAGGTCGCGAGGGACTTCGCGACCACTGAAGGCATCACGGCGATGACCGACGAGCACTGGAAGCTCGTGCGCTACCTGCGGGAGTACTACCTGCAGTTCGGGATCGCCCCGATGGTGCGGAAGCTCTGCAAGGAGACGGGCTTCAAGCTCGCCTACGTGTACGAGCTGTTCCCGTCCGGCCCGGCCAACGGCGCCTGCAAGGTGGCCGGCCTGCCCAAGCCGACCGGCTGCGTCTGACGGCCTGGAGCCCCTGCCAGTCATGACGGTCTTCGTCTACGCGGTGATGGCGCTCGGCGTGGTGATCTTCGCGACGGCGACCGCCGTCCGGGGCGTCCAGTACGCCCGGAGCCCGATGCACCTGCGCTGGGAGCTCTACCCGGTTCCGCACGAGCGTCCCGATCGGGCCGCGCACGGCGGCTCGTGCTTCGAGCAGAGCGAGTGGTGGCGGGAACTCCGGCGGCCGAACTTCCGCGGCGAGCTGGCCGTCATGCTGCCGGAAATGCTGTTTCTGAAGGCGCTGCGGGAGTTCAACCGCGGGCTCTGGCTGCGGTCGTTCCCCTTTCACTTCGGGCTGTACCTCGTCGCCGCGGCGGCTGCCGGCGTGCTGGCGCTGGCGGTCTTCGCGATCGCGGGGCGCGGGGAGTGGCTCGGACGCCCTGCCGGGAGGGCGCTCGTGACGCTCGTCGGGGCTTGCGGCGCCGTGGGTCTCGTGCTGGCCGTCGGCGGCGCGCTGGCCTTGCTGGTGCGGCGGCTGCGCGACCCGTCGCTCCGCTCGTACTCGAGCGCGGGCGACTTCTTCAACCTGGCCTTCTTCGTCGTGGCGCTCTCGGTGCTGGGCATCGGCTATGCGACGCGCCCTGACGGGTCCCCCGGAGCACTCGGGATCGTGCTCGGCCTGCTGCGCTGGAATCCTGCCGTGCCGATCCCGGCTCTGCTGTCGGCCGGCGTCATCCTCTCGGCCCTGCTCCTCGCCTACATCCCGTTGACGCACATGTCCCACTTCGTGGGCAAGTACTTCACGTACCACGCCGTGCGGTGGGACGACGCCCCGCTCACCGAGCGGCGGAGGATGCGGACGGCTCTCTCCGCGCAGCTGGCACACCGGCCGACCTGGTCGGCAGGGCACATCCGCGCGAAGGGCGCGTCGACCTGGGGCGACGTCGTGGCGACGAACCCCTCGCGCGAGGACGCCCCGTGAAGCGGCGGACCCGGTTCTCGGACCTGTCCGGCCGCGATCGCGGGCCGGTCGTCCGGATCGACGCGGCCGAACTTCCGCCGCTGTCGAGCCCGGGGCCGCCGCCGGCGAAACCCGCGGCCGCGTGGCCGGCGAAACTCGACGCCACGGGCTTCGCGCTCGACGGCACGCGGGTGCTCACGTTCCCGGAACCGAGGACGAAGGACGAGGAAGACGCCCTGGTCCGCGCGTTCCTGTCAGGCCTCGAGAAGCTCTTCACCCGCGAGAACAACTGGACGTTCCTGCAGCCGCTCGTTCTCAGCGTCGAGCACTGCGCGCGCTGCCAGACGTGCTCGGAGGCGTGCCACGTCTTCGAGTCCTCCGGCGGCGAGGAGATCTACCGGCCGACGTTCCGGTCCGAGATCTTCCGCCGCCTCTACTTCGAACACGTCAGGGGCGGCGGCCTCGTCTCGGCGTGGCAGCACGGCCGGGTCGAACTGACCTGGCCGCTCGTGGCTCGGCTGGGCGAGTTGGCGTACCGCTGCAACCTCTGCCGGCGCTGCGCGCAGACCTGCCCCATCGGCGTCGACAACGGCCTCATCGCGCACGAGATCCGCAAGCTGTTCAGCCAGGAGATGGGCATCGCCGCGCCCGAACTCCACCAGTCGGGGTCGATGCTCCAGATGAAGGTCGGCTCGTCCACCGGCATGAACGCCGCGGCGGTCAGGGACAACGCCTCGTTCATCGACGAGGAGATGACGGAGAAGACCGGCGTCCCGGTCGAGACGCCCTGGGACGTGGAAGGCGCCGACATCCTGCTGATTCACAATGCCGGCGAGATCCTCTCGTGGCCGGAGAACCCCGGGGCGTTCGCGGTGATCCTGAACGCGGCCGGCGTCTCGTGGACGATGTCCTCCGACATCGCCGGGTACGACTCGGTGAA
>CAZBIP010000188.1:0-6503 GCA_964491885.1 uncultured Vicinamibacterales bacterium
ACGTCGGCGTCAGCTACACCTTCGGCTCCATCTTCAGCAACGTCGTCAACACGCGCCTGTCGAATTTCGTCGGCGGCTAGTCGTGGTGGCCGGGTCTCTCAGCCGCACCCAGCAGATCCAGAAGCCGGATTCGCGATCGCTGTAAATCGACCCGACTCCTCCTGTTGACATTGACCCCTTTTAGGGGTCATATGTTCACCTATGGCGGTCAAGCTCTTCTCCAGTCCCTTCGGCGGCAAGACCCGGACCCGCGTGCTCGTCGCGCTCGCCCTGCTCGGTTCAAGCTTCCCGCGCGAGTTGTCCCGGCTGCTCGGCTCCCGCGTGTCCGCCGTGTCGCGGGCCTTGTACGGCTTGGAGCGCGATGCGCTCGTGGCCGGACGCTCGGTCGGCAGGACCCGGGTGTTCAGCGTGAGTCCCGCCTACTTCGCCAAGCGGGAGCTCCTGGCCTATCTTGGCCGGCTGGCGGACGCGGACCTGGAACTGCGCACGCGGGTGGATTCGCTGCGACAACGGCCGAGGAAGTCGGGGAAGCCGCTGTGAAGCTCACGGCGCGCTCGTCGCTCGCAACCGTCGCACTGACGGTGGGTGCCGTGCTCCGCCGGCATGGCATTGGGGCCGTGTTGACCGGCGGAGCCTGCGCTTCGCTGCACACGGACGGGTCTTACGTATCGAAAGACGCCGACTTCGTCGTGCGCGGAGCCGCTCGCCAGGAGGAACTGGACGCGGCGATGCGGGAGATTGGCTTCGAGCGACGCGGCGACCGTTATGTTCACCCCACCATCCGTTTCTACGTGGAGTTTCCGCCCGGCCCCCTGTCGGTCGGATCGGATCTCGACATCGAGCCGGTCGATGTCGTGGGAGCAGCGGGCCCCGCGTGGGTGCTCTCACCCACGGACTCCTGCCGCGACAGGCTCGCAGCCTTCTATCACTGGAATGACCGCCAGAGTCTGCGGGTGGCGGTGACCATTGCCGCGGTTCGACAAGTCGATATGGCGCGCATCAAGGCTTGGAGCCGCACCGAAGACAGCCTCGAGGAGTACCGCACGTTCGCCGAGGAACTCGCCCGGCGCCGGCGTTCACGGCGCGGGACCGGCCCGGGCCGACACTGAGTCGTCAACACGCGCCTGTCGAACTTCGTCGGCGCCTGGGTTTGGAGTCAGATCGCAGACCTGCGGGTCGGATCGGCGGGTCTTGGGGTCTGACCCCGATTTCGGGGCGGCGAAACCGCCGGGCGCCCGGGTCCGTCCAATTGATCGTGGGGTCACGCTGATCTTCGGGTCTGACCCCCAAGCTCAACCATGTGTCTCGAGGCCGGCTCCCGCCTCGGCCCGTACGAGATTTCCGCCCTCCTCGGGGTGGGCGGAATGGGAGAGGTCTACCGGGCCCGCGACACCCGCCTCGGCCGCGACGTGGCCTTGAAGGTCCTCCCGAGCGAGGCCACCGCCGATCCTGACCGGCGCCAGTCGTTCGAGCTGGAAGCCCGCGCCGTCGCCGCCCTGAATCACCCCAACATCTGCGTGCTCTATGACATAGGCGAGAGCGTGCCCGTTGGCGTGGTGGGACTAGCGCCTAGCGCCCAGGCCCTAGCCCCTGCCCCTGTCCATTACCTCGTCATGGAGCACCTCGACGGCCAGCCGCTCGCCGCCCACCTCACGGATGGCCCGCTGCCGATCGAGCAGGCCCTCCAGGTGGCCATCCAGCTCGCCGATGCCCTCGACCGGGCCCACCGGAGCGGAGTCGTTCACCGCGACGTGTCGCCCGGGAACGTGATGCTGACGAAGAGCGGCGCGAAACTGCTCGACTTCGGCCTCGCCACGCTCGTCGAGCCGGAGGCGATTGGCGACCCCTCGCGCGCCATCACACACCTCGACCCGCTGCGCCACCGGCTCATTGGCACGCCTTACTACATGTCGCCCGAGCAGGCGCGGGGACAGGCGGTGGATTACCGGTCGGACATCTTCTCGCTGGGCGCGGTCCTCTACGAGATGACCACCGGTCGGCGCCCTTTCCAGGGCGACACCCTCGTGGCAGTTCTCGCGTCGATCCTCCGGGACGAGCCCGCGCCCGTCACGCGCGTGAACCCCTCGCTGCCCGTCCGCCTCGGCCCGATCATCGACCGCTGCCTGGAAAAGGACCCGTCGAAGCGCTGGCCGTCCGTCGGGCACGTGCAGACGCAGTTGGAGCATCTCCGGGCGGACCTCCAGTCGGCCGCGCGCGCCAACCGCCGGTCGGTCGCCGTCCTCCCCTTCGCCGACCTGAGCGAGGGACGCGACCAGGGATACCTCTGCGAGGGCGTCGCCGAGGAGATCCTGATCGCCCTCGGGCGCGTGAAGACACTGCGTGTGGCGTCGCGGACGGCCTCTTTCCGCCTTCGGGCTGCCGATCTCGATCCCATGGAGGTCGGCGCGCGGCTCCAGGTGAGCACGCTCCTCGACGGCACCGTCCGCCGCTCGGGCGACCGCATCAGGGTCACCGTCACGCTCGTGGACACGGACGACGGATTCAGCCTCTGGTCCGAGCGGTACGATCGGGAACTGCGCGATCTCTTCGCCCTGCAGGACGAGATGGCGAAAGCCGTCGTGGCCGCTCTCGAGGTCACGCTCAGTTCGTCGGACCGCGAGGCCGTTCATCGCCTGTCGACGGCCAGTCTCGACGCGTACGACTGCTACCTGCGCGGCCGCAGCTACTTCTTCAAGTTCGACAAGCGCGGCATCGGGTTCGCGCGGGAACTGTTCGATCGCGCCATCGCCATCGACCCGTCGTACGGCCGCGCGTATGCCGGCATTTCCGACTGCAGCGCCTACCTCTATCAGAACTGCGGCCGCAATCCTGCCGACCTGGCGAGAGCGATGGAAGCCGCCGAGGCCGCGCTGCGCCTCTCCCCGGACATGGCCGAGGCGCACACGTCGATGGGCGTGGCGCTCTCGATGTCGGGCCGGCACGCCGAGGCCGATGCGGAATTCGAGCGTGCGATCGAGCTCAACCCGAACCTGTTCGAAGCGCACTACTTCCACGCGCGCGACTCGTTCATCCAGGGCAAGCTCGAGCGCGCGATCCGTGAGTACGAGGAGGCGAGCCGGGTCCGGCCCGAGGACTACCAGTCGCCGCTCCTCGTGGCACAGATCTACGAGGATCTCGGGCATCCTGAGCTCGCGAAGGTGAGCCGCCTGCGCGGGATTGCCATCGCCGAGTCGCACCTCAAGCTGAATCCCGACGATGGGCGGGCGCTCTACATGGGCGCGAACGGCCTCGTGGCGATTGGCGAGATCGAGAAGGGCCTGGAGTGGGCGCGGCGCGCGGTCGGGATGGAGCCGGGCGACCCGATGGTGCTCTACAACGTCGCGTGCATCTTCAGCCTGGCCGGGCGGGTCGACGAGGCGCTCGGGTATGTCGAGGCTTCGGTTGACGCGGGCATGCGGCTGCGCGGGTGGCTGGAGCACGACAGCAACCTGGACGCGATCCGCGACACGCCGCGGTTCCAGGCGGTGATGGCGCGGCTGTAAAGGGGTCGGGTCTGTTTACCGCACCCGACAGATCTGTAAGCCAATTCCGTCATCGCGGTAAATAGACCCGACCCCATATACTGGCGGGCGGTGCGGCTGCTTCACGCCATCCACGACTTCCTGCCCCGGCATGCCGCCGGCTCCGAGATCTACGCCTTCCACCTGTGCCGCGAGCTCGCGAAGCGGCACGTCGTGCACATCGTCGCCGCCGAGTACGACCCGGCACGGCCGCACGGATCGCTCACATGGCGGGTGCATGACGGGCTGCCTGTTATCGAGTTGGTCAACAACTGGGAGGGCTCCTTCGCCGACTCCTGGCGCTCGCCGCGCCTCGGGGCGCAACTGGCGCACGTCCTGCGCGCGACGCAGCCGGACGTCCTCCACGTCCACAGCCTCCTCAACCTGAGCTTCGAGTTGCCGGCGCTGGCGAGAGCGGCAGGCATCGCCGTCGCCGCAACGCTCCACGATCACAGCCTCGCGTGCCCGGCCGGCGGCCAGCGCCTCCACGTCGTCGATCAGACGGTGTGCGACGAGATCGTGCCCGGGCGCTGCGCGGCGTGCTTCTCGCGTTCTCCGCTTCACGCGCAGATGGCCGTTGGAGCGCTGAACAGAACCGTGGGCCTCGGCGGCAGGCGGCTCGGCCGCGCCGCGCGCTGGGCGGCCAGGCAGGCGCCGGGTGCGGCTGCGCTCTTCTCGCGCCACGTCCTGCCCCGCTCCCAGCCGGTCACGGGCGGCGAAATCACCGAGCGCCTCACCGGCCTGCGCGAGGTGTTCGATGCCGTGCAGCTCTTCGTCGCGCCGTCGGCTTCCGTGGCGGATGCCCACGCGGCCCTCGGCCTCGATCGCGCCAGGCTCGTGGTCTCTGACTACGGCTTCGTCCGCCAGGCACAGGATGAGCGCGCCGGCGCGGGCCGGGCCCGTTCTTCCATGGACGTCGACCCGGGCCGGGGGAACACCCGCGCGCCGCTCCGCATCGGTTTCGTGGGCACCCTCGTCCGCCACAAGGGCGCGCACGTGCTCGTCGAGGCCGCGCGGCTGCTCCCCGCCGGCCGGTTCGAAGTCGAGATCCGGGGCAGCCTCGAGACGTTCCCCGAATACGTTCAGGAGTTGCGGGGCCTCGCCCGAGGCCTGCCCGTGAGCCTCAGCGGCGGCTTCGACAACCGGGACGCCGCATCCGTCTACCGCCGCTTCGACGTGCTGGTGGTCCCCTCGTTGTGGCCGGAGAACTCGCCGCTCGTCATCCACGAGGCATTCATGGCAGGCGTCCCGGTGGTCGCGGCACGCATGGGCGGCATTCCCGAGCTGGTCACCGACGGCGTCAACGGCCTGCTCTACCAGGCGGACGACCCCGCGGCCCTGGCATCCGCGCTCCGCGCCCTCATCGAGGAGCCTGAGCGCCTCGGCCGGATGGCCGCCCGGGTCCCCCGCGTGATGACCATCGCAGAGGACGCGGCGGATTGGGAGCGACGGTATGAGAAACTGATGAACAGAGCGTCATAGCCTGGGCGCGGCGGCGTCACGGCCTCGCGAGATGTTGTTTTCAAACCGGTCGTCTCGATCAACAATACGCGCGCACCTGTCTCGTCTGGCTCATGGGCATCCCTCTCGTCTCGGTCCTGCTCCTCACATGGAACGGCGCCGGCTCTCTTCCGGGAGTGCTGTCGGCCCTCCGATCGCAGGATGTGTCCTTCCCTGTCGAACTGGTAGCGGTCGACTCCGGCTCGAGCGACGGCACGACGGCGCTCCTGCGCCATCGGGTGGACCGCCTGATCGAGATCCCCGAGGCGGAGTTCAACCACGGGACGACGAGAAACCTCGGGATCGAGGCGTGCCGCGGGCCGTTGGTCGTCCTGCTGGCGCAGGACGCGGAGCCCGCCTCGCCGTCGTGGCTGGCCCGCCTCGCCGCTCCCCTCCTCGGGACCGAGGCGAAGAACCCGGCGGCCGGGCACGCAGTTGGGACTGTCCATAGCGCCGGCGCCGCCGAGACCGGAGGCGAGCCCGATCTTCTCGCCGGGACGTACGCCCGTCAGATTCCGCGCCCTTCTGCATCGGCCGTCACGCGGGCGTACCTCGCGCGCCATGCGGCCGCCGCGGCGCCTCCGCGCCTGCAGCGCCTCGACGGACCGGCGGCGCTCGAGGCGATGACCCCCGCCGACCGCCTCGCGGCGTGCGCCTTCGACAACGTGTGCGCGTGCATCAGGCGCAGCGTCTGGCAGGAGCATCCGTTCCCCGCCGTGCCGATTGCGGAGGACGTGGCATGGGCCAGGTCGGTGCTCCTGGCCGGGTACCGGCTCGCCTACGTTCCTGACGCCGCGGTCATCCACTCGCACGACCGGCCGGCCGGCTACGAACTGAAGCGCGCGTATCTCGTCCACCAGCAGTTGCGCCGGCTGTTCGGCCTCGCGACCATTCCGACGCGCCTTCACCTGGCGCGGGCCGTCGGCTTGTCGCTGCTGGCGCACACGCGGTGGACGCTGGGCGACCCGGCGCGCACCGCCGGCGCTCGGCTGGCGCAGCTTCCGCGGGCGCTCGCCCTCGCCGTCGCCATGCCGCTGGGCCAGTACCTCGGCGCGAAGTCGGCCGACACCGGCCGCGCCCTGCTGCGCGCGGAGGGCGTCTGATGCGCGTCCTCTTCGTCGCGCACGGCTTCCCTCCCGATTCGACCGGCGGGACCGAGGTTCACGCGGCGGGTCTTGCCCGCATCCTCTGGCGGCGCGGCCACGACGTCGCCGTGCTGGCGCGCGAGGCGCGTCCCGATCTGCCGGAGTATCACATCCGGCGCGACAAGGTCGGCGAGGTCCCCGTCATCCGCGTGAACAACACGTTCCGCGAGACGTCCTCTTTCGAGGAGACCTACCGGAACGGCGCGATCGACGCCATCGCCCGCGTCCTTCTGGACGACGGGCCGCCCGACGTCGTGCACGTGCACCACCTCACGTGCCTGAGCACCGGCGTCGTGGACGAGTGCTCGGCGCGCGGCATCCCGGTGATCGTGACGCT
>CAZBIP010000189.1:0-4712 GCA_964491885.1 uncultured Vicinamibacterales bacterium
TCGAGCCGGCCCTGGTCGGGTGTCTCTGCGCGCTGTTCCTCGTCGAGGTGCTGAGCCGGGCCGTGCGGCTGTATCGGTTCTGACGCGCGCTGCCGGGACCGCCGTCTGCGGGCGCCGCCGACTTCGCCGCGGGGCAATCCGCCCCGAACCCCGTATAATCGGATCCAGAGGGGAGGGGCTTCCCCGTGCCTATTCTGGAAACCGACCGCCTGGTGCTCCGCCGGCTCACGCTGGACGACAGTGCGTTCATCCTGAGGCTGCTGAACGAGCCTTCCTTCATCCAGCACCTGGGCGACCGGAGCGTGCGGAGTCTCGCCGACGCGAAGCAGTACATCCTGTCCGGCCCCATCGCCAACTACGACCGCCACGGCTACGGGGGCTTCCTCGTCGAACTGAAGGAGACGCACCTGCCGCTCGGCCTCTGCGGTCTCATCACGCGCGACACCGTCGACGACGTGGAGTTGCGGTTCGCGTTCGTGCCGGAGTCGTGGTCGAAGGGGTACGCGTTCGAGTCGGCGTCTGCGATGCTCGAGTACGCGCACAACCGGCTCGGCCTGAAGCGCGTGGTGGCCATCACGTCCCGGGAGAACGTCGCCTCGATCAATTTGCTGGTGAAGCTCGGCTTCTACTTCGACCGGATGGTGCGGGTCCCCGGCGAGCAGGACGAGCTCAAGCTCTTCGCGCGGAACT
This sequence comes from uncultured Vicinamibacterales bacterium, assembly GCA_964491885.1. Classification (GTDB taxonomy): domain Bacteria; phylum Acidobacteriota; class Vicinamibacteria; order Vicinamibacterales; family JAKQTR01; genus JAKQTR01. The sequence goes on from CAZBIP010000189.1 coordinate 691, forward strand.
TCCGCGGGGCGATGGACTGAACGGTCACGCCCGCGCTGACGCCGCCGGCGCAGACCCGGGCTCATGCGGACACGCGGCGACCCCGGTGCCCGGCTGACCTTCGGCGCTGATCGGCCCGACGACGCCGGGGTGGCGAAACTGGCAGACGCAAGGCTCTTGACATCGCTTTAAATTGTCGTAGAAAATCTAAAGCGTTATATGTATTTTGCGCGGCAGCTCCAGCCGGCCCTCGCCCGCCACCTCGGGCGCGGTCGCAGCATCCTGCTGCTTGGGCCGCGCCAGACCGGCAAGACCACCTTGCTCGGCGATCTGCGTGCGGACCTCGCGGTGTCGCTTGCCTCGCCCGCGGTGCGGCAGCGCTATGAGCGCGACCCCTCGATTCTCGCCGGCGAGGTCCAAGCCGTTGCGGACGCGCGGACGGCCGGGCGCGTCCCGCTCGTCACGATCGACGAGGTCCAGAAGGTCCCGGCTTTGATGGATGTCGGCCAGGACCTGATCGATCGCCGGATCGCGACGTTTGTCTTCACGGGCTCCTCCGCGCGGAAGCTCAAGCGGGGACGCGATCTCAACCTGCTCCCAGGCCGTGTCGTTGTCCTCCGGCTCGATCCGCTCCTGGTCGAGGAGCTGCACCCGCCGCGCCTCGAGGAGGTACTCCTGTTCGGCTCTCTTCCCGGGATGTGCACGACGCCGGAGCCGAGTGATCGCGAGGCCGACCTCCGCTCCTACGTGGAGACCTACCTCGAGGAGGAAGTGCGTCAGGAGGCCCTCGTGCGGAACGTCGGGGCGTACGGTCGCTTCATCGAGCTGGCCGCGCGCGAGGCGGGCCGCGTCGCGAACTACACCAGGATCTCGCAGGATGTCGGCGTGACGTCGGTGACCATCCAGTCCTACTACGAGATTCTCTGCGACTGCCTCATCGCGGAACGCATCGAGCCGGTGGTGGCGAGCCGCACGAGGAAGAAGCTCACGAAGGCGAGTCGGTACCTGCTCTTCGACACGGGCGTCGCCCGGGTGGCCGCGCGCGAAGGGCGGCAACTGCCTCGCGCGCGCATGGGAGAGTTGTTCGAGCAGTTCGTGGGAATCGAGATCGTCCGGTATTGCCGCCTTCACGCACCCGAGGCGCGGCTCCGCTTCTGGCGCGACCCTGACGGCCCCGAAGTGGACTGGGTCGTCGACTATCCGGGCGGCTTCCTCCCGATCGAGGTGAAGCTCGGCGACCGGCCCTCGGAACGCGACGCACGGCACATCGAGGTCTTCATCGAAGAGTACGGTGCACGACGCGGGCTGGTCGTGTGCTCGGTGCCGCGGCCGATGAAGCTGACGCCGCGAGTCACCGCCGTGCCGTGGCAGGAGCTTTCCGTGGTGCTGCGGTCAGCGTTGCTCGCCTGACGGAGCGCGAACGCGCCAGCCGATCGATGACGCCCTCGGCGCGCCGTGTGTGAAGGGAGTTTCGGTCTATCATGACGGCAGACTCGCGCCGGGGTGGCGAAACTGGCAGACGCACGGGACTTAAAATCCCGGGACTCCCCAAGGGTCGTGCGGGTTCGATCCCCGCCCCCGGCAATCGCAACCGACCCTGGCAGAAGCGCCTGGCGACTCGGCGCCCGTCTGTGTCCGGGGCCCTCGGCGTGACTCGATCTCGCTGCAGGCCTCCCTCGCACACGGCGCGTCGACTCGTGCCTTCAGATCCTCGGTGAGGGTCCGCCGTCTGACGATGTGGACTGCCGCGGCGAGGCCGACGAAGCCCAGAGTCGCCCTGAGAGCCCGGCCTCACTTCATGGCCGCGAGACCGGCCGCCACCCGCTCGACGTCCCGCCAGACCCGGAGCAGGTTCTCGCCCCAGATCTTCCTGATCTGCGCCTCGGTATACCCGCGCCGCACGAGTTCGATGGTGACGTTGGGCGCCTCGGCGACGTTGTTGAAGCCGGGGACGCCCCCGCCGCCGTCGAAGTCGGAGCCGATGCCGACGTGGTCGATTCCGGCCACCTTCACGGCGTGGTCCAGATGATCGACGAAGTCCTCGAGCGTCGGCTTCGCAGCCGGGTCTTTACACCCAGGTGAGGACAGTCTTCCAACGAAGGGCCCGATGTCGGGTTCACGCGCGGTTTCAACGGCGAACCGCGCCAACTGACGGCTTTGGCCGTTCTCGTCGAGCGCGGAATCCAACCGATTCGGAGAGGACGCCTGTTGACGATTCACGGCGTGAATGATTATCATTCACGCCGTGAATGTACTGCCACGACTGGTCGGTCCGGCGCTGGCCGGTCGGCTGCGAGCCATGCCCGCCGTCGTCGTCACCGGCGCGCGCCAGACCGGCAAGAGCACCTTGGCGGAGCGCCTCGTTTCCGGAGACCGGCGTTACTGGTCGCTCGATGATCTCGACGTGCTCGATGCCGCGCGGCGCGATCCGCACGCCCTGCTGGGCGGCGTGGGGCCTGTGACCCTCGACGAGGTGCAGCGCGACCCCGACCTGCTGCGCGCGGTGAAGCGGGCCATCGACCGCAACCGCGCACCCGGCCGCTTTCTGCTCACGGGATCGGCCAACCTGCTGCTGATGCGCCGCGTCTCCGAGTCGCTCGCCGGCCGCGCGAGCTACCTGACGCTGTGGCCGATGACGCGGCGCGAGCAGCGGGGCCTCGGGCGCGCCGGCGTCTGGGACGCCCTGCTCGCAGCGCCGGACCGGGAATGGCGCGACCTGCTGGCCGCCGAGCCGGACCTGAGTGAAGACTGGCGCGCGCTGGCGCGGCGCGGAGGCTTTCCTACGCCCGCGGTCGAGATGACCGCACCCGGTGATCGCGCGGTCTGGTTCGACGGCTACGTGCGCACGTACCTCGAGCGCGACCTGCAGGACCTGGCGTCGATCAGCAGCCTCCCGGACTTCCGCCGGCTGATGCGCGCCGTCTGCTTGCGGCTCGGGCAAATCCTCAACCAGACCGAACTCGGACGCGACGTCGCGCTGCCGCAGCCGACGGTGCACCGCTGGCTGAACCTCATCGAAACGTCGCACCTCCTGGTCCGGCTTCCCGCGTACGCGGTCAACCGCACCAAGCGGCTCATCAAGGCCCCCAGGGCCTACTGGGCGGACACGGGCCTCGCGCTCCACCTGGGAGGTACGGACGATCTGCGCGGGGCGCACCTCGAGAACGTCGTGCTGCACGACCTCCTGGCCTGGCGCGATGCGCGGCTCGAACGCGCCGAGATCTGCTACTGGCGCACCGCGATCGGCGAAGAGGTGGACTTCGTGGTTGAGACCGGCGGGAAGTTGCTGCCTGTCGAGGTCAAAGCAGGCGCCAGGCCCCGGCTTGCCGACGCCGCACACCTCCGCACGTTCCGGGCCGAGTACGGCAGCCAGGCTCGCACCGGGCTCCTGCTCCACACGGGCGCAACCCTCGAGTGGCTGGCGCCTGACGTGCTGGCCGCGCCCTGGTGGAAGGTCCTGTAAGGAAGACGCTTCCCGCGCCGGCCTGTCCTCTCCCGCGCGCACCGCCGCGCGCCGACTGTCCCTCGCGACATCGTCCATCCCGCGCAGATCGGCCTTTTTTTCGTCATATTCGGCCTATTTCCGCATGGCCCGAGGCTTGCACAGACGGAGGACAGAAGCCAGTGCACGAGCGGCGGCACCGAAGCCGCCAGCCCGATCGAGAGGCGCACTGGATGGAGGACACCATGAAACCGACGACGCTCGTCATCGCAGCCGGGGTGGTGGTGGCTGGCCTGGCGCTCGGCGCGCCGGTGCATGCGCAGTCCGCGCGGGTCACCGTCGGCGCCGTCTTCACCACCGGCCCGCAGTACGCACCGCAGGGGCCGTATCAGGGGCGGCCAGTCCCGGGCGCCTACGGCACCTATCGCGGATCGGGCGCGCGCGAGTTCGCGCTGAACCGCGGCTTCAACGACGGGTACGAGAAGGGCCTCGATGCCTGGCGCGATCGTGACCGGTTCGACCCGCGCCGCGAGAAGTGGTACCGGGACGGCAAGCGCGGCTACGATCGCGACCTTCGCATGACGCGCGACGAGTACCGGAA
>CAZBIP010000189.1:4812-6491 GCA_964491885.1 uncultured Vicinamibacterales bacterium
GGAGCCGGTCACTCATGGCTAGCTCATCAACCGGGAATTGGGGCGAAGGCCCGGTCGAGTACGGCCGCCCTCCTGGCGGCAGACCGGGTTCCCGCTGCGTCTGGTCGCTCTGGAACTCGGGCACCATCGCGCACGCCGAGGTCCACGAGCACCCGCTCGGGCACCAGTTGTGCGTCTATCTCGACGGCAGCCTCCTCTTCACCTCCGTGCACGTCACCCGCGAAGCCGCCGAGCACGAAGCCCGCGGCCTGAAGGAAAAGGCCCTGGCGGAAGCCTGGACGGACCCCTGGACGCACCGCGCGGCGGGCTGACGCCCGGCGCGCCGCAGCGACACACATCCCACAGAACACGCGCCCCACCGCCGGAAGCCAGCGGTTGCACTGCTCGCCGGCCGGCGCGCGCAGTCGCTATCTCCCCGCCTGCAGCAGCCGCTCGAACCGAGGGTGTCCCTCGAGCGGCGCGAAGTTCGGATCGATCGCCAGCCACGCCGGCGAGAGATAGTAAGGCGTCTTCAGCAGCGGCTCCAGGACGTCGAGCGCCTTTTCCCGCTCGCCGAGAATCATCAGGATCCGGGCCAACTGGTGCTGTGTGTACTGCGCCGCGTACGCGTCACGCGAGGCGGGAACCAGATCGAGCGCCCGCTGTCCCTCGCGAATCGCCTCGTCGCGCCGGCCCAGATAGGCCAGGGAAAGTGCGTGGGCGACCAGGAGTTGCTCGTTCCCCAGGTTCTGCGCGGCCTGGGTGGCGAAGTCCCGTTGGGCTTCGTCGGCGAAGCGGCGCGCCTCGCTCATGTTGCCGTGCAGCGCATGCGTCTGGGCGAACACCAGTGCGCGCGACGCCGCGTCACCGCCAAACGCTTCAGCGGGCAGGCTCAACAGGAGTTCCTGCTCCCCGGCATCGAGCACCCACATCAGGTCCCAGTACAGGCCGAAGTTCATCACGACGTCGGCCGCCTCCATCTCCGGCGGCCGTCCGGCAATGGCGCGTCGGGCGGCCGCGAGGTCGCCCAGGCCGAGGAAGCCCATCGACTTCGCCTCGAGCGCCGCGGCGTTTCGCGGTTCCAGGCGAATCGCGTCGTCGGCAGCCTCGATCGCGTCCCTGTACCGCCTCGTCCAGAGGAACAGTTGGGCGCGCCGCTGCGCGATCGCCCCCGAACGCGGCGCGAGCGTTCTCGCCTGGTTCAGGAGGGCGAGGGCCTGGTCGTAGTGCCCCAGCGTCGTCTCGGCCTGCGCCGAGCACTCGAGCAGGCTCGTATCGGCGGGCGCAGCCGGGTCCAGCCGGCAGTCTTGGAGCGCGCGCCGAGGGTCCTTCTCGATCAGCGCAAAATACTGTCCTCGCGCCAGCCGCCCCTCCGGCAGCCCCGGCGCGAGCGCGAGCGCCTTGTCCGCCGCGGATCGCGCAGCCTGAGCGAGACCCGGCGTCAGGGCGACCGAGTTGTAGTAGAGGAACGTCCGCTGGCTCGAGAGGCGCGCCCAGGCGACGGCGAACGACGGGTCGAGCGCGACAGCCTGTTCGTACTGGGCGATGGCGCGCTGCAGGCTGGGGGACGAGGATCCCACGAGCGCCTCGGCCCGCAAGTACGCCTCGTAGGCCGCCATGTTCTTCGTAGGCTGCCCGGCCAGCTGGCGCTGCTCCTCCGTCCCGAGGCTGAGCTTCATCGCGCCGGCCACCCGCGCCGC
>CAZBIP010000190.1:0-6457 GCA_964491885.1 uncultured Vicinamibacterales bacterium
AGAAGTGCCAGCAGGGGATCATCTACATCGACGAGATCGACAAGATCTCCCGCAAGGACGAGAACCCGTCGATCACCCGCGACGTGTCCGGCGAGGGCGTGCAGCAGGCCCTGCTCAAGATCCTCGAGGGCACCGTCGCCAACGTCCCGCCGCAGGGCGGGCGGAAGCACCCGCACCAGGAGTTCTTCCAGGTCGACACGACCAACATCCTCTTCATCTGCGGCGGCGCCTTCGTCGGCCTCGACAAGGTGATCGGCCGGCGGGTGGGCAAGCGGGCGATGGGCTTCCGGTCCAACGCCGCCCCGTCGCCGTCGCGCGACGCCGGGGCGCTCTACGACCGGCTCGAGCCGGAGGACCTGATCAGGTACGGCCTCATCCCCGAGTTCGTGGGCCGGCTGCCCGTCGTGGGGACGCTCCACGAGCTGGACAAGGCCGCGCTCGTGCAGATCCTGACCGAGCCGAAGAACGCCATCACGAAGCAGTACCAGCGGCTGTTCGAGTACGAGAACGTCAAGCTGCGCTTCACGGACGACGCCCTCGACGCCATCGCGGAAGGCGCCATCCGGCGCAAGATCGGCGCGCGGGGACTCCGGATGATCATCGAGGACCTGATGCTGGAGCTCATGTACTCCCTCCCCGGCCAGAAGAAGGTGAAGGAGTGCGTGATCACGCGCGAGGTCGTCGAGCACCGGGTCCAGCCGATCACCCTCATCGAGAAGGCGGGCTAGTGGAACTGTACGAGACCCTCCCCATCGTGCCGCTGCGGGACCTGGTGGTCTTCCCGCACATGATGGTGCCGTTCGTCATCGGGCGCCCGGCGTCGATCCGCGCCCTCGAACACGCCCAGGAGAAGGACAACCGCGTGTTCCTGGCGGCGCAGCACGACGCCCAGGTGGACGACCCGCAGCCCCAGGACATCTACACCATGGGGTGCGTGGCGAACGTCGTCCAGAGCCTCAAGCTGCCCGACGGGAACATCAAGCTGCTGGTCGAAGGCGCGGACCGGGGGCGGGCGATCGAGTGGAAGGAGGACCGCGGGTTCTTCCGCGTCGTCGTCAAGGTGCTCCCCCGCCACCGCGACGCCGACGGCGACGTCGAGGGCGCGATGAGCCGCGTCGTCTCGCTGTTCGAGCAGTACGTCAAGCTCTCGAATTCGCTGCAGTACGACGCGATGATCGCCGCCGTCCGCGTCGACGACCCCGGCCGGCTGTCGGACACGATCGCCGCGCACCTGCTCGTGGGCGTCGAGGAGAAGCAGAACCTGCTCGAGATGGTGTCGCCCCTCGAGCGGCTGAACCGCATCGCCTCCATCCTCGAGACCGAGGTGGACAAGCTCCAGGTGGACCGCCGGATCCAGACGCGCGTCAAGAAGCAGATGGAGAAGGCCCAGAAGGAGTACTACCTCAACGAGAAGATGAAGGCCATCCAGAAGGAGCTGGGCCGGAAGGACGAGCGCGGCAACGAGGTCGACGACCTCAAGCGGAAGATCGAGAAGGCGCGGATGCCGAAGGAGGTCGAGGACAAGGCGGTCCAGGAGCTGAAGCGCCTGGAGGCGATGCCGCCCATGTCGGCCGAGGCCACGGTGTCGCGCAACTACCTCGACTGGCTCGTCGGGGTCCCCTGGCACAAGCGGACCAAGGAGAGCCGCGACCTCAAGCGCGCCGAGGCGATCCTGCACGCCGACCACTACGGCCTCGACAAGGTCAAGGAGCGCATCCTCGAGTTCCTGGCCGTGCGCGCCCTGGTCAAGAAGCCGAAGGCGACCATCCTCACCTTCGCCGGCCCCCCGGGCGTCGGCAAGACGTCGCTCGCCAAGTCGATCGCCCGCGCCATGAACCGGCGCTTCGTCCGCCTGTCGCTCGGCGGCGTCCGCGACGAAGCGGAGGTCCGAGGCCACCGCCGCACGTACATCGGCGCCTTCCCCGGCCAGATCATCCAGATGATGAAGAAGGCCGGCACGCAGAACCCGCTCTTCCTGCTGGACGAAGTCGACAAGATGTCGATGGACTTCCGGGGCGACCCGTCGGCGGCGCTCCTCGAGGTGCTCGACCCCGAGCAGAACCACGCGTTCCTCGACCACTACCTCGACGTCGAGTACGACCTCTCGAACGTGATGTTCATCTGCACGGCCAACGTCCTGCACACCGTGCCCCAGGCGCTCCGGGACCGGATGGAGGTGCTGAACCTCCCCGGCTATACCGAGCAGGAGAAACTGGAGATCGCCAAGCGCTTCCTGGTGCCGAAGGCCCTCGAGGGCACCGGGCTGCTGCCGGCCAACGTCACCTTCAGCGACGACGCGATCCAGACCGTCATCCAGCGCTACACGCGCGAGGCGGGCGTCCGGAACCTCGAGCGCGAGATCCAGTCCATCTGCCGGAAGGTCGCCCGCCGCGTGGTCACCGAGGGCCGCGCCTACGTCGAGCCCGTCACCGGGGAGAAGATCGCGGCCTTCCTCGGCGTCCCGAAGTTCCGGCCGACCGAGGCCGAGACGAAGAACGAGATCGGCCTCGCCACCGGCCTGGCCTGGACCGAGGTCGGCGGCGAGATCCTCGTCACCGAGACGACCCTCATGTCGGGGCGCGGCCGCCTCACGCTCACGGGCAAGCTCGGCGACGTCATGCAGGAGTCGGCGCAGGCCGCCCTGAGCTGGGTCCGGTCCAAGGCCGGCGAGTTCGGCATCGACAAGGACTTCCACCGGCGCCACGACATCCACATCCACGTGCCGGAAGGCGCCATCCCGAAGGACGGCCCGTCGGCCGGCATCACGATGGCGACGGCCCTCGTGTCGGTCCTGACCGGCACCGCGGTCCGCCGCGACGTGGCCATGACGGGCGAGATCACGCTGCGCGGCAAGGTGCTGCCCATCGGGGGCGTGAAGGAGAAGGTGCTCGCGGCCCACCGCGCCGGCGTGACGAACATCATCCTGCCGAGGGACAACGAAAAGGACCTGGCGGACATCCCGCGGAACGTGCTGGATGTCCTGAACGTCTACCTCGTCGAGGCCATGGACGAGGTGCTGCAGATCGCGCTGGCGACGCCGCTCCCGGGCCGGCCGCTCGCGGATGCCGCCATCGAGCCGGTGCGGATCGAACGCCCGCGCGAAGACCGCGTCACGCACTGAACAGGGGCGAGGGGCAAGGGTCGAGGGACAGGGGCCGAAGGCGCGTCCTCGGCGCCGCACCCGCCGGCTGATGGAGGGCGGGGATTCAGCCCCGCCGCACACCGGACACGATGGCGAAAGTCAGAATCCTGGCGGCGGAGTTCGTCACGAGCGCCGCGGACGCGGCCGGGCTGCCGCAGACGCCGCTCGCCGAGATTGCGCTCGTCGGGCGCTCGAACGTCGGCAAGTCGAGCCTCGTGAACGCGCTCGCGGGCCGGACCATCGCCCGCACGAGCGCGGCGCCGGGCAAGACGCGACTCGCGAACTTCTACAGGCTCAAGCCGGACCGCGGCCAGGCCTGCCATCTCGTGGACCTGCCGGGGTACGGCTACGCGAGGGGCGCCCGCGAGGGCCGCGCGTTCGAACCGCTCGCGCAGGAGTACTTCTTCGGGGGGCCCGGCAGCGCGGCGCTGCGGCGGGCCATCGCAGGCGCGGTTCTGATCGTGGACGCCAGGCACCCGGGCCTGGAGGCCGACCTCGCGGCCGCCCGCTGGCTCGGCGCCCACGGGTGCCTCTTCCGCCTGGTGGCGGCGAAGGCGGACAAGCTGTCCCGGGCGGAACGGTCGCGCACGGCCGAGGCGCTGCGGCGCGCGTTCGGCGCCGACCCGCTGGTGACGTCGGCCCCGAACGGCGAAGGCATCGAGGAACTATGGGCATGGATCGCACAACAGGTGGAACAGTGGACGCACCCCAGACCGTAGACGTCGGCCAGCTCGACCTGGCCTCGCTCAAGGCCCTGAACGTGGCGGAGCTCACCGCCGTCGCCAGGCAGCTGGACCTCCCGGGCGCGACGGGCCTGCGCAAGCAGGACCTCATCTTCCAGATCCTCCGGGCCCGGAGCGAGCGCAACGGCCTGATGTTCTCCGAGGGCGTCCTCGAGACGCTGCCGGACGGCTACGGCTTCCTGCGCGGCCCCGACTACAACTACCTGCCCGGCCCGGACGACGTGTACGTGTCGCCCTCGCAGATCCGGCGCTTCGATCTGCACACCGGCGACACGGTGTCCGGGCAGATCAGGCCGCCGCGGGAGGGCGAGCGCTATTTCGCCCTGGTCAAGGTGGACGCGGTCAACTTCGAGCCCCCGGAGCGGAAGAGCGAGCGCGTGTACTTCGAGAACCTCACGCCGCTCTACCCCCAGGAGAAGTTCAACCTGGAGTTCGCGCCCGACGAGCTCTGCACGCGCGTCATCGACATGATGGTGCCCATCGGCAAGGGCCAGCGCGGCCTGATCGTGGCGCCGCCCCGGACCGGCAAGACCATGCTGCTGCAGGCGCTCGCCAACAGCGTCATGGCCAACCACCCGGACGTCTTCCTCATCGTCCTGCTCATCGACGAACGCCCCGAGGAAGTCACCGACATGCAGCGGTCCGTCCGGGGCGAGGTCATCTCGTCCACCTTCGACGAACCGCCGCAGCGCCACGTGCAGATCGCGGAGATGGTCATCGAGAAGGCCAAACGCCTGGTGGAGACCGGCCGCGACGTGCTGATCCTCCTCGACTCGATCACGCGGCTGGCGCGCGCCTACAACACCGTCGTGCCGGCGTCGGGCCGGATCCTGTCCGGCGGCGTCGACAGCAACGCGCTCCAGAAGCCGAAGCGCTTCTTCGGCGCCGCCCGGAAGATGAAGTGCCGCTCGAGATCCTCCTCGACCGGAAGCTCTCCGACCGTCGCGTGTACCCGTCGATCGATCTCCAGAAGAGCGGCACCCGCAAGGAGGAACTCCTCCTCGACAAGGACGTCCTCAACAAGGTGTGGGTGCTCCGCAAGGTGCTCGACCCGCTGTCGACGGTCGACGCGATGGAACTGCTCCTCGGGAAACTGGGAAAGACGAAGTCGAATGCCGAGTTCCTGGCGGCGATGAACCGGTAGATACTCGGGATTCGGGGCTCGGCGCTCGGGGCTCGGCGCTCGGGGCTCGGGGCTCGGGACTCGGGGCTCGGGACTCGGGACTCGGGATTCGGAATCCGGGATTCGGGATTCGGGATTCGGGATTCGGAATCCGGGATTCGGGATTCGGAATCCGGGATTCCGGATCTTCGGCTCGCGTCCGGCCCGGCAGAAACCTGACCCCGCACGAACGACCTTGTAACTGACTGATTCGAGGGGCTTTGCAGGACCGGCTCCCGGGCAGGCAATTTCGCGTGTCGGCACGCGATTCGCATGACAGAGTGCGGGGGAGGGAGTTCCGTCCGGGCCCTGCGTGCGTGCAAGTCCGGACGGGAACGACCGAGGGAGACGCTCGAGGGGCGGCGCTGAAGAGCGCTGCCCCTCGGCGTGTACGGGCAGTCGCGTGCGCGGCTCTCCGGAAGAGGCCGAGGGCAGGTAAAATAGCAGGATGAAGTTCAGACCTTTCGGACGCGTGGGAACGCCGGTTGCCGAAATCGGCTTCGGCACCTGGGGCATGGGCGGCTGGAGCGGATCCGACGACGAGGCGTCGCGCGCGGCGCTCAGGCGGGGACTGGAAGCCGGGTGCAACTTCCTCGACACGGCGCGCGCGTACGGCGACGGCCGCAGCGAGCGTCTGATCAGGGATGTGCTCGCCGGATGGGGAGGGCCGGCGCCCTTCATCGCCACCAAGATCCCGCCGAAGAACGGTCAGTGGCCGGCGCTTGCGGAGTACCCGATCGAGGACGTCTTTCCCGCGGACTACGTCCGGCGGACGACCGAGGAGAGCCTGGCGAATCTCGGCGTCGGGCGCCTCGACCTCCAGCAGTTCCACGTGTGGACCGACGCCTGGGCCGAAGACGATTCCTGGCAGCGCGTGGTGGCCGACCTCAAGGCCGAGGGTCTCGTGGGAGCCGTTGGCATCAGCATCAACCGGTGGCAGCCGGCCAACGCGATCAGGGCCCTCCGCACGGGACTCATCGACGCGGTGCAGGTCGTCTACAACATCTTCGACCAGGCGCCCGAGGACGACCTGTTCCCGGTCTGCCAGGAACTCGGCGTGGCCGTCATCGCGCGCGTGCCCTTCGACGAGGGCAGCCTGACCGGCACGATGACCGTGAACGACACCTGGCCGAAGAGCGACTGGCGGAGCCTGTATTTCACGCCCGAGAACCTTCGCGACACCCTGGCCCGGGTGGACCGCATCAAGGCCGACCTTCCGGCGGGCATGGATCTGCCCGAGCTGGCGCTGCGGTTCATCCTGCACCACCCGGCGGTCACGACCGTCATCCCGGGGATGCGGACGGTGCGCCACGTCGAGAAGAACCTGGCCGCTTCCGACGGCCGCCCGTTCGACCCCGCCCTGCTGGCCGCCATGCGCCGGCACCGGTGGGACAGGGACACGGTCATACC
>CAZBIP010000191.1:0-6383 GCA_964491885.1 uncultured Vicinamibacterales bacterium
ACCTGCCGGAGCTGCCGGCGGACCTGCTCGGCCAGCCGCTGTGGGTGCTGAAGCTCGTGCCCTAGGTCTGCGCCGTGGAGGCGAGATGGACATTCGAGCCGACCGCGCCTTCCTCGAGACGATCCTGGATTCCGTCGGGGATAGTGTGTTCACCGTGGACCACGAGCTGCTGTTGACCTCCGTCAACAAGGCCGCCGAGCAGCTCACCGGGGTGCCGAGGCTCGAGGCCGTGGGCCAGCCGTGTCACCAGGTCTTTCGCGCCAGCATCTGCCAGTCGAACTGCGCGCTTCGCGAGACGATGGAGTGCCGTCGTCCAGTCGTGCAGCGCATGGCCCTGGTTCTGCGAGGTGACGGGACGAGCGTGTCGGTCAGCATCTCGACGGCCCTGCTGCAGGATCGTGACGGACGGATCCTCGGCGGCGTGGAGACGCTTCGCGACATGTCGGCCGTCGAGGCCTTGAGGCACGAACTGAGCGGCCGGCATGGCATCGGCGACCTCGTCGGGCGGAGCCCCGTGATGCAGCGGCTCGTCGAGACGCTCCCCGTCCTGGCGGCCAGCACGGCCACCGTCCTCATCGAGGGGGAGAGCGGCACCGGCAAGGAACTCGTGGCGCGGGCGCTGCACGACCTCTCGCCGCGAAGGCACGGGCCCTTCGTGGCGGTCAGCAGCGGGGCCATTCCGGACACGCTGATCGAGTCGGAACTGTTCGGCCACCGCGCCGGGGCGTTCACGGACGCCCGGCGCGACCGGCAGGGCCGGTTCGAACTGGCGTCGGGCGGCACGATCTTCCTGGACGAGGTCGACCAGCTGTCTCCGCCGGCGCAGGTCAAGCTCCTGCGCGTGCTGCAGGAACGCGTCGTCGAGCCGCTCGGCGCGGAGCGGCCCGTACCCGTGGACGTGCGGGTCGTGGCCGCCACCAACGCCCGGCTATCGGAGTTGGTGGCCCAGGGACGGTTTCGCGAGGATTTGTTCTACCGCCTGAGCGTGATCCCGCTCGGCGTTCCCCCGCTGCGCGAGCGGTTGGACGATCTCCCGCTCCTGGTGGACCGACTGCTGGCCCGGCTCGCAGTCCTGCATGGGAAACCGGTCGGCGCCGTCAGCCCGGAGGCGATGCAGGCGCTGTACGCGTACGATTATCCCGGAAACGTTCGCGAACTCGAAAACGCGTTAGCGCACGGTGTCGCGCTCTGCCGCCACGGCGTGGTGGAGCTCGGGGACCTGCCCCGGGGCATTGCCGATCGTGTGAGAGGTGTCCGGGCCACCCGCGTGGGCCGGCACCTCCGCGACCACGAACGCCGGCTCATCGAGGAGACCCTGCGGCGTCAGCACGGCCATCGCCTTCGCACGGCGCTCGAATTGGGAATCGACCCGAGTACGCTCTATCGCAAGCTCAAGCGGCTTGGAGCCGCGCTCCCGCCGCAGGACGGACGCCGCCGAGTCGGCCGATAGCTCCGAGATGGGAGGTGGCGAGCCTTCGTCATGAAGCTCTCGCCGGTGGCATAACTGTGCATTGTTGCATGGGTAGCGACGAACGTATCATTGCAGATTGCGTTAGTATAAGACGCTCCACGATGCACCCGATACAGCTATGTCCTTTTGAATGAATGATATGTGAGTGCGCGTCGGTATGGTGCCTGTTTTGCTAGGATGAGGTGCCAGGACGGGATGAAGAGCGTCCGTTGGGGGTTGGAGGCGACCATGAAGCATATCGGCGTGGTTGGAGTGCTGGCACTCGGGCTCTGGCTGCTGATGGGGGAGTCGGTCTGGGCCCAGTCGGCCGCTCCGCCTGCGTCACAGGCGACCGCGGCGCAGCAGCGTGCCTGGGGGCCGGCGTTTGTCGATGCCAACGGCGACGGCATTTGCGACAATCTCGCGCAGGGCAGCCGCGGCATGGGGCGGGGCCGTGCGGCCGGCGGCGGCCGGGGGCCGGCGTTTGTCGATGCCGACGGCGACGGCGTCTGCGACAACCTTGCGCAGGCTGGCGCCGGGTACGGCCGCGGCCGGGGTGCCGCGGGCCGGGCCGGCCGCTGGCGCCGTTAGGACGCGCGGTCCACGCGGCCTTCCTCCGAAGGCAACCGTTTCGACGGCTGCCCGAGTGCCTGCTGCGGCTCCGCGGGGCCAGCCTGTGACGGGCGTGTACGATCCGGCGCGGCGGCCCCCCAGGTGAACCGAAGCCTCGGCTTTCTGCATCTCATCAGTAGCACACAGAAGGGAGCCGCCCGGTGAGCCTGGTGGTCGGGACATCCATCACGAAAATCTACTCGAACGCGACGATCCAGGTTGCCGCCCTGCGGGGCGTGGACTTTACGGTCCGCCCATCGACGCTGGTGTCGTTCATCGGGCCATCCGGCTCGGGCAAAACGACCCTGTTGAACCTGGTGGGATGCCTGGATCGGCCGACGGAGGGGGCGCTGACCGTCGCCGGGGCCGACGTCACGACGTTGTCGAGAGTCGAGGCCGCGACGTTTCGCGGGTCTCACATCGGATTCATCTTCCAGGATTTCAACCTGATCCCCGTCTTGAGCGTGTTCGAGAACGTCGGCTACCCGCTCCAGCTGGTTCAGCGGGTTCCGGCGGCCGACCGTGAGCCCCGTGTCATGGCGCTGTTGGAGGCGGTCGGGATGGCCGACCTGCGTGAGAAGCGTCCGGACGAACTCTCCGGGGGCCAGAAGCAGCGGGTGGCCGTGGCCCGCGCGCTCGTGACGCATCCCAAGCTGGTGCTGGCCGACGAGCCGACGGCGAACCTGGACCATGCCACGGCGGCCCTGGTGATCGACACGATGAAACACATGCGCGACCGGCTGGGCACGACCTTCGTCTTCTCGACCCACGACCCGCGGGTGGTCGAGCAGGTCGACGAGCTCTTCCGGCTCGAAGACGGGTTGATCACCGGGCACGAGGTCCGCCAGGGAGGCTCCCATGCGTGAGCTGGTGACCATCGCCATCCGCAACCTCACCCGGTACAGGCGGCGGACGCTGCTCACGGGGTCGCTCATCGCCGTCGGCGTCATCGGCGTCGCGGTCTTCTCTGCCGCGTCGGGGGCTTTCAAGGGAATGATGATCTCGCAGATGACCGACTCGATGGTCGGCCACCTGCAGGTCCACCGTCGGGGCTACGTTGCCTCCATCGACAACCTGCCGCTCACGCTGAACATGAATCCGAACCAGATGGCGCGGGTGCGCGATGCGCTGTCGGCGCTGCCGGAGATCGAGGCCTGGTCGCCGCGCGTCAAGTTCGGGGGCATGTTCAGCAACTACACCGAATCGACGGCCATCCGCCTCAACGGGATCGAGCCGGATCAGGAGTTCAAGGCCGTGCCGCTCTTCGCGTCCCGGGTGAAGCAGGGCAAGGGGACCCTCGGGAGAGGGGAGATCTGGATCCCCGAGCTCCTCGCGACGGGCATGAAGGTGTCGCTCGGCGACACGATCGTCGTGGTCGCGACGAACCGGGACGGGTCGGTGAACGCGGCGCGGCTGGCGGTCAGCGGCATCATCGAGAGCGTCACCGGCCCTGGAGGGCGTGACGGATACGTGCACATGGACGACGCCGCGGGCCTGCTCCGGCTCGAACAGCCGGAGGTGAGCGAAGTGGCGATCCGCCTGAAGGACTTCGGCGATCTGGGGCGCGTCGAGCGGGCGCTGACCGGGGCGCTGGGCGACGTGACGAACAAGGAGGGGCGGCCGGTTTTCGAGGTGCACACCTGGGAGGGGCTGTCGCCGTTCTACAACATCGCGATGATGATCGACCTGCTGGCGCTCTTCATCCGGATCGCGCTCGTGGCGGTCGTGCTCATCAGCGTGATGAACGTCATGCTCATGTCCGTGTACGAGCGTGTGCGCGAGATCGGCACCATCGCGGCGATGGGGACGCGCCCGGGGACGATCCGGCTCATGTTCGTTCTCGAGGGCCTGGCGCTCGGGCTGTTCGGCACGGCGATCGGGTCGGCGATCGCGGCGGCCGTCATTGCTGTCCTCGGGTGGGCGCGGCTGACGTTCGATTTCGGCCGGCAGACCGGGCTCGTGCTGGCGCCGGCGATCGACCTGGTCGACCTCGCGGTCGTGTCGGGCATCGTGATTCTGGTGTCGGTGCTGGCCAGCCTGCAGCCCGCGTTCAAGGCTTCTCGCATGGAGCCCGTAGAGGCGCTTCGTCATGGATAAGATGCTGGCCGGGTCGGAAGGACGTTCACACCGCCGGCGGGCGGGCCTCGCGAGCGCCGCGTTGGCGCTCGCCGCGTTCGTCGCGGCGGATCCTGCGGGACTGCGTGCGGCCGGCGGCAGCAGCGCCGCGCCCGCCAGCTCGGCGCAGGCGGCCGATGGGGCCGCCTTGCTGGCGCAGATCGACCGGGGCCTCAACCCGGAGTCCTACGAGTCGTACCGCAAGATCGTCAACACCGAGCCCGACGGCCGGCAGCGCGAGTTTCTCCTCTACAGCGTCAAGAGCGGGCGCGACCGGGTCGCGGCGCTGTTCCTGTCGCCCGCGAGCGACAAGGGGCGGAGCACGCTGCGGCTCGGTGAGAACATGTGGCTGTACGTGCCCGCCGCGGGAAAGCCCATCCGGATCACGAGCCTCCAGTCGGTGATCGGCGGAGTCTTCAACAACGCGGACATCCTGAGCCTCGATTACTCCGAGGAGTACGACGTCGAGCGCGTGACCGTCGAGGGCGAGGCCCGCCGCCTGGACTTGAAGGCGCGCTCGTCGTCGGTGGCCTACGATCGGCTGCGCATGCTCGTGGATCGAGCGCGGCCGACCCCCATCCGGATTGACTGCCTGACGGCCACCGGCGTGCTGGTCAAGACGCTCCACTTCGAGCAGCAGACCGATTTCGGCGGCGGGATCGCGCGGCCGGCGGTCATCGAGACCGACAGCCCGCTGCAGAAGGGCTACCGCTCGACCATGGTGTTCGCGAAGCTCGCGAAGCGCACGTTCCGCGACGAGGTCTTCACCCTGACCTTCATGCCGAACCTCGAATCGCTGAGGCGGTAGCCGTCATGCGCCGCTCGACGGGCGCGTGGCTGGGCGTGGCCCTGTGGCTGCTGGCCGGCGCGTCCGACGCCCGCGCCCAGGACCCGTACGAGGTCGACATCCCGGCGCTGACCCGGAAGTGGTGGTCGGTCGGGGGGCACGTCGAGGCGCGTCCCGTGACGCTCGATCTCGACCACGAGTCCGCCGCCTACCGGCTCCGGTCCTTCGATCTCTCGAAACCGGACACCGTGCAGCCGAATCTGCAGGTGCTCCTCGACGCCTCCATCGACAAGGGGCCGTTGGCCGCGCGCGTGCGCACGGTGGGCGACCTGGGGCGCGCGCGGGGCTCCTGGCAGGACGACCTGAGCGTCTACGAAGCGTACCTGGCGTGGAGGCCGGGCCCGACCGTGTCGGTCGATGCCGGCAAGCGGACGCTCAAGTGGGGCAAGGGGTACGCCTGGAACCCGGTGGCGTTCCTCGACCGCCCCAAGAACCCCGACGATCCGGCACTGGCGCTCGAAGGGTTCTGGACCATGTCGGCTGACTTCATCCGCAGCGGGCGCGGCGCGCTGCAGACGATCGCCTTCACGCCGGTGCTGGTGCCGGTGAGCGGCCGCGTGAACACGACGCTGGGCAGGCCGGAGGGGCTGCACGCAGCCGGGCGCCTCTACCTGCTGTGGCGCGATACCGACATCGACGTGATGGCCCTGGCGGGCGAGGGGGCGGCGCCCAGGGTCGGCTTCGACGTGTCGCGGAACATCACGCCGGCGGTCGAGATGCACGCCGAGGTGGCGCGGATCGGCGACGCCGTCGCCCGGACGATGGGGGCTGACGGGCGCGTGGCCGTCACACCGGCCCCGGCCACCAGCGTGCTGGTCGGCGTCCGCTTTCTCCTGTCCACGAACACGACGTTCGTGGTGGAACACTACCGCAACGGGCCCGGGATCAGCGCGGACGCCCTGAGCGCTTTCGTCGCGCGCGTGTCGGACGCATGGTCCCGCTGGAGCGCGACTGGCGACTCCGGCCCGCTGAGCGCCCTGGCCGCCTCGTCCCAGCCCTTCCTTCAGCCGACCGGCATGCGGGACTACCTGTTCGTGCGGGCCAGCCTGCCTGACCTGTTCGGCGTGGTCTATCTCAACGCCGCGCTGACGGCCATCGTCAACGAGCGCGATGGGAGCTTCTCGCTGACCCAGGAAACGACCTACAAGGCGGCGACGAACCTCGAACTCCGCTCGCAGGCCGGGTGGATCGCCGGCGGACGCGGCACCGACTTCGGCGAACGGCAGGCCAACCTGAGGTGGGAGGTGCGCGCCCGCTACTTCTTCTAAGGGTTCGCCGCCCGTCAGCCGGCCAGCAACCGCTCGAGGCGGACGATCGACTGGATCGCGCCGCGGACCGAGTGGTAGTTGATCTTCCAGG
>CAZBIP010000192.1:0-6309 GCA_964491885.1 uncultured Vicinamibacterales bacterium
GCCGTCCGCCGGTTCAGCGCATCCTCGGCCGCCGTCGCATCCGCCACCGCGCTGACGCGCTGGCCCCCCGCGGCCAGCCCGCCCGCTGCCGACAGCTGCCCCGCGCCGTCCACTTCGACGACGGGGACCTCCCCGATGAACGGGTCCACCTCGATTTCGAAGATGGCGTCGTTCGGGCAGACCGAGATGCACTTGTTGCAGGACAGGCAGTCCCACAGCCAGAGGTGCGTGCCGAGCTTCCGCGGCCGCTTCCGGTTCCCGGCGGCACGATAGCGCTCGTCCGAGCGGGCGCGTTCGGCGAGCGCCCGCGCGTTGCGGAGCACCGCATCGCCGCCACCGGCGCCCGCGGTCGCGGCCGCCGTGCGCGCGATGAACTCGGGGATCGTGCGTGCGCCCGCCTCGCGCATCCGCGCCTCGAGGTTCGCGACGTAGCGGGGCAGCCGCCCGTAGCCTCCGGCCCGCAGGAGGTCCGTACAGACCGTGACGGGCGCCAGTCCCGCGGCCACGCAGTCCGCCGCGTTGCCGGCGTCCACGCCCGCGGAGAAGGAGATCGCCAGGTCGGAGCCGAACGCCTCGCGCCACCGCGCCGCGAGCGCCGCGTGCAGCGCGTGCAGCGGCTGCCCCGAGAGATACTGCACGCGCTCCCTCAGGAACGCGCCCGCGTTGACGACCTCGAGCGTGTTCCCGCATTTCACGCCGGCCGTGACACCCCGGCGGGCGGCAAGCACGCGCAGCCGCCGCACGACGTCCGACGCCTCCTCGAACGTCAGGCCCCGTTCATACGCCGCCGGGTCCACCTCCACCTCGTCGTACCCGAGCGACCCATGGAGGATCGCCTCGACCCGCTCCGGGCCGAGCATCGAGGGGTTCACTTTGACGACGGTGTGGAACCCGAGTTCGCCGATGAGGAACTCGCCGATGCGCTCGACCTCCTCCGCGGGCGTGCCGTGGAAGGTGGAGAGCGTGACTCCCGCGGCAATCGAGGTCCGGAACGGGAAGTCGCGAAGGCCGGAGAACTCGGCCGGAATCTCGCGGCGCAGCGCCTCGACGATGGCGCCGGCGTCCCGCATCGACTCGAGCCACGACACGACGGCAGGGCTCCGGATCCCCGCCAGGTCGTACCCGACGCTCACGTCGAACACGACGTGGCCGTCGCCGCACTCCCTGCGCCGGAACGGCGCACCCTGAGCCCCTCGACTTCTGCTCGGGACTCCCTGAGCGTCGTCGAAGGGATCGAGTGTTCCGTCGGTACGCGAGTCGAGGGGCGAGCTCCCAGGCCCCGATCCCCAACCCCCAGCCCCCAGCGCCTCGACGAGCATCGACCCCTTGACGTACTCGCGCAGCGATTCGTCCAGCCGCAGTTCCTGCGACCACTCGGTGTTGTAGCCGACGGTCGCGATGTCGATGCACGGACGCGACACCGTGATCCGGTCGTTGGCCTGAACGGTCTTGAGCTCGATCACCCTCGCGCCAGCCAGCCACCCGAGGGCGATGTTCTGGGCCAGTTGGGTGTGCGGCCCGGCGGCCAGCCCGATGGGATGGGCGGCGCGCGCGCCGGCACAGGACACCGAGAGATCGAGGCGCTCGGAGGCCGGGGTCCCGGCGGGATCGGAAGGCAGGTAGAACTTCCGCTCCGGCAAGTCGAAGATCGCCCGCCGCCGCTCGAATTCGCAGCGCGCCCGCCGCAGCAGGCGCCCGAGCGGCACCGGCACGAACTCAGGCACGCATCCGCCTCCAGAGGCCGGCCGCGAGGCGGCGCGCCCGCCCGTACACCAGTTCGACGTTCACGTTCGCCGGCACGCCGTCGCGGCACACCCAGCGGCCTGCGGCCATGACGCGGCGGATCATCGCCGGCTGGAGGCCCGCGACGAGGTGCGCGGGCAGCGTCGCGGCGGTCACGGGCGTGGGCGAGACGTAGTCCGCCACCACCAGGTCGGCGGCGCTTCCCGGCTCCAGGGTGCCGAACGGCACGCCGAACAGGTCCGAAGCCAGCTGCTGCCCTCCCTGGAGCAGCGCGGCGGCCGGGAACGAGCGGCGCGGCCCCAGGTGCTCACGCTGGCGGAAGTGCGCGAAGCGCAGCTCGGCGAGCATGTCGGCAGGCCAGCCGTCGGCGCCGATCGCGGCGCGGGTGCCGAAGCGTTCGATCCGCGCGTGTCCGACCGCGTTGTTCATGTTCGACCGCGGGTTGTGGACGAGCCACGCGCCGGCGGCGTTCGCGCGGGCGAGTTCCGCGTCCGAGAGGTGCACGCCGTGCACCAGCACGGCCCGGTCGCTCAGAAGTCCGTGCCGTTCCAGCCGGTCGAGGATCCCGCATCCGTGCACGCGCGAGGTGCGTTCCACGTCGTCCCGCGCCTCGGCCACGTGCATGTGGATGCCCGCGCCGTGGTAGCGCACGAGGTCGCCGAGGGCGGCGAGACTCCGCTCGCCCAGCGTGAAGGATGCGTGCGCGCCGACGAGGCCGCGGACGCAGGGTTCGGTCCGCGTGGCCGACAGGAACCGGTCGTTCTCCGCCAGCCCCGCGTCGCGGCGTCTGGCCCCGCCCCGATCCGTCACCTCGTAGCACAGCACGCCGCGCACGCCGACGACGCCGAGGGCCTCGCGGATGATGTCGAGGGAGCCGGGAATGGCGTTCGGCGAGGAATGGTGATCGACGAGCGTCGTGGTGCCGGCGCGTACGGCCTCGATGGCGGCGACCATCGCCGAGTAGTAGATCGTCTCTTCGTCCAGCGCCCGGTCGAGCGTCCACCACACGCGTGCGAGCATGTCGGGAAACGATCTCGGGAGGGCGGGCGGCGCGGGCATGCCGCGCGACAGGGCCGAGTAGGTGTGCGTGTGCGCGCAGACGAGGCCCGGGAGGATCAGGTGCCCCCGGAGGTCTTCGACCGCCTCGCCGGGGTGCGGCCGCAGTTGCCGCCCCCGGCCGACGATCGTGTCCCCCTCGACGCGGAGGTCGGCCTTCGTGAGGTCGGGCGGGTGCAGGTGGACGAGGGTGGCGCCCTTCAGCAGCATCGCATCACCTCTCGACGATGGCGGCGACGGCGTCGATGTCGGGCCGGACGTCGTGCGGGCTGCCGGCGGCCTCGATGGCGGCGCGAACGTCCTTGAGGCCGTTGCCCGTGATGACCGCCAGCACGGACGCCTCGGGCGTCACCGTGCCGGCCGCCACGGCGGCGCGGAGGCCGGCGAGGCACGCGACGCCGGCCGGCTCGCCGAAGACTCCGCCGAGGCGTGCCGCATCCCGCATCGCGTCGAGAATCGCGTCGTCCGGAACGGCCGTCATCGCGCCGCGCGAGGCCCGGATCCACGCGAGCGCGCGCCGCCAGTTCCGCGGCGTTCCCACCGCGATGCTGTCGGCCACCGTCGTCGCGTCCGACGGCACGACGTCGGCCTTCTGATCGAAGGCGCGCACGATGGGGCTCGCGCCCGCCGCCTGGACGCCAAGCATCCTGGGTACCGAGCGCGCCAGCCCGAGGCGCTTGAACTCGTGCAACCCCTTGGCCATGCCGCCGATCGTGCAGCCGTCGCCCACCGACACCGCCACCCAGTCGGGCAGATCGCCGCCGAGCATCCCACCGGTCACGAACTGCTCCGCGATCTCGAGACCGGCCGTCTTCTTGCCCTCCACGAGATACGGGTTGGTGCCGCTGTTCCGGTTGTACCAGCGGAACCTTGCGCAGGCCTCGCGGCAGAGGTCGAAGGCCTGCTCGTACGTGCCCTTGACCCGGAAGACCGTGGCGCCGAAGACGAGGAGCTGGGCGATCTTCGGCTCAGGCGCCCGCTCGGGCACGAAGATGAACGCCGGGAGCCCGACCGACGCCGCCATGCCCGCCAGAGACGAGGCGGCGTTGCCCGTCGATGCGCACGCGATCGCCGTGTACCCGAACTCGAGTGCCTTCGCGACGCCGACCGAACTGGCCCGGTCCTTCAACGAGGCGGTGGGGTTGCGGCCCTCGTCCTTCAGGAAGAGCCGGCGGATGCCGATCGCCTCAGCGAGACGCGGCGCTTCGACGATGGGCGTCCAGCCGACCTGCAGAGTCGGCCGCGCCGCGCCGGCTGGCACGGGCAGCACTTCGGCGTAGCGCCAGTGGTCCAGCGGGCGCCCGCCGAGCACGTCGAGGGTCAGGGGCGGCTCGATGGCGTCGTAGTCGTACCGCGCGTCGAGGATGCCGTCCGGGCCGCAGACGCGGCACGTCTGGAGATCGCCGGCGGGATGCGACCTGCCGCAGAGGATGCAGACGAGTCCGGACAGCATGGCCGTGGGCAACAGTAGCGCCAGCGAGCGCGCCCGGTCAATTTCGGCGGCCGCGCGAGCGGACCGCCTCGCCGACGCGCGTCATCCAGTCCAGTTCCTCCGCCGACATCGGTCCCAGTTCGCGCGCCGCGATCGCCTGCTCCACGTGGCCGGCCGACGCTGGACCGGTCATGCAGACGTCGACGGCCGGCTGGGAGAGCACGAACCGGTAGCAGTCGCCCGCCGAGGGCGTGCGGAGGCCCTGGGGGGTGTACCTCGGGTTCATCAGGCGGCCGTAGTCCAGGGCCGTGAAGGCGACAACGCCCGGGCGGTTCCCGGCAGCCAGGCGCGGGAAGAGGTCGCGCTCGGCTCCCGGGTGCGAGGCGTTGTAGCGCACGTGCAGCGCGTCGATCGATCCGCCCTCGGCCAGATCGGCAAGGGCGGTCCGCTTGTGGCCCGAGACGGCGACGAGGTTGACGAGGCTCCGGCGCTGGAGCTTCCGGGCGGCGTCCATGATGCGCGGACTCACCGGCCCGTTCCAGAAGCCCAGGAGCAGCACGTCGGCGTGCCCGTATCCGATGCGGCGGAGCGCCCGCTCGACGCTCCACGTCAGGAGCGTGGCGCTCCGCGAGTACGACTGCACGGCAAGCACAATGCGATCGCGGGTTGGGGCGAGACGGCGCAGCGCGTCGGCGAATGCCTCCCTTCGCAGGCTGCCCCAGTACACGTAGGTCATTCCAGCCTCGACGGCACGCTCGACGGCCGCCGCCGGCGCGCCGTACGAGGACGCGATGCCGAGCGGCCCGACCGCGAGCCCCGTCCTGCCGAGCGTCCGATCCGCGAATCGCATCTGGTGTGCCTCCAGGATCCGGGCCCCGCCATTGGGGGGCCCGCGACGCCCGTCCGGTCGCGGGACGCCGCAGGGCGAATGATATGATCTTTGGGATCCCGGACGCGGAAGAACGCATGGTGAGCACAATGGCAGCGGGCAAGCGTCACCGGACGATAGGCGTAGACGTCGGCGGCGTGCAGGTCGGCGGCGGCGCCCCGATCGTCGTCCAGTCGATGTGCAACACCGACACCGCCGACGTCGAGTCCACGCTGCGGCAGTGCCTGGAACTCTGGCGGGCCGGATCCGAGATGCTCCGCGTGACGGTGAACGTGCCCGAGGCCGCCGAGGCCGTGCCGTCGCTGAAGCGGCGGCTGCGGCTGGCGGGGTGCGCGGCGCCGCTCGTCGGCGACTTCCACTACAACGGACACCTCCTGCTGACGAGATACCCGGCGTGCGCCGCGGCCCTCGACAAGTACCGGATCAACCCCGGCAACGTCGGCACGGGGACGCGCCGCGACGAGCAGTTCGCGGCGATCTGCAAGGTGGCCGCCGAGCACGGCAAGCCCGTTCGCATCGGCGTGAACGGCGGGTCGCTGAACCAGGACCTCGTCGTGCGCAAGATGCAGGAAAACACCGACCGGGATCTCGGCCTGACGTCGGACGCGATCATCAACGACTGCATGGTCGTCTCGGCGCTCGAGTCGACCGGGCTCGCCCTCGACAGCGGCCTCCGGGAGGACCAGATCATCCTCTCCTGCAAGGTGTCGAGGCCGCGCGACCTGATCGCCGTGTATCGCGATCTCGCCGGGAAGACCGCGCAGCCGCTCCATCTCGGCCTGACCGAGGCCGGCATGGGCATCAAGGGCCTGGTGTGGTCCGCCTCGGCGATGGGCGTGCTGCTCAGCGAGGGGATCGGCGACACCATCCGGATTTCGCTGACCCCGGCCCCGGGCGGCGACCGGCGCGAGGAAGTGTACGCCTCGTGCGAACTGCTGCAGGCACTCGGCCTGCGCGCCTTCGCGCCCAGCGTGACCGCGTGCCCGGGCTGCGGGCGGACGACGAGCACGACGTTCCAGGAGCTGGCGGAGCACGTGCAGCGCTACGTCCGCGACCGGATGCCGGACTGGAAGGCGCGCTACGACGGCGTCGAGACGATGACGCTGGCCGTGATGGGCTGCGTGGTCAACGGCCCGGGCGAGTCGAAGGCCGCGAACATCGGCATCAGCCTGCCCGGCACGGGCGAATC
>CAZBIP010000193.1:0-6305 GCA_964491885.1 uncultured Vicinamibacterales bacterium
TCCACGTGCCCTTCAGGTCGATCACGGAGTACGGCCCCGTCCACATCTTCAGGTCGGGGCTCTTGTAGAGGCGCTCTCCGCTGCCGATCAAGTAGTACGTCCGCGATTTCTCGTCGGGGAACACGAAGGGGTCGCTCATCGAGAGTTCGTCGAGCGGCACCGTGCCGAACTTCGGCTCGGGACGCCGCGGCGGGACGGGCGGCTTCTGTCCGCCACGGCCTGGGACGGTGATGGGCCCGCCGAAGTTCCGCTGCCCGGGATCGGCCGGCGGCGCCTGCTCGCCGCGAACCGCGGGGGTCTTCACCCTGGTGTGCGACTGCGCCGCCACAGGTTCGACTCGAACGGCCACGAGCGTCGCGACGAGACACGCCACAGCCACACAAGTTGACGTCTTCACGGTGCCTCCGTTCATCTGCGTATGCAGCGGGCGACCGGCCTGCAGCGCGCCCGAGTGACGCCGTGCCGCGGCGCCCCCTATTGCGAGAGGACGCCGGACAGAAGAAAGCGTTTACAGCCCGTGACAAAGACCAACTCAACCGACGAGCGCGCCAATGTCAACAGAAGAACGTAAGCGCTTGCAGGCCCAAGTATACCGCCGCCGCTCGCGTCGTCAAGGCGCGTCGATGTCGGCGGAGTCCGCTGCTCCCCTGGCTTGCGCGATAGCCGGTCCGCCAGTCTGCTGGCCAAGCCGTCTGCCCACGGTCGTTTGCGCTATCCGGCACCGACCGTTCGCTCGTACAATGTCCGGAGGTGGTGAACTGATGGGCAGAGAGTTCAACGTTGTGGTCGAACGGGACGCGCAGGGCTTCTACGTGGCTTCCGTTCCCACGTTGCACGGCTGCCACACACAGGCTCGCTCCCTGGATGAGTTGATGGAGCGCATCAAGGAAGCGATCGCGCTCTGTCTCGAGGTCGAAGGCGAAACCACCGAAGCGCTGGACTTTGTCGGCGTGCAACGGGTTCGACTGGCGTCGTGACCCGCCTCCCCCGCCTTACCGGACCAGAGCTGATTGCGGCACTCGCCAAAGCCGGCTTCCACCTCGTTCACGTGAAGGGCAGTCATCACTTCATTCGCCACCACGACGGTCGGGCGACCGTCATTCCCGTTCATTCCGGCGAAGTCCTGGGACCCGGAATCACCGCGAAGATCCTGCGAGACTGCGACGTGGCGCCAGACACGCTCCGCGACTTACTCTAGCAGCCCGTGGTGGAAGTCAGTCGTTGCACCGAGACCGGCGATGCGCCCGGATCGCAAGGCGCGAAACGCGAGAATATCGGCCAATATTTGAGCGTTGAGTAACGCAGCGAGGCGGGATGCAGCGCCGGTCGAATGCAGACGGACTTGCACCACGGGCTGCTAGCCCCGCGACATTGTCCGAGTCTGCGTTTGCAGGCACCCACGTTTCTGTCCGATATTTCGCGGATGAGCATCACCCGCGACGCGCGCAGGCGGAGAGTCCCGGGGCTCCGACCTCCGTGGCCTGCACTGGCCTGCCTGGCCGAAGCGGCACGAGGAAGACGTCGAGCCGAAGTGTTGCCGAGGTGGCTGGCCTGCCTGGCCGAAGCGGCACGAGGAAGACATCGAGCCGAAGTGTTGCCAAGGTGGCTGGCCTGCCTGGCCGAAGCGGCACGAGGAAGACGTCGAGCCGAAGTGTTGCCAAGGTGGCTGGCCTGCCTGGCCGAAGCAAGGCGAGGAAAGCGGCAAACCGGAGCCTTGCGAAGGCTGGCGCGCCCGCCGCGACTCGAACGCGGGCCCCCCGGCTTAGAAGGCCCGTCGTCGGATTCGTGAACTCAGGCCACATTTCGCGGATTCAGGCCCGATCATCGGTTATGAAGTAGCGGTTATCTCGGCGGGACCGTCGACACTGTGCATGGTCAGATATCGGCCGAGAATCGCGTAATCGGGCCCACTTCGAAGGCAAAGGCGATAACCGATCGCGCAGTCACGCTCGAACTCGAGCAGTGGGGCGAGGCTTTATGCTGACGGCCCAAGCACGAACCGGGCGCGCTCGTGGCGTAGCATCTCGAACGGCGTCATGCACTTCACGCCGACACCGATGCAGGCATTGGGTATCTTGATCTTCTTGGTGGACGGTGCCGCTACTTCGTGAGTGACGACCGTGTGCCCGTGGGCGAGCGCGTAAGCCACCAGGTAGTAGTCGGCGATCTGAAGAAACGTGTTGACGGCCGCCGGCTCGTAGCCCTGGCCGGTCGCCCAGGTGCTCACTGACGCGAGGGCCGGCAGAAGAGTCGCATCGGGCTTCACGAAGAACCCACTTCCTCGTGCGGCTGCCCACGACGCCAGTTGGTCCGCTCCCGCGTCGATTTCGTCCCCGATCTTCTCGATGCTGAAGACCTTGCCCGCGGCGTTCGCCTCGATCAACCAGTCCCAGAATGCCGGGCAGAAGTCCAAGCCGTAGTGCAGGTTCTTGGCCTGAATGAACACGTTGGCGTCGAGCAGGTAGGCCATCAGGCTACGCCCAGGTTTCGCCCGAGCTCACGAAACGTCTCGAACTTGGAGAAACCGAGCAGTCGGAATGCATCGCGGTGCAGCGTCTGCCCTTCGAGCGTACTCACGACCAAGGCCCGGGCGAAACGCTTGCTGACTCGGACGGCCTGCGACAGGTAGAAGTCCCCACCGCTCGACCGTGGGATCGATCGGAGTCGTGTGAGCTCGTCCTCATATGCCTGCCACATCCTGTCGCCGTTCATCAGCCCGGCCTCATGAAGCCGACGCAGGATGACCAGCGTGCTCACCTTGAAGCAGCGCGCAAGGCGCGCGCACTCATCATCCAGAGGAGACTGGCGACGGTACTCTGCCCGAAGGTCCCCCATCGGTACCAGGAACTCGGCGGCAACCTGGTTGCACCAGATCTCGACCCGGTGGGAAGGCGCCGCCCCGGGATCGACATCGGACAAGGCCGACTGTCCCAGCCAGATGTGGGCCAGTTCGTGGGCCAGCGTGAACATCTGGGCCGCCTTCGTATCGGCGCCGTTGATGAACACGAGCGGGGCGAGGTCGTCGGACAGGGCAAAACCGCGAAACTCGTTGGGATCCAGCTTGCGCCGATTGTTGCTGCCCACCACGCCGCTGATCATCACAAGCACGCCCAGCAAGTCGGCCTGCTCGATGAACCGTCGAATGGCATCCGTCCACGTCGGTATCCTAAGACGTTCCGTCGTGGTGAAGCCGAGCGCCGACCGCATCACGGCAGCCGTCTCCTGGAAGCTGCTGGCCAACGTGGCGGAGCCAACAAACGGCAGCCGAGCCTCGCCCTCCGCCCGGGCGAAGTCGCGGTACCACTCCTGACGCTGTTGGCAGATGTAGATGGTATCCAGCAGATCCGGGCTCGGCCGGTTCACTCGCGACTCGGCTGGGGCACGAAAGTCGGGGATGGGCACCGACTCGACCGGCGGCTGGGCCAGGAAGAGGTAACCCACCGGGGCGTAGGTCGCCTTTGCGAACCTCTCCACCTGCTTCAGCGTCGGCAAGACCTCGCCTCGTTCCCATGCCGGCAGCTGAGGAATCCGGCGAGCCAGTGCCTCAGCGGAGAAACCGGCCCGCTCGCGCGCCCATCGAAGCAGTTCCGGTCGGACTCGTACCCGCATGACTCCTGAATGCTACCGCAACTGGTGTTGTGCCGCCGGAAAATGCGGTGAAGATCGCGACGGCTGACGCGGCCCGGCGCTGGCCATCGGTCGAGGAGGCTAAAGGCGCAGCGCCACCTCGCCTTGGCTCGACCGCCTGAACAGCGCGAAGCGTTCTTCCAGGTATTCCGGCTTCGGCCTGAGAGGCGGACGATGGGGTGTCCGAATGCGCTGCCGGTGGAACTGCTGGAATCCGTGCTTCAGCATCGGCCCGTCAATCTCCTCGAGCACGTCCAGGCGGATCTCGATCTGGTAGTCGGGCCGGATGCCGAGGATCTGCGCATCGAACGCGGCGTGGTGCAGTTTGCAGAGCGCAAGTCCGTTTGGAACGACCGGATGCCCCTGGGGATGCCCGTCAGGCAGAATGTGCGCGGCCTCGAGGAGTTCCTCATGCCGCAGATGGCACACGGCGCAGTGCGCGCGGTACGCCGCGAGGACGCGCTGGCGGAATCCTTCTTGGTGCAACCGTTGCTGCACCAACCTCGTAACGTAACGTCGGCGACCATCGGTCTCGGATTCGTTAGCGTCCTCACCCCCCAGCAGCGCAAAACGATGTTCGTCCATATTGACCGTGAACATCAGCTCGCCGGGTGAGTCGCCGACGACGAACACTGGCCACTCGACGACGTATCGGCCCGACAGCACGCCATGGCAGTAGACCAGCGGCGCCTGACGCTGCATCGCCAGCCGCAGGCCGACGTTGTCGCGGTGAAGTGCGTTCGTGCCCCGGTAGCAGTACCGTAGTAGGCCATCCGCGCCAATCGCATCACGGTATGGCGCCTCCTCCCCGTAC
The DNA here is from genome assembly GCA_964491885.1 of uncultured Vicinamibacterales bacterium. GTDB lineage: Bacteria > Acidobacteriota > Vicinamibacteria > Vicinamibacterales > JAKQTR01 > JAKQTR01. Next base: position 4,442 of record CAZBIP010000193.1, read on the forward strand.
TCGACATACGTCGTCCTGATGGTCAGCGGCATCTCGGGTAGGATGGCAGGCCTGAAGATCCCCGCAGGACTCACGAGCGGGACGCGTCGGCCTTCGAACTCAAAGCCTCTCGCCAACAAGGCATGGGCCAGGATGCCGTCAGGCGCCCGGCTCGTCTCAGCCTCGAGAAAGCTAAACGCCGCCAATCGCACACGCGAGTCGAGGTCGGTGTTCATGGCCAGCCTGATGCCGCCCTAAGACAAGAAGACGTGTGTGTTGTGCCAGTCGAGACAATCCACGTCCGGCTGATCCGCCCCGCCGTCTGGACGCACCACGAGCTGCTGCCCGTCGAAGGGATAGTAGCTCTTCCCGTTTTCGTAGTCTGACCTCAGTCGTGGGCTGACCAGGATGCGATGCTCGGGCGTCACCGTGACGTAGCCTCTGTCGAACAGTCGGTGGACATCTGACCGCAGGAGGAGACCGTTGCTGACCTCGTGCTCGCCGCCTTTTCCGTAGGGCCTGATGTGCGCCGCTTCGAGCGCTGGCAACGAGTGCTCCCCCGTGATCGCGCAGGCCCTGTGATAGGCCCCGGTCACGGCGACCCTGAAGGTGCCCTGGCCGAGCCTGGGCCTGACAAGCACGGGACTTCCAAAGCGGTCGGACTCACGCACCGACATCGGAGCTCCAGCGGCCCATTCGGAGGTTGCCTTCAGCAGTGCCGCCCGTTCCAGGCACTGTTGCCACACACGCTGGCCTTCGCCAACGGTGAGATCGTATCGTTTGCTCCGGAGGTTCTGCGGAGGCCAGTCGGTGGGCTGCGGGAGCCACATGTCAGGCGGGAAGAACGTCGCCTGTGCGAGCAGGATGCACCCTATCTGGCTGATCCCAGAACCCTCCGCCATGTGGTTCCGTTCCCGGATGAAGCCCAGACGAGCCTGCATATCGTCCAGGGTCGCCGCCCCATTGCCCTCCTTGAAGCACTCCCATGCCAGCCACTCAGGGAGCTTGTCGAACCGCGAGAAGAAGCCGAAGCCTCCGATCGCGTTGCGTGGCGACTTCAGCTTGAAGAGAAACGGCGCGCCGGGAGTGCCTCGGAAGGCGTAGTGGTCGGATGGCGTCCAGAAGTTGACCTCCTCCCAGGTCCTCTTCCCGGCCAGGAAGTCAAACCACCCGTGATGCGTGACCGCGACCCAACCTTCCATCGCTCAGAAGCCTCGGTGAACAGGCACACTATAGCCGGTTCCACCTGCGTTCTCGCTGAACCCGTCTGGATTCACCTGTTGAGGATGGGAATCTCTTGGCACCGACCGGGCAGCACACCGCGGGACGAGACGTGTTGAAACCGGGCCTGGCCAGCCGTAGCTCAGCTGAGGTGTCAATCGAACCGAGAGCCGAGCGAAGGCTGGCGCGCCCGCCCTTCGACAGGCTCAGGGCTGGGCGGGTGAGGATGGTTCGCCACGAGCGAGCGCGGTGACAGTGTGCTCGGGGCTGGCGAGTCGTCCCTCGACGTTGCTCGGGACGACCCTGAGTTCATCGAAGGGTCGAATGGCGCGCCCGCCGCGACTCGAACGCGGGACCCCCGGCTTAGAAGGCCCGTCGTCGGATCGGTTATCGCAAGGCGGTTATCGACTTCGGGTCTGGACGCGGTGTGGGAGCACCTGGATCGGCTGGGAATCGAATGATCTCGCCCTGCCCGGGCTTGGCGCGATAACCGATTCCCGCGCCAGGATCGAGATTGCGCGACGAATTGCCCGTTCCGTTCGAATTGGCCAAGTTGAACTTATGCTAGATATGGCCTAGACTGGCCTCGATGAGCACGCCTGCGCCGAAGCCGGTGATCTGGATTGGTGATTCGCTGGAGCGGCTGCAGGAATTTCCGGCGACG
>CAZBIP010000194.1:0-5067 GCA_964491885.1 uncultured Vicinamibacterales bacterium
CTCGACCCCTCGCTGCCGGCGCCGGTCAAGGTCGTCCGCGAGGGCGTGGCGCAGGACGCGCTCCAGTTGTTCACGTGGGCCAACAAGTGATGGGGGCGGCGATGCAGAAGGATCTGTCGGCGGTGACCCGGCGCGAGTTCTGCCGCATCGGCACCATGGGCGTGGTCGGCGCGGCGGTGGCGAGCCCGCTTGGCGCGTTCGCGGCGCCCGCGAAGACCAGGGTGGCGCTCGTCGGCACGGGCATCCGAGGCAGCACGACCTGGGGGACGAACCTCCTCCGGGACGCGGGCGACCTGGTCGAGATCGTCGGCCTGTGCGACGTCAACCCCGACCGGGTCAAAGTGGCCCAGCGCTGGATGGGCGGCGCCATTCCCGCGTTCACCGACTTCGACGAGATGCTCCGCGCCACCAGGCCCGACCGCGTCATCGTCACCACGGTGGACGCGACGCACGCCGGCTACGTGTGCCGGACGATGGAGCGCGGCCTGGACCCGATTTCGGAGAAGCCGCTCTGCACCGACGCGGAGCAGGCGCAGCGCATCGTCGACACCCAGAAACGGACCGGGCGCACGCTGGACGTGACGTTCAACGCCCGCCACGAGGCCTCCGCCATGAAGGCGAAGGAACTGCTGATGGCGGGGGAGATCGGCGATCTGTACTCCGTCAGCTACGAGGAGTTCCTCGACCTGGATCACGGCGCGAGCTACTTCCGGCGCTGGCACGGCCTGAAGCAGGCGAGCGGCACGCTCCTGTGCCACAAGGCGAGCCACCACTTCGACCAGCTCAACTGGTGGATCGACGCCGATCCCGTCGAGGTCGTGGCGCACGGCCGATTGAACAAGTACGGCGCCAACGGGCCGTTCCGGCACGCCAACTGCCGGCTGTGCCCGCACAAGCAGGCGTGCGACCTGCACTGGGACATCACCACCAGCAAGCAGATGATGGAGCTGTACGTCGATTGCGAGGACCAGGACGGGTACTACCGCGACGGGTGCCTGTACCGCCGGGAGATCAACATCCCGGACACCTACAGCGTGCAGGTGACGTACGCGAACCGGGTGCTGGTGACCTACAGCCTCAACGCGGCCGTGCCGTACGAGGGCCAGTCCATCGTGTTCAACGGGTCGAGGGGCCGCATCGACGTGCGCAACTACAACCGCCAGCCCTGGCAGGTGCCGCACGAGGGCGAGATTCGACTGACGCGCAACTTCAAGGACAGCGTGGTCTTGACGACCGACCCGCAGCGGGGCGAGATCTTCGAGCACGGCGGGGCCGACCAGCGGATCAAGAAGATGGTCTTCGACCCCTCGGTGCCGGACCCGCTGAAGCAGCGGGCGGGGCTGAAGGCCGGCATCCTCAGCTCGGCGATCGGCATCGCCGGCTACACGAGCATCGACACCGGGCGGAAGGTGAAGATCGACGAAGTGGTGAAGCTGTAGCGTAGAATCACGGCAGACTGCGCCCGTCCTGGACCGAGGCGCGGTGTGGGGGGATGCATGGAACACGAGCCAAAGGACGTCACCGCGAAGCAGATGACGCGGCGCGAGTTCGTCGGCGGGGCGCTGACGACCGCCGGGGTGGTCATGGGGGCGCCGGCGCTCCTGCGGGGCCGGAACCTGAACGGCAAGCTGGACATTGCGTTCATCGCCTGCGGCGGCCGCGCCGTCGCCAGCCTCAGGGAGCTCACGCTGGCCTACGGCCCCGGCCGCGCGGCGGCGGGCCGGGGCGCCGCGGCACCGCCGCTGGCCCCGCACCCGGACGAGAACGTCGTCGTGCTGTGCGACGTGGATCAGACGGCCATCGACGCCGCGTCCCTGAAGTTCCCGAAGGCCAGGACGTTCACCGACCTGCGGCGTGTGTTCGACAAGCCGGACGCCTTCGACGCGGTCGTGGTCTCGACGGCCGAACACACGCACGCGTTCGCGACGTACCTGGCGCTGACGCACGGCAAGCACGTCTTCTGCGAGAAGCCCCTCACCTACAACATCTGGGAGGCCCGGCTCATCCGCGAGACGGCGGCCAAGTACCCGAAGCTCTCCACGCAGATGGGCAACCAGGGCCACGCGTCTCCCTCGCGCCGGAAGATCAAGGAGATCCTCATGACGGGCGTCATCGGCCCGGTGCGCGAGGTCCACGTCTGGGCCGATCGCGCGTGGGGGCTCCAGGACGCCGCGTCGGCGGAGAAGTACGACAAGCCGCACGGCTTCTACAACGGCATCCAGATCGTGGACCGATTCAAGGAGGAGATGCCGACTCCGGCGACGCTCCACTTCGATTTGTGGCTCGGGCCGGCCCCGGTGCGGCCGTACCACGCGACCTACTTCCCCGGCCCGCGCTGGTACCGCTGGTGGGACTTCGGCAACGGCACGATGAGCGATCTCGGCAGCCACGACAACGACGTGCCGTACACCGTCCTCGACATCCGCCAGCCGCTCACGATCGAGGCGTACTCCCCGAACGTTCCCGTGGCCCACAAGGAACTCGCGCCCGCGACGATGAGGGTGACGTACGAGTTCCCGGCGTCGGCGTCGGGCGCGCCGCCGGTGAAGCTCGTCTGGCACCAGGGCGACAGCAAGCCGCCGAACTGGACGCCCGAGTGGGGCGGCCGCTCGCAGGCGTTCATCGGCGACAACGGCATCCTGCTCGGCAACGGGAAGCTGCTGCCCGAGGAGAAGTTCAAGGACTTCCAGGCGCCGCCCGAGACGCTGCCGCGCTCGCCCGGCCACTGGGTCGAGTGGGTCAACTACGCGAAGGGCGTCGGCCCGGTGCCCGGATCGAACTTCCAGTACTCCGGCTGGACCACCGAGGCGAACCACCTCGGCAACGTGGCCTACCGGGCCGGGAAGAAGCTCGAGTGGGACTACCGGAACCTGCGGGCCACGAACGCGCCGGAAGCGGCGCCGTTCATCAAGCGGCCCGAGTACCGCAAAGGCTGGGACGACATCCTCAAAGGGTAGTCCAATCGGTGCATCGCTGCCCCCTCGCCCCCGAGGAGACGTGCCGTGACGAAGCGACACACGCCCGTGGACGCCGATGTCGTGACCCGCGTGCTGGAGGCCTCTGGGCTCGCGAGCCTCTCGCGCGCGTCGATCCGGGAGATCAAGAAGCTCGCCGACACCATCGAAGGGGAGACGGGGCAGCGCTTCATCCGCATGGAGATGGGCGTCCCGGGTCTGCCGCCCAGCCAGGTCGCGGTGACGGCGCAGATGGCCGCCCTCGAACGCGGCGTCGCGGCCATCTACCCTGACATCCAGGGCGTGCCCGACGTGAAGCGGGAGATCGCCCGCTTCGCGAAGAACTTCCTGGATGTCACCGTGGACCCGGAGCACTGCCTGCCGACGGTCGGCACCATGATGGGCGCGATGGCCTGCTTCCTGACGATCAACCGGATGCACGCGGAGCGGGAGGGCACGCTCTTCATCGACCCCGGCTTCCCGGTGCAGAAGCAGCAGTGCCGCGTCCTGGGCCACGGCTTCATGAGCTTCGACGTGTACGACTATCGCGGCCCCCGGCTGGAAGCCAAGCTGCGCAGCTATCTCGACACGGGCAAGGTGTCGTCGATCCTGTATTCCAACCCCAACAACCCGGCGTGGTTCTGCCTCACGGAGGCCGAGCTCGAGACCATCGCGAAGCTGGCCGACGAGTACGACGCGATCGTCCTCGAAGACCTGGCGTACATCGGCATGGACTTCCGGCGCGACTATTCGCACCCGGGCGAGCCGCCGTTCCAGCCCTCGGTTGCGCGGTACACGGACAACTTCATCCTGCTCATCTCCAGCTCCAAGGTCTTCAGCTACGCCGGCGAGCGGATCGGCATGCTGGTCGTATCGGACGCGCTGTGGAACAGGCGCGCGCCGGACCTGAAGCGCTACTACACCTCCGACGCGCTGGGGTACGCGCTGGTGTTCGGGGCCATCTACGCCCTCTCCGCCGGCACGTCGCACTCGGCTCAGTACGCGCTGGCGGCGGTGCTGAAGGCGGTGAACGACGGCCAGCTGAACCTGGTCGCCGACGTGCGGGAGTACGGCGAGAAGGCCAGGATCATGAAGCAGTTGTTCACGGACAACGGCTTCCGCATCGTCTACGACATGGACCTGGACGCGCCCATCGCCGACGGGTTCTACTTCACCATCGCGTACCCGGGGCTGAGCGGGGAGGATCTGCTTCGGGAGCTGATGCACTACGGCATCAGCGCGATCTCGCTGGTCACGACCGGGAGCGAACGGACAGAAGGCCTGCGCGCGTGCACGTCGCTCGTCCAGCGGTCGGAGTTCCCGGCGCTGGAGGAGCGCCTGGCCTGGTTCCACCGGGACCACCCGATCCCGGCGGGCGCGTAGGCGGCGCGGCGGGTGCCGCAAGCCGGCGTCCTGCCCCCCGACCGGCGGGAGTCGCACCAGTCTCCGGAGAACGGTCGGCTGACACGGAGGTCTCGAGATGAGAAGGTCCCCCCTTCCGCGTGTGTTCCTCGTGATCGCTCTCGCCGTCATCGCCATGCTCGGCTTGCAGGCACAGGGGCTGAAGGTCAAGCCCCAGGCCGCCAGGAAGATCCCCGCGAACGTCTTCGTGCCGGCGAAGTACACGCTGAAGATCCTGTTCGTCCGTCTGGCGGATGACGACGGGTCGAAGCCGAGCGCGCTGACGAAGGCACAGGCGCAGGCGGCCGTTGATTCGACGAATCTGATCTTCCGGATGAGCCGCGGAGACATCCGGTTCGAGTTGGCGCCCGAGTCGGACTTCGTCGGATTCGTCAAGAACACGACGATGAACCACGACTGCTTGCTTCAGCCCGGCTGGACCGAGGCCAGGATCGCGGCGCAGACGGCCCAGGATGTCAACGGCGACGGGGCAGCCGATTGGAGCGACTACACCGCCATGTGCGACCCGGCGCCGGCCACCGCGGCCAGGAACGCCTACGCGCTCCTGCGCCCGAACCGGCTGGTCGTCTACAGCCGCGGCAGCAGCGAGTACGTGAAGTGGGAGGACACGCACTACGTCTTGAAGTACGCCAGCGGAGGCCATTCGGGAGGAGGCTTGCTGTACGTGGCGATGCCGGCGTCGTTCGGCGGC
>CAZBIP010000194.1:5167-6283 GCA_964491885.1 uncultured Vicinamibacterales bacterium
CGATGGCGACGCTGCGGGACGTGCTGCGCAAAGCCGCCAACTGTCACCTGCTGACCAGGCGCCCGTGGCGATGGGAGATGGTCGCCGGCATCTACTCGACGCCCGAGCGCGCGTCGCGCACGATGATCCGGGATGCGGCCAACCCGAAGCTGTTTCTCGACCCGGGCCGGGAGCGGAGCTTGATCACAGCGCTCTCGGACGCCCGGAACATCTCCTTCGAGTTCTGAAGGGCTTGGCGGGAGCCCGCGCACCGGAGCGCGGGCTCCGCGCTGTCATCGTCCCGTCACCTGGCGTCCGCCATCGACCGGAACGTCCGCCCGATGGCGTCGATCTTCCCGGGGCTCTTGCGGAGGCCGCTCCACGCGAACACCATGACGCCCGTGGCGGGGGAGCCCGCGCCGCGGCGCAGGACTACGTCCACCTGCCCGACTGGCACCGTCTCGCCCCAGTCCGAGATCTGCACGATGGGCCAGATGCGGTGCCGCTCGCCCGCCGCGCCCCTTATGCCGAGGTGCTGGCCGAGCCAGGCCACTTGCCGCGAGATCCACGCCGGGTCGGAGACGTGTCCGAACCGGGCGTGATACGGCATCGGACTGAAGACGTCGATGTACGCCGCCTGCGCTCTCAGGTCGATGGCGAGCTTGTCGAGACGCGCGCCGCCGTGATCCTCGTCGCTCCAGGGATTGTGGAACGTGCCGAGCAGCGCGCCGGGGCGGGTGGCGTTCCTGATGTCGCGGAACTCCCGCACCCAGTCCGTGAAGACGCCGAGGCGCCAGCGCACCCAGGCGGCGCGGTGCGTCGAGAGCAGGAGCGCCGTCTGCTCCGGTACCGGGACACGGGGGAGCGTGATGCCCGTCTCGGACTGGAACCGGCGCAGGCACCGGTCGCAGAAGCAGGTATCCGGCATGTTCGGGACCGCCTGCTCCCAGCTCGCATGGGCGTGGTGGTAGTCGAGCCAGACGCCGTCGATGGCGAACGTCTCGAGCAGCGTGCGGAAGGCACGCATCCGCTCCGCCCGGTAGGCCTCGTGCGTGGGGCAGATGCCCTGCCAGCCATCGGGCGGCGGTGAGACGCGCCCGTCCGCGCCCACGGGCGCGGCATCCGGATGGGCCTTCA
>CAZBIP010000195.1:0-3111 GCA_964491885.1 uncultured Vicinamibacterales bacterium
GCAGCGGCGATCCAGCGGTCGAGATCGGCCAGCGCCCTCGCGGCGAGCGCCGACCTGCGCGCAAGGGCGTTCCGCGGCGGGGCCTCGAGCGGCTCCATGATGCCGAACGTGATGTTGCTCGGCTGGTAGCCGCCGGCCGCCGCGTGCGACACGTAGTGCGCCAGCGCGCCGAGCGCCGTCGTCCGGGGCGCGGCCTCCGCCGCCCCGCCTGCGGCCGTCCGTGCCGCGTTGATGCCGGCCATCAGTCCCGACGCCGCGGACTCGACGTAGCCCTCGACACCAGAAACCTGGCCCGCGACGAACAGGTCGCCCCTCGCGCGCGTCTGCCAGGTCTCGCGCAAGACCGCCGGCCCGTTGATGTACGTGTTGCGGTGCACCATCCCGAACCGCACGAACTCAGCTTTGCCGAGCCCGGGGATGAGACGCAGGACGCGCGCCTGCTCGTTCCACTTCAGCTGCGTCTGGAACCCGACGAGACTGAAGTGGTCGCCCGCAATCGAATCCTGCCGCAACTGGACCACGGCGTACGGCCGCCGGCCCGTGCGGGGATCGACGAGGCCCACGGGCTTCATCGGCCCGAACCGGAGCGTGTCGGGGCCCCGGTGCGCGAGGACCTCGATCGGCAGGCAGCCCTCGAAGAACCGCTCCCGGTCGAAGTCGTGGACGGTCGCGCTCTCCGCGTGCACCAGCGCGTCGTAGAACGCCCGGTACTCGTCCGCGTTCATCGGGCAGTTCAGATAGTCGCCGTCGTCTCCCCCAGTCGCGCCCGCGTCGCCGGCCTGCCGCTCCCCCGGCGGATCCCCGTTGCCGAGCGACAGGCTGCGGCCCCAGCGCGACGCGCGGAACGCGACGCTCAGGTCGATGGAATCCGCCGAGACGATGGGGCTGATGGCGTCATAGAAGTACAGATAATCCTGGCCGGCGAATCCGGCGAGCGACGCCGCGAACGCCCCGCTCGTGAGCGGCCCGGTCGCGATGACGACGGGCTCGCCGTCAGCGGCGGGCGCGGGGACCTCCGTCACTTCCTCACGCGCCACGCGAATCAGGGGATGGCGCTCGACCGCCTCGGTGACGAACGCGGCGAAGGCCTGCCGATCGACGGCCAGCGCCGCGCCCGCCGGCACGCGCGTGGCAGCCGCCGCCTGCATGATCAGCGAGCCGAGCCGCCGCATCTCGGCCTTCAGCAGCCCGACGGCGTTGTCGAGTTTGTCCGCGCGGAAGGAGTTGCTGCAGACGAGTTCCGCGAGGTCGCCCGTGCGGTGGACCTCCGTCGCCCGGCCGGGCCGCATCTCGTGCAGCGTCACACGGACGCCGCGGGACGCCGCTTGCCAGGCGGCCTCGCACCCCGCCAGCCCCCCGCCGATGATGCGAATCGCAGGCATAGTGCCGACTTCAGACTCCGGACTTCGTTTTCGATTGTCGGTCTGCTCGTCCGTGTTCAGAATCCAGAATCCAGAATCCAGAATTCAGAACTCTGTCTCCTGACTTCTGACTTCAGACTTCTCTCTACTTCCCCGCGCTTCGCTTCCCTCTGGTCCCGAAGCGCGCGCCACTCCGCCGTTTCACCGGCCCCGCCTCCGCGCGCGCCTTGAGCAGCGCGACAGCGGCGTCGATCGTGAGCGACGCCGGGTCGGACGCCTTCGGCAACGACGCGTTCACCTGCCCGTCCGTCACGTACGGCCCGTAGCGGCCCTCCATGAGCTTCACCTCGGCCCCGGTCTGCGGGTGCGGGCCGAGCGATCGCAGCACGGTCTTCGTCGCGGTCCGCCGCCGGCTCTTCTTCGGGGCCTTCAGCAGCTCGAGCGCCCGCTCGATCGTCACGGTGTAGACGTCGTCCGCATCCTCCAGTGATCGGAATTCGTCACCGTGCTTCACGTACGGGCCGAACCGGCCGATCGCCGCCACGACGATCTCCCCGTTCTCCGGGTGCGCGCCGAGTTCGCGCGGAAGGCTCAAGAGGCGCAGCGCCTCGTCGAGCGTCACCGCGGACGCGCTCACACCGCCGGGAAGCGACGCGCGCTTCGGCTTCTCCGCCGCCTTCCCCTTCACGCGCGACGGGTTCTCGCCGAGCTGCACGTAGTGCCCGAACCGGCCGTGCTGCACGTAGACCTGCTGCCCCGTCGCCGGATCGACGCCGAGGCTCTTCGGCCCTTCCGCCTTCGCCTTGATCAGGGCCAGCGCCTTCTCCACGGTCAGGTCGGCCGGCGGCAGGTGCCGGGGCAGCGTCGCCGTGTTCCCCTGCCCGCCTTCTCCACGCTGGACGAACGGCCCGAACCGGCCCACGCGCACGCGCAGCGGCTCGCCGGTGCCCGGGTCCGCGCCGATCTCGATGGCGGGGTACTCGATGTTCGGCTCCGCCTTCGCGACCATGGGCGCCAGCCCGGGGTGGCCGCTCTCTCCATCCCGGTAGAACGCCCGGATGAAGGCGACGGGATCGCGCTCGCCGTTCGAGATCTCGTCGAGGTCCTCTTCCATCTCGGCCGTGAAGCCCACGTCCACGTAGTCGCCGAAGTGCTCGCGGAGCAGGTTCGTGACCGCGAAGGCCGGGAACGTCGGCACCAGCGCCTTGCCCTGCCGGAAGACGTAGCCGCGCCGCTCGATGGTGGCGATCGTCGTCGCGTAGGTCGATGGCCGCCCGATGCCGGCCTGCTCTAGTTCGCGGATGAGCGCCGCCTCGGTGAACCGGGCCGGCGGCTGGGTCTCGTGCCCCTTGGCTTCGAGCCCCTTCAACGCGAGTTCGGCGCCGCCCGCCGCCCCGCCGGCGGTGTCGGCCGCGCCGACGCGGTGACCCTCGCTCATCGCCGGGAGGATGGATTCCTGGTCCGCCAGTTCGGCGTCGGGATCGTCGCTGCCCTCGACATACGCCCGCCGGAACCCCGCGAACTCGATAGCCTTCCCGCTCGCCGAGAACACGCACGCCTCGCTGCCGGGGCCATCGGCGGTGATCTCGACCGTCGTCTTGAGCACCCTCGCGTCCGCCATCTGCGACGCCATCGTCCGCTTCCAGATGAGCTCGTACAACCGCAACTCGTCCGCTTCCAGGTGCCGCTCGAGATCCCTGGGCGCGAGTCGGAAGTCGGTCGGGCGGATCGCCTCGTGCGCTTCCTGCGC
>CAZBIP010000195.1:3121-6262 GCA_964491885.1 uncultured Vicinamibacterales bacterium
GATGACCCGCGCCGACTCGGTGAGTGCCTTCTCGCTGAGCGTCGTGGAATCGGTCCGGTGATACGTAATGAGCCCCTCGATGTCGCCACCGCCGATCTCGACGCCCTGGAACAGGCGCTGCGCGATCTGCATCGTCCGCTCCGTCGAGAACCCGAGCTTCCGCGAGGCTTCCTGCGACAGCGTGGACGTCGTGAACGGCGGAGCCGGCCGCTCGGCCCCGGGCCGCGCGTCCACCGACGTGACGGTCCACGGGAGCGTGCCGGGCAGCGCTCCCGCCAGCCGCCTCGCCTGCGCCTCGTCGAGGTGCCTCACGCCCTCGGCGGCGAGGGTGCCCGTGCTGGAATCGAAGTCCTTGCCCGTCGCGAGGCGCTGGCCGCCGATGCGCACGAGCGTCGCGGAGAACCCCCGGCCGCCGCCCGCGATCGCGGCTTCGAGATCCCAGTAGCGGCTCGACCGGAACGCCCGCCGCGCCTCTTCCCGCTCGACGAGCAGCCGCACGGCCACGCTCTGCACGCGCCCCGCGCTCAGGCCCGTCCCGACCTTCTTCCACAATACGGGCGACAGCGTGTAACCGTAGAGCCGGTCCAGGATGCGCCGCGCCTCCTGCGCCCGGACGAGGTTCTCGTCGAGGTCGTGCGCGTCCTTCACCGCGGCCTTGATCGCCTCCTCGGTGATTTCGTGGAACACGATGCGGCGCACCGGAACCCGCGGCTTGAGGATCTCGCGCAGGTGCCAGCTGATGGACTCGCCTTCCCGGTCGGGGTCGGTCGCGAGCAGCAGTTCCGAGGCTTGCTTCACCGCCGCCTTGAGCGCCTGGACGTGCTTCTTCTTGTCCGCGGGAACGACGTAGTACGGGGTGAAATCGCCGTCCACGTCCACCGCGAGCCTGCCCCAGCTCTTCTCGCGGATCTCGGCCGGGACCTCCGACGCCTTCTCGGGCAGGTCGCGGACGTGGCCGAAACTGGCTTCGATCTGGTACTTGCTGCCCAGGAACCGCGCCAGTGTTTTCGCCTTGGCAGGCGACTCCACGATGACCAATGGCTTCGCCATATCTTCTCCGCTCGCTCGACCAACCCGCTACGTTAGCACGTTCGCCCCGGCCTTCACGAATTGGCCGCCCTCCACCCGCCTCACCCATCCGGCCACCTCCAGCGATGCGAGCTCCGCCAGCAGACGGGCCGCGGGAAGGCCGGTCATGGCCGACAGGTCGTCCATGCCGTACGACTCGCCGGGCCGCATCAGCTTCAGGATCGGCGCGCCGGACGCCGCCCGCGCCGGCGCCCCAGGCGCGGCCTCGCCCGCCCCGCCCATCACCGCATCCAGCCCCGCCCCCGGCTCGAAGCCGACCCGCCCCAGTCCGCTGGCCCAGTCGGCCCGCAGCACCTCGACGACGTCGCGGGCGTCTTCGACGACGGGCGCGCCGTCGCGGAGCAGCCGGTGTGCGCCGCGGTTGCGGCCGCTCAGGACCGTGCCGGGCACCGCCATCACCGACCGGTTCTGCTCGAGCGCGCAGCGCGCGGTGATGAGCGACCCGCTGTAGCAGGAGGCTTCGACGATGACGACGCCGAGCGACAGGCCGCTGATGATGCGGTTCCGGCGCGGGAAGTGCCATCCCCTCGGGGGCACCCCGGGAGCGAACTCGCTCAGCACGGCCCCAGATGCCTCGATCTCCCGCGCGAGCGCCGCGTGCTCCGGCGGATAGGCCACGTCCACGCCGCACCCGAGCACCGCCGCGGTCCGGCCGCCGGCACGGAGCGCTCCCCGGTGCGCCTCGGCGTCGATGCCGCGCGCGAGGCCGCTCACAACGAGGAGCCCCGCCCTCGCAAGGTCGCGGCCGAGCCGGAAAGCCACCTCGAGGCCGTGCGGGGCCGCCGACCTCGACCCGACCACGGCCACGGCGATTTCGCCGGGTCCGATCCGCCCGCGCGTCCACAAAACGGCCGGCGGGTCGGGGATGCGTTCGAGGACGAGCGGGTAGCCGGCTTCTCCGCGCGCGACGACGCCAATCCCCTGCGCGGTGGCCGCCGCGATGGCGCGGCCGGCCCGGGCCCGCAACGATGCCGCGATGGCAGCGGCGTCGTCAACCCCCAACTGCCGGAGCGCCTGGTCGAGGTCGGCAAGCGCCCACAGGTCGGTCGCGGCGCCTTCCGCGCCAGCCTCGCCCTGCGGCTCCGGCCTGGGCCGGCGGCGCCGCTCACGTTCGGTCCAGAGGAGCGAAAGCGCGACCAGGTCGAGGCGCGAGGCCACGACGCGGGCCCTTGCGAGGACCATACCAGCGGCTTGCGCCCCGGAGACCCGGGGGCTATAGTGGGAAAAGGCCAGCCTGCTCTTGTCGTTCCGGCGCGCACGTCGGCAAAGGTGTCTATGCCCGCGTTGAAGAAAGTGATCGCGATCGCGGTGCTCGGGGTGGCGGTTTCTGCCACGCCTGGACTCGGCGGCGACCGCAAGGCGGCGAAAGCGCAGGTCGATTTCGGCATCCGGGTCGCGCAGCAGGGGCTGTGGCGCGAAGCCACCTACCGCTGGGAGCGCGCGGCCGAACTCGACCCGACCTACGCCGCGGCCTTCAACAACCTGGCTGTCGCCTATGAGCAGGCGGGCCAGCTCGACAAGGCCAAGTCGGCCTACCAGAGGGCCGCCGAGCTGGATCCGAAGAACCCCTCCATCAAGCAGAACATCGAGTTGTTCAGGGAAATCAACGACCGTGCGAACCGCCAGGATCCTCAGTAGCTTCGCCGCGGCCCTGCTGGCCGGCGCCTGCGCCGGGTCCGGCATCGTCGAAGTGGCGGTCGAGACCCCGATCAGGCCGAAACTCGACGCGTCGGCCTTCGAGCGCGTGTACGTCGCCGGTTTCGTGTCGGGCGGCGACGAGGACGTCGACGCGAACATCGAGACCGTGCGGCTGCTGCGCAGCCAGCTCAAGAACAAGGCGAGCATGCGCGTGATCGAGGCGGACGTGCTGCCGCTCATGGAAGTCGCTTCCCCCGCGGCGCCCGAGGGATCGCAGGCGGCGCCGGCCTCCGGCGGCACCCCGGCAGCGCCTGCCTTGGTTCGCGACGAGAAGGATCTCGAGCCGTTCGAGAAGGTGTTCGAGAACAAGGACTACTGGAAGAAGGTCGGGAACGAGTACCAGGGCCCGCTGAT
>CAZBIP010000196.1:0-1619 GCA_964491885.1 uncultured Vicinamibacterales bacterium
GTCATCTGGAGCAGCGCCTGGAAGCCGAGGTTCGCACTTGCGACCGGGACGACCTGCCAGCCGCTCGCGATGGCGGTCACCGTCACCGGAAGGGAGACCGTGTCCGGGACGTCGTTGTCCTCCACGCAGATGACCTGGATGCCGGTGTTCCCCCTGGGAACGTAGATCACGAGCGTGTACTCGCCGGCGATCAGGCTGAACGGACTCGTCGCCCAAGCGCTCGGCGATGCCGGCGTACACGAGTTGGCTGCGGCCGCCAGCGTCAACAGGCACGCGGCCCTGACGGCCCGACTCCGCCGCCGATGGTCGGCAGCCGCGGTCTTCATCCTTCGGCTCCGCCAGCCTCGTCCCGACGAACGATCGCGAGGCCGCGCCGGGCGACAGTCGTCCGAATCAGCCGGCAGTCGGAGGAAACGCGCGCGACGGCAGCCTCGAGCGCTGCGCGAACACCAGTACCGGCACCGCACAGCACGGCGAGTGATCCCCCTTCGCCGCCCGCGCCGTTCACCTTCCAGCCGAGCGCCCCGGACTCCCGCGCGACCTCGATGACGCGCCGCGCCTCAGGCCCAACGAGGGCGGGATGGAGCAGGCGCTGGGCTTCGGTGTTGGCCCGCATCCCGGCTCCGAGGCCTTGCAGGTCGCCCGCTTCGATGGCATCACGGGCCGCCGCCGCAGCGGCGCGCAACGCGTCCATCGCCGAAAGGCCCGTCGGACTGCTCCCGTCGGCGAGGCCGCGAATGACCTGCTCGTGGATGGCGGTCGAACTGTGCGTGCGCCCGAGGTAGAAGAGCAGCAACCGCTCCTCCAGCGCCGCCAGTGTGACGTCCGGCACCTGGAGACCGGACACGCGGGCGGCCGGGTAGTCGGGAACCTCGATGTAGTTGATGCCGCCGTGCGCAGCCGCCAACTGGTCCTGCAGTCCGGATTGCTGCCCGAGCCACTCCGTCTCCACGGCGTGCGCCGCCCGTGCCACATCGTCTGCGCCGAGGCTCGCGCCCGACAGCGCGCGCAGGGCGCCGACGAGCGCCACGCACACGGCCGCCGACGTGCCGGTGGAGGCACCAGGCGGAACGACAGAGCCGACGTCGACCTCCACCGCCAGCCCCTCCGGCACGCCGACGGATTCGATCGCAGCTTCCAGCAGCGGATGGCGCCCCCACGGCCGGTCGCCAGGCAGGAACGCGTAACGATCGCCGTAGTTCTCCGCATGGAGCGTCATCGGCCGGACGCCGGCCCCGGGCTCGGACCGCGCGCGCACGACGACGCGGACGCCCGGGTTGACCGCGACGTGAAACACGGCGCCGCGCCGCGCGAACCACGTGTCGGTCCAGCCGCCGCAGTCGCAGGTCCGGACGGGCGCCGTCGCGGTGATGGTCGTCATGGACACCTGCAGCGTACCACGGTCGGCTCGCTCGCATCGCCGGGCGCCGGCGCTCGCTGTGCTAGGATCGGCACGCGTCGAACGCAGCCGCCGGGCGTCCGTCAGCTGCGGCACGAGCCGCGCGCAGTCCGGCTCGCGCGTCCGATGTCATCGTGAGCGGAGGGCTCATGGCGCGCGGTGTCCTGCTCTTCTTGATGGTCGTGCTGGCGGTGCCCGTCGCGGGAAGCCTCGGGTTGGA
>CAZBIP010000196.1:1719-6194 GCA_964491885.1 uncultured Vicinamibacterales bacterium
CTCGACGTGGGCGGCCGCGGCCTCATCGGCAGCGAGGTCGTGACCTGGCGCAACATCAGCGCCTACCCGACGTCGAAGCTCTGTTTCCACCTGTACTACAACGCCTGGAAGAACGACCAGTCCACGTGGATGCGCGAGGCCGGTCTCAGGGGCCGCCAGCGCCCCCAGCGCCGCGATGCCTGGGGATGGACGAACGTCACGTCGGTCCGGCTCCTTCAGCCCGGGTCGGCGGCCGTCGAGTTGACGGACCGACGCTTCAATGCCCCGGACGATGGCAACGAGGCCGACGAGACCGTGCTCGAAGTCCTGCTGCCCGACCCGGTAGAGCCCGGCGCGTCGGTGAAGATCGCCCTCGACTGGAACGCCCGGATTCCGCGCACCTTTTCGCGAACGGGCGCCGTCGGGTCGTACTACTTCCTCGCGCAGTGGTTCCCGAAGCTCGGCGTGCTGGAGGACGCGGGCTGGAACTGCCACCAGTTCCACGCCGGCACCGAGTTCTACGCCGACTACGGCGTGTACGACGTCAGGATGACGGTCCCCCAGTCGTGGGTGGTCGGCGCCTCGGGCCTCGAGCGCGGACGCACGGACAACGCCGACGGCACGACGACGCACACGTATCACGCGCAGGACGTCCACGATTTCGCCTGGACGACGAGCCCGGATTACCTCGAGCGGACGGCGCGGTTCGAACACCCCTCGCTGCCGGCCGTGGACATGCGCCTGCTGCTGCAGCCCGAGCACGCCGGCCAGGCCGACCGGCACTTCGACGCCACGCGCACCGCGCTCCGCTTCTACGGCGAGTGGTTCGGGGCCTACCCGTACGGCCACATCACGGTCGTG
Organism: uncultured Vicinamibacterales bacterium; assembly: GCA_964491885.1. GTDB lineage: Bacteria > Acidobacteriota > Vicinamibacteria > Vicinamibacterales > JAKQTR01 > JAKQTR01. The sequence goes on from CAZBIP010000196.1 coordinate 2,560, forward strand.
GATCCGGCGTGGCAGAGCGGGGCGGGCGGAATGGAGTACCCGACGCTCTTCACGGCGGGGACTCGGTGGATCGCGCCGCGCGACGTCATGGATCCCGAAGGCGTCACGGTCCACGAGGCCGGCCACCAGTTCTGGTACGCGATGGTCGGCAACAACGAGTTCGAGGACGCCTGGCTGGACGAGGGGCTCAACACGTTCTCCACGGGGCGCGCAATCGAGGCCAACCCGGCCTACCGCACGAACTACCAGTCGACGCGGTACTTCGGCGGGTTCGTCCCGTGGGTGTTCAGGGACATCCCCGTGACGCGCGAAGTGGACGAGAACGGCCTGTCGGGCTACCGCGAGTCCGCCGAGTCGGACGCGCCGTCCACGCCGTCCTACCGGTACTTCCCCGCCACGGGCGGCGGACTCAGCTACAGCAAGACCGCCCTCTGGCTGCACACGCTCGAGCGCCACCTGGGATGGCCTGCGCTGCAGCGCGCGATGTCCACGTTCTTCGAGCGCTGGAAGTTCCGCCACCCGAAGCCGCAGGACTTCTTCGACATCGTCAACGAGGTGTCCGGGCAGGATCTGACGTGGTTCTTCGACCAGGTGCACCGGAGTTCGAACGCGTTCGACTACGGCGTGCAATCGGTCCGCACCGAGGAGATCCCCGGCTCGGAGCGCGCCGCCGCGCGCCACCGATCGACGGTGATCGTCAGGAGGCACGGCGAGGCCGTCTTCCCGGTCGGGCTCCTCGTCACCTTCGCGGACGGCGAAACCGTCAGGGAGCACTGGGACGGGAAGGACCGCTGGAAGGCCTACACCTACGAGCGCGGCGGGCCCGCGGTCTCGGCCATCGTCGATCCGGAGCGCGTGCTCCTGCTCGACGTCGATCGCACGAACAACAGCTTCACGTCGGAGCCGCGGTCGGGCGAAGCGGCGCGGAAGTGGATGCTGAAGTGGATGGTCTGGCTCCAGGACGCGCTGGCGACGTGCAGCTTCTTCATCTGAAGCCGGGCTGCGGCCGGGCTGGACGGTGAGTGACCTCATGGCGACGATCTTCGCGGCGTTCACGGACGGATGGCGGCGGGTGCTCAGGGCGCCGGCCATCCTGTTCGGCGTGTTCCTCGTCACGCTGCTCATCGCGCTCCCCGCCGGGTGCGCCATCGAGGAATCCATCGCCGGCAGCCTCGGCCAGAGCCTCGACGCCGCGGCGATGGCCAGGGGCGTCGACAGCGACTGGTGGGCGCGCTTCGGCGACGCGGCAAAGGGCCTCGACCGGACGTTCACACGGGCCGTCATCGGCTTCGCCGCGGTGCTCGACAACCTCAGCCGGTTCCTCGACAACGGCGAACTGCCCGTCGCGGTGATCGGTCTCGCCGCGGCGTACCTGACGGTGTGGCTGTTCCTGGTCGGCGGCATCCTCGACCGCTACGCGCGAATGCGGCCCACGCGGTCGCGGGCGTTCTTCGGCGCGTGCGGCACGTACTTCTTCCGGTTCCTCCGCCTGGCGCTCGTCGGCGCCGCCGGGTACTGGCTGCTGTTCGGGCTGGTGCACGGGTGGCTGTTCGAGGATCTCTACGGATGGGCAACGCGGGACCTGACGGTCGAGCGGACCGCGTTCGCGCTGCGCGCCGCGCTCTACGCCGCGTTCCTCGCCCTGCTGGGGTTCTGGAACGTGGTGATGGACTACGCGAAGATCCGAACGGTCGTCGAGGACCGCTTCAGCATGCTGGGCGCTGTCCTCGCCGGCTGGCGGTTCGTCGTCCGGCACCCGATGAAGACCTTCGGGTTGTACCTGCTCAACGCGGCGGCGTTTCTCGCGGTGGTGCTGCTCTACGCGGTCGCCGCGCCAGGGGCGGCAGGGTCCGGTGCGCTGGCGTGGTCGGCATTCGTCATCGGCCAGGTCTACGTGCTGGCGCGCCTCGCCGTGAAGCTGGCCTTCTATGCCTCGCAGACGGCGCTGTTCCAGCGCTCGCTCGCGCACCTCGCCTACACGGCGGCGCCGGACCCGGTCTGGCCCGAGTCGCCGGCGGCTGAAGCCATCGCCAACGCGGCCCGGCAGCAATAAGCCGCCCCTTCGCTGAACGGCCTGCCGGCTTGCCTCGAGCGCAGCGGCGGCAGCCGCAAGCCGAAGGGCCAGCGTCGGCGCGCCAAGCCCGAGTCCCGAGTCCTGAATCCCGAATCCCGAATCCCGAATCCCGCTGGATGTTCTATAGTGCCTCCATGCGTGCACTGGCATCGGAAATGGCGGGATGGCTCCGCGCGAAGGTCCAGGAGGCCGGCGCGCGGGGGATCGTGGTTGGCCTGAGCGGCGGCATCGACTCCGCGGTCGTGGCCCGGGTGGCTCAACTGGCGGTGCCGGACGGCATCATGACCGTCATGATGCCCGCGCACAGTCACCCGCAGGACGCCGAGGACGCGAGGCTGGTCGCCGGGGCCTTCGACCTCCCCGTGATGACCGTCGATCTCTCCCTCCCCGCCGACAGCCTCCAGCGAACCATCGACGCGGCCCTCGGGCCGGCTACCTCGAACGCGGCGCCCGGCGACGCGAACGCGCGACGCATGGCGCAGGCCAATCTGAAGCCGCGCCTGCGGATGACGACGCTGTACTACGTGGCGAACCGGATGAACTGCCTCGTCGCGGGCACGGGCAACCGCTGTGAGATCGCCGTCGGCTACTACACGAAGTTCGGTGACGGCGGCGTCGATCTGCTCCCGCTGGGCTCGCTGCTCAAGAGCGAGGTCCGGCAGCTCGCGCGCGACCTCGGCGTCCCGGCGCAGATCATCGACAAGCCGCCGAGCGCCGGGCTCTGGGCGGGACAGACAGACGAGGGCGAGATGGGCGTCAGTTACGCCGAACTCGAGGACTACCTCACCAAGGGGCCGGGGTCGATCGCTCCGGCCACGGCGGCGAGGATCGAAAGCCTCGCGCGGGTGAGCGAGCACAAGCGCCGCCTGCCGCCGGTGTTCGAGCCGTCCGCATCGTGAGACCGAGGGAGGCCAGCCGCCGCATGGCGGCGCCGGGATCGCGGGCGCTCTCGTCGATCCACCATGACGCCACGCGCGCGGCGAAGAGGCGTGGGCGCGTGGCCGTCGCGGCCCTGTGCGTGCTGGCGTCGGTCGGCGCCGGCCGGGCGATGGTCCCTCCGCAGGCTCAAGCCCCCGCCTTCCGGTCCGGTGTCGACCTCGTGGCCGTCGATGTCACCGTCTCGAGCCGCGGCGGCGATCCCGTCACCTCGCTCACCGCGGAGGATTTCACGCTGCGCGTGGACGGACAGACCAGACCCATCGTGTCTGTACGGCGGGTCCAGGCAGGCGCACCCGCACCGGCCGAGAAGCCGCCGGCGCACCCGGTTCCGGCAGCACCGGCCGAGACCGCACCGGCCGACTCCGCCGCGCGCCGGCGGTTCGTCCTCGTCGTGGACCGCGACCACATCCCGGTCGGTGAGGGCCAGCAGATGCTCCGCGCGGCGGCCCGGTTCGTGGACGGCCTGCCGGCGGGAGACGGCGTGGCGCTCTGGGTGCTCCCCGACGCCGGGGGATCGCTGCGCTTCGACGAAGACCGCGCGGCCCTGACGAAGCGGCTGCTCGCGGCCGTCGGCACGCACAGGCCGGTGTACGGGCCCTGGATCGTCGGGCGCGACGAGGCC
>CAZBIP010000197.1:0-2536 GCA_964491885.1 uncultured Vicinamibacterales bacterium
GGGCTATCGTCCCAGAGACCCGGGGCGTCTGCGCGCCCGGACGAACAGGCGACGATCGCGATGCGCAACTTCCTCATCGTCTTCTCGGGCCAGGTCTTCTCGCTCTTCGGCAGCGAACTCGTGCAGTTCGCCCTCATCTGGTGGCTCACGCTCACGAGCGGCTCCGCCACCACCCTGGCCGTCGCGGCGCTCGTGGGCCTGCTGCCACCGGTCGTGCTCGGACCGCTGGTCGGCGCGCTGGTCGATCGCTGGGACCGGCGCAGGATCATGATGGCCGCCGACGCCGCCATCGCGGCCGCAACGCTCCTGCTCGCGGCGCTCTTCGCGCTCGGCGCCGTGCAGGTCGGCCACGTCTACGCGCTGCTGTTCGTCCGCGCCCTGGGCTCCACCTTCCACTGGCCGGCCATGCAGGCCTCCACGACGCTGATGGTGCCGGAACGGCACCTGGCGCGCGTAGCCGGGATTGGGCAGGCGCTGCGGGGCGTCGCCGGCATCGCCATGCCCCCGCTGGCCGCGGTCCTGCTCGCCTCGATCCCCATCGCGGGCCTCCTGGCGATCGACGTCGTCACCGCAATCGTCGCCATCACGCCGCTTCTGTTCATCGCCATTCCCAGGCCGGCGCGGCAGGCCCAGGCGCAGGACGGCACCTCCCCGTTCGTTCCGATCTGGGCCGACCTGCGCGGCGGCATCCGCTTCGTGCGGCAGTGGCGCGGCCTGACGCTGCTCGTCGGCCTCATCGCCGTGCTCCATTTCTGGGCCGTCCCCGCCCTCTCGCTCGTCCCCATCGTCGTGACGAAGGTGTTCGAGCGGGGCGCGGAAGGTCTGGCCTGGACCCAGTCGGCCGCGGGCGCGGGTTTCGTGGCCGGCGGCCTGCTCCTGGGCATCTGGGGCGGCTTCCGGCGGCGCATCGTCACCGTCTTGCTGGGGATCGCCTGCCTGGGCGCGGCCCTGGGTTCGATTGGCGCGCTTCCGCAGGGCGGGTTCCCGGGACTCGTGACGGCGGTCTTCGCGGCGGGCGTCCTCGCGCCGATGGTCGTCGGGTCGTTTCAGGCGATCCAGCAGACCGTCGTGCCCCCGGAGATGCAGGGCCGAGTCATGGCGATTGCGCGGAGCGGCATGGACCTGATGTCGCCGATCGGACTGGCGGTGGCCGGCCCGGTGGCGGACGCCATCGGCGTCCGGCACTGGTACTTGCTGACCGGCGCCGTGATGGTTGTCATGGCGACGGCGGCGTTCCTCTGGCGCAGCCTCATGACGATCGAAGAGGGACGGTCACCGGGCGTATCGGCCTGAAGCAGCCGGGGCTCCCCGGTCTGGGTCGCACCGGTCGACGGCGATGGCGCAGTACCACTTCCCGCGCCGGCCGATCTCCGGTGTCGGCCGGAGACAGACGCCGTCTCACTCGCCATCCTGTGCCAGCACGGGGTCGCTCAACTGGAGGTCGTCTTCCAGCGGGCGGAACGGGGAAATGCCGAGCCGATCGAGTTCGGCGTGGTAGGCGCGGCACGCGCCGGCTGCGTCCATGTCGCCATCCGCGATTGCGCGCAGGTGCCGGACGAACGTCAACTGGTGCTCGGACCGGTTGATCTTGCGGCCGAAGAGCGCCGCGCGCGCGCCGTGGCGCCGCGCCTCCTCGAGCAGGCGGAAGGCGTCGTGCGTCGTGCCCGCCGACCCGCCGAGCACCCCGACGACGAGGTGCGGGTCGTAGGCGACGAGCGCCTCGGTCGCGCGGCGTCCCCCGTAGGGCATCTTCAGGAAGATCGGGCGGCCGGAGGCCGGCACGCCGGCGAGCGTCCTGGCGACGAAGTCGTTCAGAAACCGCGCGACGTCCGGCATCGGCACGGGCACGTTCGGCGCGAAGACCTCGAGGAAGTGGCGCAGGCCCGCCCGCTCGGCCTCGGCGCGGAAGTCCCGATAGGCCTCGAGCGCACGCGCGTCCCGCTCGGCGTCGCCGGACGGCGTGATCGAGTAGAGCGCGAGGTCGGTCCCGCCGCGCGTGATTTCGTCGATCCTCGGCGTGCGCATCGCCCGCGACGGCTGCGCCGGGTATGTCGCGCCCGTCAGGACGTGGATGTCGGTGCTGTCGTTGGCGCGGACCGCGGGCGTCACGCGCGATCCCTCGAACAGGCCCTCGCGCGCGAACACGTCGTTCGTGCTCGCGCTCATCAGCATGATGTCCACGAGGCTTTGGCGCACGACCTCGCGCACCTGGCCGCGGAACTCCTCGAGCGACCGCGCGCGTCCAGTCGCCGGGTCGATGCCAGTGGCCGCCAGGCCGAAGGCCATGTCGGCGTCTTTTGCGTCAGCGAGGATGAAATCCGGCGCGCCGGAAGGGTCGGCGTGGATGGCAGCGAGCCTGGCGTCGAGCGTTCTCATGCGGACTCCTGGTGGGCTGGACCGGTCGTCGAGGCACCGCACAGACTACGGCCGACGCGCCCCTCGGTCAACGCCAGGGGCCTCCAGCCGAAGGCCCCGGGGACTCCGGCGGATTCGCTTCCCATGCCCGCCCGGCGGGTCCATAATCGGCCCAGCGCGC
>CAZBIP010000197.1:2636-6190 GCA_964491885.1 uncultured Vicinamibacterales bacterium
CCGGCGGATTCGCTTCCCATGCCCGCCCGGCGGGTCCATAATCGGCCCAGCGCGCGGGCCGCCCGGCTGGCCGCCGGTGACGTGCGCCACGCCGCCTTCATCCCGCCCTCAGAGGAGCCTGTCATGTCCGACGCCGTTCCCCACATCGCCCAGAAGAGCCCCATCAAGGTCCAGCTGGAAGCGGGAAAGACGTACTACTGGTGCCGATGCGGTGCCAGCAAGAGCCAGCCGCTGTGCGACGGCTCCCATCGCGGAGGCCCGTTCAAGCCGCTGGCCTACGCCGCCGACGCCGCGGAGGAGAAGTGGTTCTGCGCCTGCAAGCACACGGGCGGCGCGCCCCTGTGCGACGGCACGCACCGGAAGCTGTAGGGGCCAGGCGCCCGCCCGTGACCGGTCTCGAGGAGGTTTCGCCATGCAGAAGTCCCTCCACATCGACCCCAACGCGTGCACGGGCTGTCTCCAATGCGAGATGGCGTGCGCCTGGGAGAACTACCGGAGCTTCACCATCGCGAAGTCGCGCATCAAGGTGTTCACGTTCCACCACGAAGGGCGCTTCGTCCCGTACACCTGCACGCAGTGCGACGAGGCCTGGTGCATGACCGCCTGCCCGGTGGACGCCATCCACCTCGATCCGGCGACCGGCGCGAAGATCGTCGTCGACGCGGAGTGCGTCGGCTGCAAGGTCTGCACGATCGCCTGCCCCTTCGGCACGATCAACTACGTGGCCCAGACGGGCAAGGTGCAGAAGTGCGACCTGTGCGGCGGCGTGCCGGCCTGCGCCCTGGCCTGCCCTACCGGCGCCATCACGTACGTGGATTCGGACTGGACCGGCCTGGGGAAGATGCGCCAGTGGGCCGGCAAGACCGACACGAACCCGGTGACGGTGTAAGGAGCCACTGCCATGGCATGGACCACGAACGTCCTTCGCGTGAACCTCACGGCCGGCACCTGTACGCCCGAGCCGCTGAACATGGCGTGGGCGCACGACTACCTCGGCCAGCGCGGCCTGGCCACGAAGTACTTCGTGTCGGAAGTCGACCCGGAGGTCGACCCGTTCGCCCCCGAGAACAAGCTGATCTTCGCCACGGGACCGCTCACGGGCACGTCCGTCGCCACCGCCGGGCGCTACTCTGTGATCACCAAGGGCCCGCTGACGGGCGCCATCGCCTGCTCGAATTCGGGGGGCTTCTTCGGCGCCGAGCTGAAGTTCGCGGGCTGGGACATGGTGATCGTTGAGGGCGCGTCGGCGAAGCCGGTCTACCTGCTCATCAACGACGGCCGCGCCGAGCTCGTGGACGCCGGCCACCTCTGGGGCAAGACGGTCTGGGAGACCGAGGCGCAGATCAAGCAGGCCCACCAGGATCCGCAGATCCGGGTCGCGGCCATCGGCCGGGCCGGCGAGAACCGCGTGCTCTACGCCGCCATCGTGAACGACCTGCACCGGGCCGCCGGGCGGTCGGGCGTGGGCGCGGTCATGGGCTCCAAGAATCTCAAGGCCGTCGCCGTGCGCGGCACCCGCACCGATGCCTACCGCATCGCCGACCCCGACGCGTTCGTCGCCGCCACGGAGGCCGGCAAGAAGGCGCTGGCCGCGAACGCCGTCACGGGACAGGGGCTGCCCACCTACGGCACGCAGGTCCTGATGAACGTCATCAACGAGCTCGGGGCGCTGCCCACGCGCAATCACCGCGAGGTGCAGTTCGAGGGCGCGCAGGCGATCTCGGGCGAGGCGATGCACGAGAAGCGGCCCACGGACGGCAAGGCCAACCTCGTCACCAAGGGTGCCTGCTTCGGCTGCACGATCGCGTGCGGCCGGATCTCGAGGATGGACCCGGGGCACTTCGCCATCAAGGACAAGCCCCAGTATCAAGGCGCGTCAGGCGGCGTCGAGTACGAGGCCGCCTGGGCGCTCGGCGCGGCGAACGGCGTGTCGGATCTCGAGGCGCTGACCTACGCCAACTTTCTCTGCAACGAGGACGGGTTCGACCCCATCACCTTCGGCACGACCGTCGGCGCGGCGATGGAGCTCTACGAACTGGGCATCCTCACGAAGGAGGAGGTGGGTTTCGAGCTGCCGTTCGGATCGACGGAGGCGATGGTCAGGATCGCGGAACTGACGGCCAGGGGCGAGGGCTTCGGCAAGGTCATCGGCCTTGGCTCCAAGCGCCTGTGCACCAGGTACGGCCGGCCTGACCTCTCGATGACGGTCAAGAGCCAGGAGTTCCCGGCCTACGACAGCCGCAGCCTGCAGGGCATGGGCCTGGCGTATGCCACGAGCAACCGCGGCGCCTGCCACCTGCGCGGCTACATGGTGTCGCCCGAGGTTCTCGGCATCCCGGTGAAGATGGATCCGCAGGCCACCGAGGGCAAGCCGGCCATGCTGAAGGCCCTCCAGGATCTCACGGCCGTGGTGGATTCCGCCGGCATCTGCGTCTTCACGACGTTCGCATGGGGACTCTCCGACATCCAGCCGCAGATCCAGGCTGCCTGCGAGGGCGACTGGTCCGAGGCGCGGTTGCTCCTCGTCGGCGAGCGCATCTGGAACATGGAGCGCGAGTTCAATCTCGCGGCCGGGTTCACCGGCAAGGACGACAACCTCCCGCCGCGCCTGATGAAGGAACCCGCGCTGACGGGGCCGCAGAAGGGCGCGGTGTCGAAACTGGACGTCATGCTGCCCGAGTACTACCGGGTGAGGGGCTGGACCTCCGAAGGCGTGCCCACCGCCGAGACGCGCGCGCGCCTCGGCGTCTGACCGGCGTCCGCCTTCGCGCGAAGCGCTTCGGCGAGGGAGCGTGAACGGATCTTGAACGCTCCGGAGTGAGGATGAGGCACGTCATTGTCGGGGGCGGTCCCGCAGGCGTCATCGCCGCGGAGACCCTGCGAAAGGCGGACCCGGCCGCCGAGATTGCGCTGCTTTGCGGCGAGGGCGGGCTGCCGTACGCGCGCATGGCGATCCCCTACCTGCTCAAGGGGGACGTGGGCGAGGCGGGGATCCGCATCAGAAAGGACGAGTCCCACTACGCCAGGCTGCGCATCGAGTTGATGCAGGCCCGGGCGCAGGCCGTCGATACGGCCGCGCGCACGGTGGACCTCGGCGGGGGCCGGCGCCTGTCGTACGACCGCCTGCTCGTCGCGACGGGGTCGCGCCCGAGCCGCGAGAAGATCCCCGGCATCGATCTTCCCGGCGTCCGCACGTGCTGGACCCTCGACGACGCCCGGGCGCTGCTGGCCTCGATGCGGCCGGGCACGCGGGTCGTGCAGATGGGCGCGGGGTTCGTGGGCTGCATCATCATGGAGGGCCTGCGCGCGCGTGGCGTCGATCTCACGATCCTCGTCCGGAGCGGCTACATGGTGCGCCGGATGATGAACCCGGTTGCCAGCGGCCTGATCCGGCGCTGGTGCGAGTCGAAGGGGGTGAAGATCCTCACGCGGACCCAGCCCCGCGGACTGTCCGCGTCGGGCGGCGCGCTCCAGGTGGACCTGGGCGACGCGGGGTCGCTCCCGGCCGACATCTACCTCAGCGTGGTCGGCGTGGATCCGAACCTGGACTTCCT
>CAZBIP010000198.1:0-1800 GCA_964491885.1 uncultured Vicinamibacterales bacterium
TGGTCTTGAAGTCGAGGTGCAGTACGAACACCGGCCAGCGGTCGCGTGTGCCTTCAGTGAGCGCCCGTTCGAGCATGGGACGCACGCGCGCGAAGAAATGCGACTCGAGGGAGGGCTCGTCACCCCGCAGCGTCTTCTCGTGGGACACGACCGACCTTCCGCCGCCCGACGCCGCCGAGCCGGGTGCCCAGGCGACGTCCTGCTCGATCGCCGTCCAGGGCAGGCCGGTGCCGAGGGCACGGTCGATCCGGTCCGCCCAGGCGCCCTGCTCGGGGTAACAGTTGTGCGCATCGAGCCAGGTCCGCGCGCCGGGCGGCAGCACGCGGGGTTCCTCCCGCCGCACATCGAACGCACGAAGGGCGGCGCCGCAGGCCGTCCACAGACCCGCAACCGCCGCCCCCTTGAGTGCCTCGCGCCTGGAGATCATGCCGCCCCCGGCGCGTACGTTAGCCCATCCGACGGAGCCCGCCAAGCACCCCGCTCAGGCGTCCTGCTCGATTCGCGGCACCTCCGGGTGCTCGGTGATGTGCGTGTCCCTCCCCACCTGCGGCGCGGCCAGCCGCACCGAGAACCACGCCGCGAGGGCGAGCACGAGGCCGGCAATCAGCCCGAACAGCGCGAGCAGCTGCCACATCTGCGACCGCGCCGGCGCGAACAGATCCTCCTCGGCCTGCGTCACCGCCACCATCCACGCGAGGTGCGGATAGCTCAGGCCCAACTGGCTGGGCGAGACGCCGACGAGGTACGACCGGCCGTCCTGGTTGCGTGCGCTGAAGTGCACGCTCGACTGCGGGTCGCCAGCGGCGAAACTCGTCATCCGCTCCCGCAGCAGGTCCGTGGCGAAGAATCGGCTCTTCCCCGCCAAGCCCCGCTGGCTGAAGACGATCGAACCGTCCTGTCTCAGGATGAAGGCCTCCCCGAGGCGGCCCGAGCGCACGCCGGCCGCGACGGCCAGCATCTCGCGCACGTCCGCGACGACCTTGAGCACGCCGACGAGGTGCTCGCCGGGGTACTCGTGGACCGGCACGGCGATCTCGATGGCGTGAGACTGCGAGCTCTCGTCGAAGGTCACGTCGCTCACGGACACGCGGCCTCGCGTGCCGTCGCTGAACGCTTCCTTCCACCAGGCCTCGTCGCTCTGGATGTAGTCGCTGGCCGCGCCGGATGCGGCGACGAGCCGGCCCTCCCGGTCCGTCACGATGATCTCGCGGTAGATCTGGTCGTTCGCCACGATGTCGCCGAGGTAGCGCGAGGCCGCGTTGTCGAGGATGCCCGATGCCGCGGCGGACGCGCCGGGCTGCGCCGTCCACGCGGCATCCATGGCGCGGGCCTTGGCGACGTCGAGCGGCGCCTTGTTCCCCGCGGCCGCGGCGGCTCTGACGTCGGGCACCTTCGCCAGGATGCTGACGTCGATGACGCGCCGGAACACGTACGAGTCGATGGTGGCCGCGACCTGCTGGGCGGTCTCGGTGAGCTGCAGCCCGTACGCCGCGCGGAACTGGGCCTGGCCGGTGCCCAGCACCAGGACGGCTGCCAGCGCGTACAGGGGCAGGCTGACGATGACGAGGATCGTGAAGACCCTGACGTTGATGTGAGGCAGGCGGTGCGGCACGGCGTCCTCCTTGCGGTAAACGGCTCCGGAAGACGAGTCTGCTGGGGGGCTGTGTGCCTGTAGTGTCGGCCTCCGGGCGCCCGCTGTCAAGGATTGGCGGGGGCGGCACTTCGGGTAGAATGCCGGCGGAAGGAGCCTGCGCACATGGCATTCACCTACCACGAGCTGAAGGCGAAGAACATCGGCGA
>CAZBIP010000198.1:1900-6189 GCA_964491885.1 uncultured Vicinamibacterales bacterium
CCGTGATCGTCCCGCTCAGCGACGCGCCGAATCCGGGCGGCCGGCCCCTGGTCACGTACGCGCTGATCGCGGCCAACGTCATCTTGTACGTGCTCGTGTCCTTGCCGCTCACCGGCCAGCCCGCCGACACGAGCAGCCCGGCGTTCCGGGCCTACGTGGAGGTCGTTCGCAACCAGCTGCCGGCGGACGTGCCCGTCGGGGCGGTCCTGCAGCACGTCTCGGCCTACGACCTGTTCGTGTTCGAGCACGGCTACAAGCCCGCTGCGCCCCAGTTCGCCGACCTCCTCTTCTCGCTCTTCCTCCACGGCGGGTTCCTGCACCTCCTCGGGAACATGCTCTTCCTCTGGATCTACGGCGACAACGTCGAGTACCGCCTCGGCCGCCTGCCCTTCCTGTTCTGGTACATCGTCACGGGCATCGCGGCGACGCTGGCGTTCGCGCTCTTCGCGATGGATTCCGCCGTGCCGCTCGTCGGCGCGTCGGGCGCGATCTCGGGGCTCCTCGGGTTCTACTTCCGGTGGTTCCCGCACAACCGCGTCCGGATGTTCGTCTTCCTGCCGCCGTTCTTCATGAACGTCGTCGCGGTGCAGGCGCGCCTCGTGCTGGGCATCTACCTGGTGGTCGACAACCTGCTGCCGGCGATGCTCTCGGGAGGGAGCGGCGGCGGCGTGGCGCACGGCGCGCACATCGGCGGATTCGTGGCCGGCGTGCTGGCGGCATGGGCGCTCGATCGGTGGGACGTCCGGCCGGGCAGGGCCGGCTACGCGCCCGGTGCCGAGCTCGGCGAGGCGGAGGCGCCTGCGGGCGGCGCGCTGGCCGGCGGGCAGGACATGGCCCGCGTGGCCTCGGCCTACTTCGCGTTGCCCGCGGACGAGGCGCGCCGGGCACTGAAGCCCGCCGACTCGCTGGCCCTGGCGGACTGGCTGGCGGCGGGCGGCCACGCGAACGCGGCACTGGTCGTCTACCGGCGCCACCTGCGCGACTACCATTCGGACGCGACGGCCGCCGCCGCGCACGTGGGCGCCGGGCTCGTCCAGTTCGAGCAGATGGGACAGGCCGCGCCGGCGTACCAGCACTTCCTGGACGCGCTCGGCCTCGACCCGGACCAGGAGACGGCGGCGCGCGCGCGCGCCGCCCTCGCCCGGATCGCGGCACGGCAGAAGTACGACGTCGGCCGGCCGAGGCCGTCTACTTCTGTTTGAAGTTCGAGGGAATCTCCACGTCTTCCGCCCCGACCGACGTCGAGACATTGAGGAGTTCGCTCGTCGACGTCAGCAGCGTCGACCGGTTCTTCGCGCCCGCGCCCTCGGCCTGGGCGGCCGGCGCCTCTTCGGCCTTCTTCTTCCGCCCGAACAGTCCGCCGAGCTTCCCGGCCACGCCGCCGATGCTGGGCTTCGGCTGGTCGGACTGCGACTGCGCCTGCTCAGGCGACATGACGGTCTCGACCTTCATCACGGTCCGGATGGGCGTCCCATCGAGCTTGGCCGATTCCTTCCGCATGCGCTCCATCGCCGGCTTCATCTGCGGGTACATCGCCATGGCCTGGGCGAGGTCTCGCGCCATCGCCTCGGCGTCGCTGCCCAGCAGCTTCTTCATGTAGCGCGCCTGGAACGCGGCCTCCTCCTGCAGCGCGGCGATTCTCGGCGCCGTCCACAGGTCGTTCACCATCACCACGCCGCCGCCGTCCTCCAGCGTCCTGCCCTTCGGGCGGACGGCGATGGTCATCACCACCTTCTGGCAGTCGTAGCCGTTGATGGTCTCGCGCTCGCCGGTCTTGTCCACGCTGAAGTCGACCTCGTATTGCGGCTCCGCGCCCGACTGGTCCGCCGGTTTCCCCTCGCCGGCTTTCTCCTTCAGTTCCGCCTGCGCCTCTTCCCATTCCTTGCGGATCTCGGCGAAGGTCTTCACCTTGTAGCTCTTGCCCTTGAAGTCGATCTGGTAGACCTTCTCGGCGGCGAGGTCCACGAGCTCGCCCGTCTGGCCCGTGACCGACATCATGCGGTCGCCCGAGATCGCGACGCTGCTGACGACGCCCTCCTTGGCCGCCTTGCCGGCGAACATGCTGACCGCCCTGCCCAGCATGCCCTCGAACTTGAGCTGGGTCTTGTGGCTCGACTTGACGTCGGCGCGCAGACCGGCTGCGAGCGCCAGAACCAGGCACAGCGTGCCGGCGACGACGAACGACCTCCGCATGAGCTTCTTCCTCCTGTCGGAACCCAGCGGCCGCCCGCGGAACACCGGTGGTGCGCCGGGGCGAACCGACCTGCTGTGGGGACCCACGGGTCGATTATACGACGCCCGGAGGCCGCGGCGCCGGGCCGAGCGCCCGGACCTTACCAGCCGATCCCGTAGTCTTCGCCGTGGTTGCTCGCGCCGCCCCACATCGTGCCGTGCTTGCGGTCGAGCATGATCGCCGTGATGGGACCCGATGTCAGCCGCTCGACGGCCAGCGTGTAGCCCATCGCCTCCAACTGCTTGCGCACCTCCGGCCTGGTCGACTCGGCGACGAGCATCCGCCCCGGCTGCGACAGGTGATCGTCGAAGCTGCTGCGCATCTGGAAGCTGTTGATGTTCGGCGCCTCGCAGGCCTGCTGCACGTTCATGCCGAACTCGACCACGTTCAGGAAGAACTGGAGCAGGTTCTGGTCCTGGCTGTCTCCGCCCTGGACCGAGAACGCGAGATACGGCGCGCCGTCCTTGAGCGCCAGGCTCGGCGTGAGCGTCGAGCGCGGGCGCTGGCCGGGCTGCACGACGTTGAACGGACAGTCGGCCTCGTCGAGCACGAACGCCTGCATGCGCTGGCTGAGACCGATGCCGGTCTTCCCCGCGATGACCGCCGGCACCCATCCGCCGCTCGGCGTGACCGACACGACCCACCCTTCCTCGTCGGCCGCCTGCACGGACGTCGTGCCGGCATAGAAGCCCTCGTCGTGGCTGCGGGCGTCGGATTGGCGGATGTCGTGGGCCGGAGTCGGCGAGCTCGCGCCCTTCCTGGTCGTCCACTTGGCGAGCAGGGCGGCAAAGGGGTTCTGCCCGCCCTGGAACGGGTACGGATCCCCTGGCTTCACGTCCGGGTCGTTCTTCTCCCAGTTGATGGACGCGAACCGCGCCTTGGCGTAGTCCTTCGAGAGCAGGCCCTCGATCGGCTCCACCGGCGGCACGTAGGGGTCGCCGTAGTAGAAGTCGCGGTCGGCGAAGGCCATGTTCATGGCCTGGTAGAGCGCGTGCAGGTAGCGCGGGCTGTTGTAGCCCATCGCCTTCACGTCCGTGTGCTCGAGGATGTTCAGCGCCTGCAGCATCGCGGGCCCCTGGACCCACGTCGTCAGCTTGTAGACCTCGATGCCCTTGTAGGTCGTCATCACGGGCTCTTCGAGGCGGACCTTCCAGCCGGCCAGGTCGGCGGTCGTGATGAGACCGCCCTGCTCCTGCGTGCCGCGCGCGATCTCCTGCGCGATGTCTCCCCGGTAGAAGCGGTCGTAGGCCGCCATGATCGCGTCCCGGCGCGACTTCCCGGCCTTCAGGGCCTGCTGTTCGGTCTCGACCAGCTTGCGCAGTGTGGCAGCCAGGTCGGGCTGCCTGAAGATCTCGCCCGCTTCCGGGGCCTCGCGCTTCCCGCCGGCGTGAGGGAGGAACACCGACGTGGAATACGGCCACTGCTTGATCTGGGCCTTCTGGCGTTCGATCGTGCCGGCCAACTGCGCCTCGATGGGGTAGCCGTCGGCCATCTGGATGGCCGGCTCGAGCACGTCCTTCAGGCTCATGGTGCCGAACTCGGCGAGCATGACCATGATGCCGCCCGGCGTGCCCGGCGTGACGGCCGCAAGCGGGCCGTAGGCCGGCGGATACGCCAGGCCTTTGGCCTTGAAGAACTCGGCCGTCGCACCCGTCGGCGCCACACCGAGGGCGTTCACGCCTATGACCTTCTTCGTGTTCGGGTTGTAGATGAGCGCCTGCGTCTCGCCGCCCCACCCGAGGGTGTCCCACATGGTCGAGGTGGCCGCGATCATCGCGCACGCCGCGTCGACCGCGTTCCCCTTCCGCTGGAAGATGGCGGCGCCGGCGGTCGCGGCGAGCGGCTTGCCGGTGATGGCCATCCAGTGGCGGCCGTGCAGCACGGGCTTGGCCGTCCGCTGCGCGGGAACGCTCGTGGCAAGGATACCGAGGACGATCACGGCGGCAGCGAGGAGCGTGACGCCGGGGCGGCCGGTGACGAAGGGCATGGGGAGCCTCCTGGCGGGCGCCGGGACGGTCGGGGCGGCGCGCGCAACGGGGGAATCATACGACACCCG
>CAZBIP010000199.1:0-3947 GCA_964491885.1 uncultured Vicinamibacterales bacterium
CTGTCTTCCTGTGGTTCTACTTCAGCGGCGTCGCGACGAAGAGGGGAAACCCCGTCATGCCCCTCGTCGTCGGCGTGCTCTTCACCCTCGTCGGCCTGCTCGGCGTCTGGGCCGCCATCGGGAGCCGCTCGAGCGGTGGGCCGAGCAACTGGAAACGCCGCACGCACGATCCCAGGCGCCTCCCGTGATACCCTCCGCGCATGCGGATTCTGAAGCCCGTCATCCTCATGCTCGTCCTCCTCGCCCCGGCCCCGGCCGCGGCGCAATACCGCACGCTCGACGATCAGTTCGCGCCGCCGCTGTTCACGTCGCGGGCTGACTGGGAGCAGCGGGCCGCCTACCTGCGCGAGCACATCCTCGCGAGCGCGGGCCTGCTGCCGCTGCCGCCGAAGACACCCCTGAATCCTGTCGTCTTCGACGAGACCAGGCACGACGGCTACAGCGTCTGGAAGGTCTATTTCGAGAGCATCCCCGGCTTTTATGTGACGGGCAATCTCTACCGGCCGGCCGGCGAGGGCCCGTTTCCGGCCGTGATATCGCCGCACGGGCACTGGGCGTACGGCCGGCTGGAGAACTCGGCGACCGGATCGCTCCCGGGCCGCGCCATCAACCTCGCGCGGCTGGGCATCGTCGTGTTCATGCCCGACATGGTGGGCTACAACGACAGCCGCCAGCTCCCGCACACGTTCGGGGGCCCGCGCGAGCACCTGTGGGGCCTGAGCCTCTCCGGCCTGCAGCTCTGGAACAACATCCGCGGCCTCGACTTCCTGCAGTCGCTGCCGTACGTGCGCAAGGACGCCATCGGCGCGACGGGCGCGTCGGGCGGCGGCAGCCAGACGTTCCTGCTGGCGGCCGTTGACGAACGGGTGACGGTGGCCGCGCCGGTGAACATGATCTCGCTGCACATGCAGGGCGGGTGCCTGTGCGAGAACATCCCGGGGCTCCGGCTGGATACGACCAACGTCGAAATTGCGGCGACAATCGCGCCGCGTCCCCTCCTGATGGTGTCGGCCACCGGCGACTGGACCAAGGACACGCTCGAGAAGGAGTACCCGGCGGTTCGCGCGATCTACGCGCTGATGGGGGCGGAAGACCGCGTGAGCGCCGTGCGGTTCACGGCCGAGCACAATTACAACAAGGACAGCCGCGAGGCCGTGTACGCGTGGATGGCGCGCTGGCTGAAGGGCGTGCCGGCCCAGCCGCGGCTGGAGGAGCGCGCCTTCTCGGCGGACAAACTGCAGGACCTGCTGGTGTTCCACGGCCGCGCGCTCCCCGGGGGCGCGCTCACGAGAGAGGCTTTCACGGCCCGCTGGATTGACGCGGCCGGGCAGCAGTTGACCGAGACGTCCCTGTCGATCCGCGCATCCGCACTCCGGCACGCGCTGGCGTTCGCCGCGGAGACCGCGGCCCGGCCGTCGGGAGCCGTCGTGCAGGCCGGCGCTTCCGCGCGGACGCTGAGCAGGCCCTCCTCACGCCGCCGCCCGGTTGTCCTGACGGCGGGCGACGTGGCCGGGGCCGACGCGGCGCTGCGGTCGGCCGGCTTCACCGTGCGCGCCATCTCGTTCACGCCCTTCAATGCCGAAGCGGCCGCCAAGGTGAACCACTTCGACACCTACAACCGCACGCCGGCCAGCCAACGCGTGGCGGACATCGTGGCCGCGCTTCGCACCGAGCCCGACGCCATTCTCGTTGCGGCCGGCGACGAGGCGCTGGCAGGGGCGCTCGCATCCGCCATCGAGCCGCCGCGCCTCGCCATCCTTGACGTCAAAGGCTTCGACACTTCGCGCGACGAGGACTTCCTGTCGCGCGTGTACATGCCCGGCCTCCGCCGCGCCGGCGACTTCCAGACCGCCGCCGACATGGCGCCCGACCGGCTCGTGTTCCACGGCACCGGCGAGCACTTCGACGTGACAGGCGCGCGTGTCCGCCGCGCCACGCTGGCAGCGCCGGACATCGTGACCGTCGTGCGAGAGGAACTGAAGCGCCCGAGGAAGTGAACCGGCGCGCGGCTGGATCGAATCATGGCGATGGACTGCGACAGGCGCGAATTTCTGCGGGATCTGTCCGCCGGCACCGCCGGACTGGTATTCGGCGGGTTCGTTCCGGGGGCGCCACGCGCGTGGGCGCGTGTCCGGAACGCTCCACCTGCCGCGGCCTTCACCGTCCCGACCGGGCCGTCGGACGGCCCCGTCTTTCCGTTCTTCGCCGATGCGGCCCGCTACGACTTCGGCGAGTACGTGCCCAAGGACCAGGGCGGCAAGTTCATCCAGGCCGCGCTCGTCGGTTCAGAATCCGACGCCGCCGTCGCCGAGGCGATCAGGGGAGGCCTGATCGAGCGGACGTACGGGGAGCCCATCGGGTGGAGCCGCTTCGAGAAGACCGAAATCGAGAAGAGCGTCTGGCTGAACCGGTTCTACTACCTCCCGCCCTTCGCGCGCCTCTACTTCCGGACGAAGAATCGGCGCGACCTCGACGACATGATGCGCGTCCTCGGGCGCTGGATGGCCGACAACCCGCGGTTCTCGACCACCTCCACGGCCGTTCACGTCTGGCGCGACATGCAGGTCGCGTGGCGGGCGATTCACCTCTCGTGGTGCTGGTACCTCGCGGGCGACGGCCTGCGCGAAGACGAGCGCACGGCCATCCTGCGCTTGCAGCAGGACCACGCCGACGTCCTGCTGTCGGGCTTCGGAAGAGCGCCACTCAACGAGTTCAACCACCAGTCCCACGGGGGGCTGGCGATGCTCTACCTCGGGGTACTCTTCCCCGACCTCGCCGGCGCCGACTCCCTCAGGCAGACGGGCATCCGGATCCTGAACCATCACCTGGCGCGGGCGTTCCACGCCGACGGCGGCAACGTCGAGCAAATGTTCGGCTACTACCCGTTCCAGGCCCACATCTTCCGCGACGCGTACTTGCTCTGCGCCGCCAACGGCCTCGAGCCGCCGGCGGGAAGCCTGCCAGGGCTGGGGAAGATGGCGGCCTACCTGCACGCCGTCGCCCAGCCGGACGGCACCATGCCGCCGGTGAACGACTCGTACGAGATGCCGGTGCAGCCGACACTCGAGACGATCGACGCCATCCTGAAACGGGAGGGGCCGGGTCCGGAGGCGGCGTCCACGTTCTTCCCGGACACGCAGATCGCCGTCCTGAGGAGCGGGCTGCAGAAGCCGTGGTACGTGCTGGCGAACCCGGCGCGCACCATCGGCGCTCACGCGCACGCCGGGCGGCTGGCCGTCAACGTCTGGTTCGCGGGCAAACCGGTCCTCGTGGACAGCGGCTGCTGCAACTACGACGACCCGGCGCTCGTGACGTGGTTCAGGACCACCCGGGCGCACAACACCGTGATCATCGACGGCCGCAGCGACACGGCGACCTCATCCAGCGCGCTGTGGGCGCCGAAGCGCGAGACGGCGAACCGGATCACGGACTGGCAGACGACCGCCGGCATCACGTGCTGCCGGATGCACTCACCGGCTTCGGAAGCCGCCAATGCGGGCGTGGCCTGGACGCGCGCCGTCGCCCTTGTCCGAGGCGACTTCGTCGTGATTCACGACACCTTCGATGCCTCCGGCGAGCACGACTACCAGGTGTTGCTTCACTTCCCGCCCCGTGACGTGGCGATCGACGGCGATCGCCACTCGCTGGTCGTGCGCGGCGAGGACGGCGTGCGCATCGTGCCGGCCGCGCCCGAACTCCCGGACGGCATCACGCTGGTGCCTGAGCCCATCAGCATCAAGGGCATCAGCACGCCGGCGCCAATGGCGGCCTGCTCGTTCAAGCGGAGCGGGCCGGTCCGCATCTTCTTCGTCATCGTGCCCTGCACGGACGCCGAGCCGGGTCCTGTCGTCACGCAAACCGCCTGCAGCGAGGGTCTGCTGCTGTCGGTGACTGGCGGCCGGATCGGCACGACCACGGTGCTCTTCTCGTCCGGCGGCGCGCGCATC
>CAZBIP010000199.1:4047-6179 GCA_964491885.1 uncultured Vicinamibacterales bacterium
CCCGTCGTCGTGGTGCAGGAAGAACTGCTCGAGCGCGTAGCGGCGCCCGGCGAGCTGCTTCCGCAGCCCCTCAATCGCGGCCGGGGCGAGCGGCGCCGTGAACGCGCGCGCCGTCAGCACGTTCTCTCTCAGGTGCTCGATCTTCGGCATGCCGCAGACAGCGGCAGAGATGGGCAGGCTCCATGCGTAGCGCAGGAGCGATGCTGTACTCGGCCCGCCGTCCACGAGCAGCTTGTCCTGGGCCGTTACCTTCATCAGGATCACGCCGAGGTTCTTCCTGTTGGCCGCAGGCAGGGCCAGTTCCTCGAATCGGCCGCCCTGGACCGGGTTCATCGCCATCTGCACGCAGTCGAGATCGTTGTGCGCGATGGCCTTCGCCATGACGGCGCCGTCCGAGTGGCTCGTCATGCCGATGAACCGCGCGACCTTCTGGTCGCGCAGCTCGTAGAGGGCCTTCAACGCGCCGTCCGGCGCCTCCATCTTCGCGAGATCGGCCTCGTCTTCGAGGCCGTGCAGGTGGAGCAAATCGACGCGGTCGGTCTGCAGCCGCTTGAGGCTGGCCTCGACCTCCTTGAGGGCGGCATCCCGCGTCCGCGCGTTCGTCGGGACCTTCGTCGCGAGGAAGACGTCCTTCCGCCGCGTGGCCATCACGCGCCCGACCCGCGTTTCGCTCTCGCCGTTGCCGTAGCTGACCGCGGTGTCGAGGTAGTCGATGCCGGAGTCGATGGCCTCCTCGAGCACCGCCGACGCCCGGTTCACCGGGTGCTCCAGGAAGCGGCTGCCGCACCCGAAGGCGAGGATCGACACCTGCACGCCCGTGCGGCCGAGTGTCCTGTGCGGCAGTGTCGGTGGCGCCGCGGCCCCGGCTGCCTCGAGGTCGGACCGCAGCACCGGCACCCCCACGACTGCTCCTGTCACCACCGCCCCAGCCGCCACCGCCATGCCGCTCCGCTCGAGAAATTCGCGCCGGCTCACGCCGCCCTTCGTCGCCATGTTCGCCTCCGATCCCTCGCTCACTCAGCTGTGACACCCGCCTCTGTCAGATACTCCCTCATCGTCTTCGCATAGTGCGGGAATGCCACCTCGGGATCCTCGATGTCCGGGTGCCACCGCTTCTCCCATTCCAGGCCGTAGAAGCCCTTGTAGCCGGCTTTGGCCAGCACCGTCACTTGTTCCTTGACCGGCACCTCGCCCGATCCCAGCAGCACGTAGCGCCGGTCCGCCCCCTGCGGCTTCGAGTCCTTGAGGTGCGTGTGGCGCAGCCACGTGCCGAGCTTCGCGAACGTCTCCGCCGGCTGCTCCTTGCCCGCCACGAACGTGTGGTGCGCATCCCAAAGGAGCGCGAACTGCGGCGAGTTGACCCGCGTCAGGATGGTGACCAGATCGCCCGAGCGTGTGAAGTCGCCGTGCGACTCGATGAGCACCGTCACGCCGGCCGCCTTCGCGTGCGCGGTCATCACCTGGAAGCCCTCGACGACGCGCTTCATGACGTCGTCTTTGGGCTCGTCGGGAGGAATGCGATCGCCGAACATCCGCACGTACGGCACGCCGAGGGCCTGCGCGAGGTCGATGAACCGCCGGCCCTCGTCGAGGTGCGCCTGGCGCTTCGCGGTGTCCTTCTCGTGCATGACCGCCGACGCGCCGAGTCCGATGACGGTGAGGCCCAACGCGGCGAGGTCCCGCTTCGTCGCGGCAAGGCTCGTGCCCTGGAATTCGGGCACCTTCGGCAGATCCATCTCACCCGCAATGCCGCGCAGTTCGATCCCGGCGAATCCGAGGCGATCGGCCTTCTCGAGGATCGTCTTCCAGCTCCAGGCCGGGCACCCCAGCGTCGAGAACGCGATGCGGTGGCGCGGCGGTCTGCCCTGGGCGCGAAGAATTGCGGGCGCGGCGCACAGGCCGGCGCCGACAGTGGTCAGGAACGAGCGGCGGGTCACGGTCGTCACGGCAGGTACCTCCTCGGCCCCGGGGCCGGCCGAGGCGGAGGCGGCCAGCTGTCGGGGGAACGGGTCGAACGAGCGGATTATAGGTCGCTCCGCCGCGAGCCGGCGAAACGGGCTCGCGCTACTGACTGCCGCTACGTCCGCGATGCGCCGTCCGCGCCCGATCCGCGATCGAGCGGCGTGACCGGG
>CAZBIP010000200.1:0-2927 GCA_964491885.1 uncultured Vicinamibacterales bacterium
TACTTCCGGACGACGTCGAGGGGGGTGAGGCCGTCGCGGTTCAGCACGACGTCCTTCAGCGTGCCTGTCAGGGGAAGCGTGAACTCCGCCACCCGCTCGCTGACGAAGATCTGGTGGTCCGCCGTGTCTCCCCCGGCGTAGCGGACGGTCGCCGTCACCGGGAACTCGTGAAGCCGGCCCCGCTGCTCGACACGCAGGACCGCGGCCGGGGACGCGGTGCCGGCGGTGGTGACCCACGTGACGGCCACCTTCGGCGTCCCGAACCCGTCGATCCACGTGTCGAAGAACCCCTTGAGCGGCCGCCCGCTCTCCCGCTCGAAGGCACGCCGCACGTCGTCGGTCCCCGCCTTGCGGAAGCGCCACTCGAAGTAGAACTGCCGGATGCCCCGGAAGAACGCCTCGTCGCCGATCGCGCGCCTCAACATGTGCAGGACCGAGGCGGACTTGTTGTACACGATGGCCCGGAACACGCGGCTGTCGCCCTCGATGTGGCCGAGCCGGTAGCCGAGGGAGATCGGCCCGGCATCGCCTTCCCTGCGCGCCCATTGCGCCATGCGCCGCATCAACTGGTTGAACAGGTCCTCGCCGCGGCTCTTGCCTGCGTACAGCGCGGCGAAGTACTGGGAGAACCCCTCGCTGATCCACTGATCGTGGTAGTTGCGCCAGCCGACCGACTGGCCCCACCACTGGTGGGCGGCCTCGTGCGCCGCGAAGAACTCCGGGAAGACCTGGAACGCCGCAGGGTCGCCGCTCCAGTTGAGGTTCGTCGTTGGCAGCGGCTGGTTCAGGATCGCGACGTACGGCGGGCTGTGCCCGCCCGGCAGGTTCTTCTCGATGAGCGCCGTCGTCAACGAGGGGTACGGGGAGTCGCCGATGAGCGAGGCGTAGTACTCGATGACGTCGGCCATCACGGGCGCGAGGTTCCGGCCCCGTCCGACCTGGCGCGGGTTCGACTCGACGGTCAACTCGACTTCGCTGTTGAACGATCCGGCCCCAGCCGGCGTGGAGGGCAGGGCCGCGGCGCCGCCCGAGGCCAGGCTGCCGATCGCCTCGACGATGGAGACCGTGCGCGTGTCGACGCGCACGAAGCGGCTGACGAGGCACGCCAGGTACCGGACGGGCTGGCGCGCCTCGAACGTGAAGAGGCGCCCGGGGCGCTGCCGCTCGGTGTGGGGCACGACCACGGGCGAGCCCGGCGCCAGTTCCCCCGTCGCCACGACCTGGTAGGGCTCCGGCACGGTCAGGTGCAGCGTCGCCGTGGCGTACCCCCCGGCCGCGGCCTGCGGGTACCAGTAGCTGCGGGTCGAGTACAGCACGCTGGTTTCCCCTGGAAACGACGCCGCCTCGTTGAGGATCGTCGCCTCCTGGGGGAACTGCGGTCCGATGGTTTCGCGGTCGGGCTCGAACGGCTCCAGCCGCCCGGAGTAGGTGACGACCAGCGTCAGCATGCTGTCCCTGACCGCGAAGCCGTTCAGGTTGACCACGACGTTGTTCTGGCCGCGCACGCGGAGAGCCAGGAGGCGGCCGAGCTCCCCGCTGTAGACGGACCGGACCGTCAGCGGCTCCGCCAGGCGGAGCGTGAGGTGATTGATGACGTCCGCCGTGACCCGCACGCGGATGAGGGCCCGCCCGTCCAGCCACAGGCGCTCGGGATCGATCGACACGTCGAGCTGGTAGTGATCGACCACGTACGGCGCCCGCCCGTCCTCGTCGAACGCCCTGGCCCCGGCCGAGAGCCGCTCGGGCGACGCGTACACGGAGATGTTCCTGCGTCGCCGGCGATCGAAGAGGGAGATGTCTTCGGGCTCGGTGGACGACCTGGCGTAGGTCAGCGTCTGATAGCGGCGCGTGTGGATTTCCGCGATGACGTCGCCGGGCAGCGGATCGATGGACCAGACGTCGCGGCTCAAATCCGCGAGGTCGAGGCCGTAGGACTTGCCGATGTCCTCTCGGAACACGGCCGAGGCCTTCTGAAACGCCGACGGGTCCGGGGCTTCCGGCCCCAGCACGCTCTGCGGGAAGTGGCGGTGAAAATCCGAAGGGTGGAGGCGCAGGAAGAGCGTTTCGAACGGCGTGTCGATCGTGTCCTTCCCGGCGTAGATGCGCACTTGCTCGCGCTCGACTTCCGGCGTCGGCCGGAATCGCACCACCCCGCCGCTCGCGGGCACAATCACGCCGGCGGTCGGCCCTCCGGCGTTGGCCGCCACGAACAGCACGCCGTCGGCCACCCGCACCTCCAGGTCCTGGGTCCTGGTGGCGAAGTTGTGAAGCCGGTACTGCCGTCCCGGCTCCAGGGCGAGCCGGCTCAGCCCGTCCACCGTTGCCAGCGACTCCTGGCCGGCGATCCGCCACTCGTCCTCGGCGGTTTCCGCCGGCACGCGGCGGACATCCAGGCGCCAGGTGACCACGCGCGCCTGGGCCCCGCGCTCGGTGAAGATCTCGACCATGAGGCGGTAGCCGTCGCCGGGGAGCGTGCCCTCCAGCGGAGCGCGATCGCGCTCCCGGATGACGGCTCGCGTGATGCCGGGCGCGATGAGGGCCTCTGCGGCCTTGCGCGCCAGCCCGGGGTGCGCCACGGCAGACAGCAGGTCCATGTAGGCGTCGGGGTTGCCGGCCTGCATGACCTGCTCGACTTTCAGCAGCAGCCGGACGATGCCGTCGAGGGGCAAGGGATGCTGGGCGCGCGTCTCCCCTGCCTGGGCCGCGACCAGGAAAGCGAGAACGACCGTGGAGGCTATTCGGCGCAGCATGAGAAGGACGAACCGGATCAATGAATTAGACGCCAGAAAGGCACCCCGGGTGCCTGAAAGGCGCTCGTGACCGCTGCGTTCGCGCGCGTGAGCCGCCGTCGCGTGCTGGAAAAACCGGATTCCGGACCATTATCGCTCCGCGTGCGGCATCCTGCCGGCCATTTTGACGGCATTCCG
>CAZBIP010000200.1:3027-6168 GCA_964491885.1 uncultured Vicinamibacterales bacterium
CCCGACGGAGAGGTCCGCCGCTACACGTTCCGGGACCTGATGGAATTGAGCAACGGCTGGGCGCATGTCCTCAGGGACGGGGCGTCCGTCCGCCCGCTCGACCGGGTGTGCCTCTTCCTGAACAGGCTGCCGGACCTGTACGCGGCGTTCATGGGCATCCTGAAGACCGGGGCGATCGTCGAGCCGCTCTTCTCGGTGTTCGGCGAAGACGCGCTGACGGCGCGCATGCTGGACAGCCGGGCCACCGCCATCGTCACCGAGCGGCGGCACCTCGGCAAGGTGCGGCGGGTGCGCGACCGGCTGCCCGATCTGAAGACGGTCATCGTCGTCGATGCCGACGGTCACGGCCACCCGCTCCGCGAGGGTGAGATTCCCTTCCGGATGGAGGCGAACCGGGAGACCCGGTTCGCCATCGCGCCGACGAGCGCCGAGAGCCCGAGCGTGCTGCATTACACCAGCGGCACGACGGGCGCGCCGAAGGGCGCCCTGCACGTCCACGGCAGCGTGTTCGCGCAGTACCTGACGACGAAGGTCGTGCTGGACGTCGGCGAGGACGATGTCTACTGGTGCACGGCCGATCCGGGCTGGGTGACCGGCACGAGCTACGGCATCATCGGCCCCTGGGCGCTCGGCGCCACGCAGGTCGTGCTGGACGCGGGGTTCTCGAGCGACCGCTGGTACCGGACCATCGAGAAGCACCGCGTCACCGTCTGGTACACGGCGCCGACCGCCATCCGCATGCTGATGAAGGACGGCTTCGAGCCGGCGAGGCGGAGGGACCTCACGAGCCTGCGGCACATGTGCAGCGTCGGCGAGCCGTTGAATCCCGAGGCGGTGCGCTGGGGCCACGAGGCGTTCGGGCTGTGGTTCCACGACACGTTCTGGCAGACCGAAACCGGCGCCATTGTCGTGACGAACCTGCCGGGCATGCCGGTAAAGCCCGGCAGCATGGGCAAGCCGTTTCCCGCGATCACGGCGGCGGTCGTCGAGCCGAAGACCGGGGTGCCCGTCACGGAACCCGGCCGCGTGGGCCTGCTCGCCATCCGCCCGCCGTGGCCGAGCCTGATGCGCGCCTACTGGAACAACACGGCCGTCTACTACGGCAAGTTCCTCAACGGGTGGTACATCTGCGGCGACCAGGCGAGCGTGGACGCCGACGGCTACTACTGGTTCTGCGGGCGCGACGACGACGTCATCAACACCGCGGGGCACCTCGTCGGGCCGTTCGAGGTCGAGAGCGCGCTGCTCGAGCACCCGGCCGTGGCCGAGTCGGCGGCGATCGGCAAGCCCGACCCCGTCAACATGGAGGTCGTCAAGGCCTTCGTGGCGCTGCGGCCCGGCCACGCGCCGGGCCCGGACCTCGAGCTGGACATCATGAACTTCGTGCGGAAGCGGCTGTCGCCGCTCGCGATGCCCCAGGAGATCGAGTTCGTGGACCGGGTGCCGAAGACGCGGAGCGGGAAGATCCTGCGCCGGGTGCTCAAGGCGAAAGAACTCGGCCTGCCCGCGGGGGACCTCAGTACAATGGACGATGACTAGGCGCTGGGGGCCAGGCGCTAGGGCCTGGCGGGACGCGGCTTTCGCCGCGTGGGTGCCGACGAGGATAACGCTGACGGGCTCGGCCGACTAGCGCCTAGCGCCTAGTCCCTAGCCCCTGACTCAGGGAGCGTCTGATGAAGGAGATGATCCTCGACTACATCAAGAACGAGTACCTCGACGCCGACGATGCCGGGGACACGCCGCTGACGGAGGACACGCCGCTCATCTCGAGCGGGATCGTGGACAGCTTCAGCATGGTGAGCCTCAAGCGGTTCCTCGAGAAGCAGTACGCGATCCGGATTCCGGACGAGGAAGCGACGCCCCAGGCCTTCGACACGGTGACGAGCATCGTCGGGCTGGTCCAGAAGCACCAGCCGAAGGCGGGAGCGTAGCCATGGCGTATCCCGCGGCCGTCAAGGACGCCTGGCAGGCCGAGCTCGCCGGCATCCGCGAGAAGGGCATCTTCAAGGAAGAGCGCTTCATCCACTCGCCGCAGGCCGCG
The DNA here is from genome assembly GCA_964491885.1 of uncultured Vicinamibacterales bacterium. Lineage (GTDB taxonomy): Bacteria > Acidobacteriota > Vicinamibacteria > Vicinamibacterales > JAKQTR01 > JAKQTR01. The sequence goes on from CAZBIP010000200.1 coordinate 5,069, forward strand.
CGGATCACCGTCGAGTTCCCGGGCGGCGCCGAGCTGAAAGAGGTCGTCAACCTCTGCGCGAACAACTACCTCGGGCTGTCGAGCCATCCCGCGGTGGTGGCGGCGGCGCACCGGGCGCTCGACGAGCGCGGCTACGGCATGTCGAGCGTGCGGTTCATCTGCGGCACGCAGGACCTGCACCGGACGCTCGAGGCGAAGCTGACGGAATTCCTGGGCACCGAGGACACGATCCTCTTCGCGAGCTGCCTGGACGCCAACGCCGGGGTGTTCGAGGCGATCCTCGGGCCCGAGGACGTGATGATCTCGGACCGCCTCGTCCACGCGTCAATCGTGGACGGCATCCGCCTGTGCAAGGCGATGCACGACACCTACAAGCACTGCGACATGGCGCACCTGGAGCAGAAGCTGCAGGAGCACCAGGACAAGCGGGTGCGGGTCGTCATCACCGACGGCGTGTTCTCGATGGACGGCGATCTCGCGCCGCTGGACGAGATCGTGGCGCTGGCGGAGCGGTACGGCGCGCTCGTGTTTCTGGACGACAGCCACGCGACGGGGTTCATCGGGAAGACCGGGCGCGGCGTGCACGAGCACTTCGGCGTGATGGGGAAGATCGACATCATCACGACGACCCTCGGCAAGGCGCTCGGCGGGGCGAGCGGCGGCTGCGTGTCGGGCCGGAAGGAGATCGTGGAACTGTGCCGGCAGCGGGCGCGGCCCTACCTCTTCAGCAACGCCGTGCCGCCGCCGATCGCGGCGTCGGCGATCGCGGTGCTCGACATCCTGAGCGCGACGACCGAGCGTCGGGACAAGCTGGAAGCGAACGCGAAGTTCTGGCGCGCCGGCCTCAGGGACGCCGGGTTCGTGGTCAGGGAGGGCGACAGCCCGATCGTGCCCGTGATGCTGTTCAACGCGAAGCTCGCGCAGGACGTGGCGCGCGACCTCTACTTCGAGGGCGTGTACGTGGTGGGCTTCTTCTTCCCCGTCGTGGCGGCAGGGCAGGCGCGCATCCGCACGCAGCTCTCGGCCGACCACGACATCCCGACGCTCGAGCGGGCCCTCGAGGCCTTCAAGAGGGTCGGCGCGAAGCACGGCATCCTCGG
>CAZBIP010000201.1:0-6120 GCA_964491885.1 uncultured Vicinamibacterales bacterium
CCACATGGCGGGCAGCTGGGGTTTCTCTTTCTCGAATGCCGGTCCCATGTAGGGCCGGGCCTTGTACGTTGTCCGTTTCCGTTTGCCACGACGCTTGAGCGTCGTCTTACCGCCGTACTCCAGCAGAGGCGGCGCTTCGCCGCGTCCCTTCTGGTTCAGTCGCGTCGGGCCGATCACCACGCTCTGGGCGTTCGTGTCGTAGCCGAAGAAGATGAACTTCTTCAGCAGCCCCGTGTGCGAGCTCGGCGGCGCTCCGGGCGGCGCGGGCTTCTTGCGCTTGCGGATGCTGCTCTTGGCCGATCGCCGCACGAACGCTCCGAACTTCGAGAGCACCTTCCGCGAGGCGGCGTCCACCTTCGAGATCACCGCCTGGCGGTCGAAGAACAACTGCTTGAACTCGAAGTGGATCATCCGATGGCCCTGTACGTCACCGTCAACACGCTGGTGAAGACGCGCTGCTCGGCCAGGTGCTCGGGGGCATAGACCGGCTCGTTCTGCGTCCGCACCCACGCCGCCCCCGGAATGCCAGGGAGCGCTCGCCGCCGCAGGTACGCGGCGATCTGGTCCATCAGTCCGCACAGCGCCGCCACTTCCGTGTCCAGGTTCTTGCCGAGCTTCTTCTGCACGCCGATGTCGATCTGCAGGTCGAACTGGCTGGTCGAGCGCGTCGAGCCGTTGATCTCCACGGCCTTGGGCACCACCGAGACCTTCAGTTCCGCCAGGTCCGCCAACTCGAACTCCGGCAGCACTCGCCGAACGGCGGCGATGGTCGGGTCGAAGGTGCCCGCCGGAGCGGCATTCAGTTCGGCGGCGACGGCATCGGCGATGTCGATGATCAGTGCCATCAGTTTGCCCTCGTTGCCGTCAGTTGATCCGCCAACCAGTTCAGGTCGTCCGCCACTGCCGGTTCGACGGCGGCAACGGCATCAGTGAAGGACAGTCCCTGCTGAACCTCGTGGCGCAGCGACCGGGCCAAACCCGCGAGTCGCTGTCCGGCGAGGTAGTTTCGCCGCTCGATGTGTGTCATGGCCGCGACGCGGGCATTGCGCTGCTCGATGACCTGCCGGACATCCGGGGCCATCGCATTCAGGCGTGCCTGCTTGCGGACCTCCTGTTCGGCGGCGCGGTCGGTGGGGCTCATACGCATGCGCTCGACGGCCTCCTGCTCTGAGGGCGTCAACTCCATCGTCTGTCTGCCGGGCGTACCCGCGATTTGCTCTGCCATTGCTGGTTCTCCTATGCGATTGCCATCTGGCCGTGCCCGTAGGCCTGGTCCAGCTTGAATAGACTGTTGCCGTCGCCGTCCTTGATCTGCCCCTCGCGGCGGAACATCACGATCTTGCCGCCTCCGTACATCTGGCCGGAGATGTAGATGTCCTTGTAGACTCGGATTTCACCGCCGACGTAAAGGAAGGCGTCGTAGTGGATGTAGAGGTAGCCGAAGTCATCCACGACGCTGCCTGAATTGACTTCGAGATAGCCGTAGTAGTAGGCGTCGAGGCCGCCGTAGCGCGAGAATGTCACCGTTCCGTACACGCGACAGAAACCGTCATCCGCGACGAGCAAATAGCCATCCACGCTCATCACGCCGGGCGATTCGCAGGTGATCTCTGAGGAATAGGCGGCTTCGATGTACCCGTATGAAGTGAGGGTCAATGCTCCGTAGACGTGGATGCCGCTGTAGTAGTAGCAGGTGACATACCCGCCAATGCTGGCAACCCCGCCGCTCTGGATGGTGATCGACCCGTCATACAGGTCCAGGTAGGCGTACTCGTATAGTTCCAGATATCCGTGAACGGTGATGGTGCCGCCGGAAACGTAGACGTACCCGTCATAGACGGCGTAGAGCGAGCCGCTGCTTCCGACAGTCATCTCACCATAGACGTTGAGGTAGGCGTAATATGCCACGTCCAGGGAGCCCTCAACGCTGGCAGAGGCTCCGCTGTTGATGTCCGCGTAGCCGTCGTCGTAGAGGCTGATGTAGGAGCCTGGGATGGCGATCAACTCGCCGCTGACGTAGAGCGAGCCGTAGAAGAACACCTCCAGCCCGCCCACGACACCGAGGATGCCCCCACTGTTGACCGTAAGGTTTCGGCCATCGACCAGAACGATATATGAGTCCGGCTCGATCACCACGAGATGACCATTGGCGACGACTGCGTCATCTACACTCATATTGGGCACGACGCCGCCCACCCAGGTGGCTGGGTCGCCCCACATGCCGGTTTGTGCCGAAGTAATCGTTGCCATGAGGACCCTCTAAGCGAAGATGCGGTACACCACGCCCTGGTTATTCACGCCCACCTTGACGAAGACCTTGCTGGCGTCGTCGATGCGGATCACGACGCCCTCGAAGTTGCTCGGCATGACCGGGATGTTCTGGTTGGCTGAGTCGCCGACAAAGCACGGTCGCGTGTTGATCGGGTTGCCGTAGGTGTCCACGCGAGCGCCAATCCACACGAACCGACACGGTGTGACTGTCGGCACCAGCTTTTCCGGCGTCGCCGTTGACGCCACAGTCTTGGTGCCGCCGACAAACGTTGTGCAACCGGCCATGTCGAACAATGGAGCGCCGCTGGGGCTGACCTCCACGTCCATCGAGTTGATCCAGCGTTTGGCCATGCGTGTGTTCTCCTCAGCCGCCAATCCAGGCGACGATGGCGGATGTCGCAGCCGTGATCGCCGCGCCCAGAATCAGCCAGATCAGTCTGGACTGCCGTCTGGCGTCCTGTTCGAGGCGATCCAGGCGAAGCTGAATCCCAGGCTTGCCGTTGCCGCGAATGGCCTCGTCAAGCCGATCCAGCTTGTCATGGATGGACTCGAACTGGTTCTGGCATTGCTCGAACTGGGTGCAGTCGCTCACGTGTCCGCTCCGATGTCCTTGGTGTGAATGCGGTAGGTCTGCCGATACGGATCGCTCCATCGCCAGCAGCCCTCGCCGCCCAGGTTCATGACCTCGTATCTCCGCCCGTTGGCCGCGATCACGTCGCCCGGTTCGGGATCAAAGCCCAGTGCGTCGGCCAGGATCAGGAAGTCCCAGACGTGGGCATTGATCGTCAGGCCCGACTCGTCGGCGACCTCGAATCCCGTCCTGCCGAAGGTCGCGTTGACGGTGTAGGCATCCGGCGGCTTGCGGTACTCGACCGGGCTGGAGCAGTGCGCCGTGCGCATCTGCTCCAGCCACTGCGAGCCTTGGCGGAGAAGGTCGGCCATCGATCACTGCTCCAGGCGGACGCGAACCGTCGCGTCGGCGTCGACCGTCGCCTTGACCGTCTTGCCCAGGTACTTGTTGCCGCTGGCCGTGGTGGTCGCCTGCTGGGCCGTGGCGTTCCAGTACACCTTCGCGCCCGAGGCGATGGCCGTGCCCGCCCCAGTCGCCTTGGGCACGTCGAACACGCCCGTCACCGCCAGCGCGCCCAGCGCGTTGGCGACAATGTCGCGCTTGGCCACGCCCACCAGATCGCCCTGCACGACCACATCACCGGCGGCGACGTTGCTGCCGGGCGTGTAGTCGATGCTGTCACCGTCATGAATGAACTTTGCCGTTGCCATGAGTCGTTGCTCCTTATTGGTCTGAGAAGTTCACACTGTCCGCCGAAGAGTCGAGGCTTACGCCTCGCCCTTCATCTTCACGCCGCCCCGGTAATCCTGGAGGGCGACGCCGAAGTCGAAGTACCCTCGGAACTGGATGCCCAGGACGTTGAAGTCCGCCTCGGCCCGTTCCACGGTGGGCTGCTGCTTGCCGTTGAGGAACGCGACCTCGATCACCGGCAGGTCCGACGGCTCGGCCAGCACGTACCAGGCCTTCGTGCTCGACCCGGACATGGCCGCGTTGCCGAGGTAGGTGCTGGTGACGACGCCGAACTTGCCCGCGTGTGGGTTGTCGTTGGGCTTGGGCTTGTTGGCCGTGGTGGTCTCGTTGACCTTCAGGCTGCTCATCAGCAGTTCGGCCTGGACCTTCAGCGCCGGGGGCACCAGCAGCGTGCGCGGCTCGATGGCCAACGGGTTGCCGTCGGGATCGACCTGCTCGAGGAACATCAGTTCCGCCGCCGTCAGGCCGTCGATGGAGAGCGCCGTGTCCGCGCCCGCCTGGTAGTTCTTGTGCCCGGTGGTGAAGAAGGCGGCGTTGTCCAGGAACGCGCCCCAGAAGACCTTGTTGAGCTTCAGCGCGCCACCGCGACCGATGCGACGCGGGACGGCGGTCAGCGCGTCCATGTCGTCGTTGATCAGGTCGGTGCGGGTCAGGCCGAACATCCGCCCGTAGGTCTTGGCCTGGTTGGTGAAGCTCTCCTCGCCGACCTCGGCGTGCTTGAGTTCGCCGTCGGGGCCGACCTCCTGGTACTCGAAGCCGCCGGTCAGCCGGAAACTGGTGACGGCCTTGAAGTCCTTCACGCTGCGCGTGGCGGCGATCCGCTGCCAGGCCTGCTCGACCGACTCGAAGCCGTCCAGCAGGAACTTGTTGGCCACGTTGGAGAGGATGCCGGGCAGCGTGAACGTGCTGAACGCCGCGCGGAGCACCGCCTCGGGATCATCGCTGAAGAATCGCGCGTCGCAGCCGTTGGCCCAGGCCGCCTCCAGCAGAAGCTGGTGCAGACCCAACCGGTTGCGGTAGCGCTTCTCGGCCGCTTCGACGATCTGCTCGCCGTGCGTCTTGATCAGGGCATCGCCGCGAACGCCGCCGGTCATCAGTGCAGCGGCCTCCAGCACCTTCGGACCGTTGGCCGTGCCGCCGGTGTGCGCCGCCGGGGCGGCGGGCCGCGAGGCGCGCAGCACTTCCAGTTCGGTGCTCTTCACGTCCCAGCCCTCCTCGATGGCCTTGGCCTCGATGTCCGGGTGCTTGCCGCCGGTGACCTTGCGGATGGCTGCGATCCGCTTGCTCTCGGCGGCCGCCTGGGCGCGCATGTCCTTGACCGGGTCGCTGGCGATTCCGGGGCCGGGGGCGGACGGGGCCTCCTTGCCCTCGTCCGCCCGCGCCTGGACCTCCGCCCCCGGCTTGTCCTGCTGCTTGTCGGTGATGTCCATCGTTGCTTCCTTGCCGTTCATTGTCTGAGGCTCCTTGTCCTGGGCCGCGACGCGGGCGGTGGTGCCCGGATCGGCGGCGCTGTCGACGAAACTGATCTCTTTGAGCACGGCCCGACGCACCACATGCACGGGGCCGGTGAACTGCTGCTTGTTGACGTTGACCGTGGCACCGGCGGGGATGAACTCCGCCTCGACCACCGCCGCGCCGATGCTGGCCTGCCAGGGGAAGCCGTTGACGCCGCTCTTGGCTACGTCACGCGCCCACGAGGTATCGCGGCTGATCAGCCCCTCGGCGACGAGTTGCCCGGCCTCGACCAGCACCCGCTGCGTGTGGCCCACGCCCTGGCGGCGCTCGTGGTCGAGTCGGATCGGCAGGTTCTGCGACGGGATGTCCAGACCCGCCAGATCGACCACGACCTGGTGCGGGAACCCGGCGATCCGCATCAGGCCGCCGGTGTAGGCGACCATGCGGAACTGCGGCAGAGCGCTATCGCCCTCGGCGGCTTGGATCGTCAGCGGCCCGCGCATGGTCACGAACTCAGGCTGCTTGTCGTTGGTCTTCGACATCCGTGTCGTCCTCCTCTTGGGGTTGCGGTTCTTGCGTGGGTTGGACCTCGGCCTCGGTCAGGCCCAGTTCCTTCATCAACTGCTTCTCTTTGGCCCGCTGGCGCAGCTCGGTCTCCCAGTCCTTGCCCTGGCGGGCGTATTCACAGGCCAGCGTGGTGGTGTGATTGGCCAGGCGCTGGGCCTGGGCGCTGGCTTCCTTCGCCGGATCGACGTGTTCCGTGCCGTCCCAGAACCACTGGTGTTGCAGTGATTCGGCCCCGGCCAGGAACGAGAAATCAGCGAGCAGACGGGCTTCGGTCAGCCAGGCGTTCAGCAGCGCATCGAGCACGACGCTGTTGCAGTCGGCCTGCTCGACGCGGATGGATTTGAAGTAGGTCTGGTGGTCGAGGCGACCGGAGGCGTAGTTGTAGCCCGACGAGTTTCCGGCCGCGACGTTGAACGGCATGTTCAGGCAGCGGGCGATCTCATTGAGCAGCTCGCGCTTGAACTCGCCATACGTCGTGCCCGGCTGCTCGGCCTTGATCTGTCCGA
>CAZBIP010000202.1:0-3879 GCA_964491885.1 uncultured Vicinamibacterales bacterium
AGGCCTGGAAGCGATGACCCACGACCGCGTAGCGTGACGGTTCCCCGTCCAGGCGGCGGTCGAGACTCTCACCGCGGTTCGCCCCTGTCAGGAACGCCGACCCGAAGGCCCACCAGGCCGTGAGACCGACCGCTGCTGCGGCCGCGACGAAAACGGCTATGCGCCGCGGGACGCGTGATGCGGCGGGCGGCTCGCCGGCCGGTTCGGCAGAATCGGCCGCCGTCTGATCGGCGGCGATGGACCGGCTTGCTCGGCGCCTCCAGGCATCCAGTTCCTCGCGATAGGCGAAGACGTGCTCGCCCTCCCGGCCGCCGACCCGGTGGACGGGCAGCCCGAACTCGTGGCGCCAGCGCTGAGCGGTCCGGACCGACTTGCCCAGGTACTCGGCGATAGCTTTCCAGCCGTCGAGCGGCTCGGGGCTGGAGCTGGAGGGTAGGTCGCTCATGGGACGGCTGCCGCAGCGCGGCGGCGTCATCATACCAGACGGGGTTTTGAGCCGCTCACCGCACCACCGGTCAGCCGGGAGCATCCGGGTGTAGACTGCGCCTCGTTGGTGGCGCGTTCGGGGCCGGGGCGGACGCCGTCTGAGCCGGGGTCGGCATCCACGAGGCGGCCGGATGTGTCAGTGCGTACGCGGAGAACGCGTTGAAGGAGGGAGTGACCATGAGACGTTCGGCTCCCCTGGTGTTCGGCGCAGGCCTCGGTCTGCTGGTAGGAACTTCGGCCGTCGCGCAGGTCGAGAGAGGCCAGGCCGGTCAGAAGATCGGCCAGAAGGTCGATCAGCGCGTCGGGCGAGCTCCCATGATTACGTCCGTGTCCCAGGTGGGCTACCGGTTGGGTCACACCGACATCGTCATCGAGGGCCGGAACTTTCCCGAGACCGGAGGCCAGATCGTCATGGGGCCGGACCGCGCCGTGCCGAGCAGCCCGCGTACGATCACCAAGATGGCGGGAACGCTTTCTTTCGACACGGAGCCCGGAAAGACCTACAAGGTCGCACTCTACAGGAACACCACCCGCATCTCCAACGAGGTCGACTACTTCTTCCTTTACCAGCTCCACGACGTGGCGCAGGGGTCGCGGATGAAGCCGGGTGATGTCGTCGACATCCGGACCAACCAGCGGATCGGCGCCCGCGGGTCGAAGATCGTCAAGTTCGGCCCGCAGACGGCTTCGATCGTCGCCTGGGATCCCAGCCAATCCACGATCAGGGTCAAGGTGCCGGACGGGCTCCCGATCAATTCCTCCCAGCCCATCACGGTCGAGGAGAACGGGAAGCTGATCTCCAACACGATCACGGTCACGGTGAGCTCCATCACGGCCATCAGGAAGTAAGCCCGCGACGGGGCGAGACGTGCGCCGGACCGCCATCGGCCGTTCAGGACTGGTCAACGCCATGAGAACGAAGCTGCTCGTCGCCCTTCTGCCGGTGCTCCTGCTGGTGTCCTGTTCCGCGGAGAAGCCTTCCTGGCCCGAGGCCACGAGCGTCATGAAGCCGTGGACGCGCTGGTGGTGGATGGGGAACGCCGTGGACCGGGCGAACATCCAACGCGAACTCAAGGAACTGGCCGCCGCCGGCATCGGGGGCGTCGAGATCACGTCCATCTACGGCGTCAAGGGTGAGGAACACCGCGACATCAAGTACCAGTCTCCCGAGTTCTCGGAGGTCCTGAAGTACGCGATCACTGAAGCCCACGCGCTGGGCATGGGCGTTGACCTGCCGCCTGGCGCGGGCTGGGCGTGCGGAGGCCCCTTCGTCCCCGAAGACAAAGGGCTCTGGGCCCTGCGCCTGCACACCGTCGAACTGAAGGCGAACGAAACCTGGAAGCCCGGCGCGCTGATCAACGCCGCAGCCGCGTCGTTCGTCGCGCAGGGCGAGGACGGAGAGGGGACCGTGGTGAAGCCGGGGGAGCCGTTCGTGGCTCCCTCTGCAGGCAAGCTGTACGTCGCCGAGCGCGTGAAGACCGGCGACCAGGTCAAGAACCCGTCATCGGGAGGCGACGGGCTCGTCATCGACACCTACAACAGGGACACGACCGATTGGTACCTCCAGAACTTCTGGACGCGGATGCGGCTCGACGAGGGACTGGTCCGGAGCTTCTTCCACGATTCCTTCGAGTACCGGGGCGACTTCACGCCGCTGTTCCTGCAGGAGTTCGAGAAGCGGCGCGGGTACGACCTGGCGAAGCACCTGCACGTGCTGGCCGGAGGCAGCCCGGACGAGGACAGGACGGCGCGGGTGAGAACCGACTACCGCGAAACGCTCTCGGAGCTCGTGCTGGGCTCGTTCATCGAGCCCATGATGGCCTGGGCCCACGGCCACCAGAGCCTGTTCCGCAACCAGGCGCACGGAAGCCCGGGCAACATCCTCGACATCTACGCCGCCTCCGACATCCCTGAAACCGAGATCTTCGGCACGATCACGCCGAACAGCGCGGCCGTCTTCGTGAACAAGTTCGCGTCTTCGGCCGCCCACGTCACCGGCAAGAAGCTCGTGTCGTCGGAGAGCTTCACCTGGCTCGACGAGCACTGGACGGTGACCCCGGCCGACATGGTGCGGGCCACGAACCGGTTCTTCCTGGCCGGCGTCAACCACATGATCTTTCACGGCACCTCCTATTCTCCCGAGGACGCGGCGTGGCCCGGCTGGGTGTTCTACGCCTCCACCCAGGTGAACAACCGCAACCCGCTCTGGCGCGACCTGCCGGCCCTGTTCACGTACATCGAGCGGTCGCAGAGCATCCTCCAGCGCGCCGCCGCGCAGCATGACCTGCTCGTCTACTGGCCGTTCTACGACGTGGCCGCCACGCCGTTCCGCGCGGCCAACTACACCAACATCGACAGGGGAGACGGCGCCCCCTTCTTCCAGGGGTTCCCCGTGGCCGGCCTGTCCGAGCGGCTGATGAACGCCGGCTACACCTTCGATTACGTCTCCGACAAGCAGTTGCTGGGCAGCCGCGTGGCCGGCGGCGACATCGTCGCGCCGTCCGGCACCAGGTACCGGGCCTTGGTCGTCCCCACGACCCGGTTCATGCCCCTGGAGACGCTCCGGCAAATGAACGCGTTCGTCGATGCGGGCGGCAAGGTGTTCTTCGACGGCTCGCTCCCGGAAAGCGTTCCCGGGATGTTCGACCTGGCGAACCGGCAGCGGGCGCTGGGCGAACTCAAGCAGTCGGTGTCATCCGGACGCCCGGCAGGCGACGCGATCGAGTTGCTGGCGGCGTCGAAGGTGCCTTTCGAGCGTTCGCTGTCGGAGAAGGGCTTCCACGCCGTGAGGATGGCGTCGGATGGCGAGCCCTGGTACATGGTGTTCAACCTCGGCCGCGACCTGGTTGACCAGTGGGTGGAGCTCGGCAGCCCGGCCAGCACGTATCTGCTCTACGACCCGATGAGCGGCGAGATCACGGAGCCGTCCAGGAAGGGGAGCGCGGTCCGCCTGCAGCTCGGGCCGGAGCAGATGATCTTCATCCGGTGCTCGTCGAGGCGCGCGGCGGCCCCCCGGTTCGCCTATGCCGACCCGGCTGCGGAGGCCGTCGACGTGAAGGGCGAATGGAAGATCCGCTTCACGGAAGGGGGCCCGGTCAGGCCCGCGGACGTCGTCACCCGAGACCTGGCTTCCTGGACCTCCATCGGCGACGAGGAGGCGAAGCGCTTCGCGGGCACCGCGCGCTACACGATCGAGTTCGACTGGACAGGGAAGCCGGGCGCCGCGGTGCTGGACCTCGGCGCCGTCAAAGACAGCGCGCGGGTGACGCTGAACGGCAAGGCGTGCGGCCCCCTGCCCGGGCCGGTGTTCAAGACGCGCGTGGACAACCTGGTGGCGGGGAAGAACGTGCTGGAGGTGGAGGTCACCAACGTGGCGGCCAACCGCATCCGTGA
>CAZBIP010000202.1:3979-6118 GCA_964491885.1 uncultured Vicinamibacterales bacterium
GGGCCTCGATCGGCTGCTCGGCGAGCTTCGGCCGCTCGGCGGACGCCCCCGGGTGGATGTCGTGGACGTCAGCGATCGCGCCGGCGTCTATGCCGCCGCGGCGAAGGTGAAAGCGGATCTCGGCGCCGTCGATATCCTCGTCAACAACGCGGGCGTCGTCTCCGGCAAACGGTTTCTCGATCTCACCGACGAGAAAATCGAGAAGACGCTGCAGGTCAACACCCTGGCCCTCTTCTGGACGGCCAAGGCGTTTCTTCCGGGCATGATCGCCGCGAACCGGGGCCACCTGGTGACGGTGGCCTCGGCGGCGGGAACCGTGGGCGTCTCCGGGCTCGCCGACTACTGCGCCAGCAAGTTCGGCGCGGTCGGCTTCGACGAAGCGGTCCGCATGGAGCTGAAACGCATCGCCCCGGGCGTGAAGACCACCGTGGTCTGCCCGTACTTCATCGACACCGGGATGTTCGATGGCGTTCGTACGCGGTTTCCGTTCCTGCTCCCGATTCTGAAGGCGGACCGCGTCACCAGGCGCATCGTGCGGGCCATCGAGCGCGACCGTCCCCGGGTGCTGATGCCCTTCCTGGTCTACCTGGTGCCGCTGCTCCGGGTGCTGCCCGTCGGCGCGTTCGACGCCATCGCCGGCCTCCTGGGCATCAACGCGTCGATGGATCACTTCACGGGCCGAACCACGCAGGAGTAGCCGAGTACGGAGCGTTCCCATGCCCGATCCGAACGTCGCCGCGCGCATCCAGGACGTGTTCCAGAAGCAGCAGACGCACCGCTGGGTGATGGCGGGAACGACCGCCGCGGAGCGCCGCGCCCGCCTGACGCGCCTGAGAGACGCCATCACCGCCCGCCGGGGTGACCTGTGCTCGGCCCTCGCGGCGGACTTCTCCAAGCCTGCCGTCGAGGTCGAACTCACCGAGTTCCAGCTGGTGCTCGCCGAGATCGGCCACACCATCCGCCATCTGCCGTCCTGGATGCGCCCCCGCCGCGTCGGCACGCCGCTTCTCCTCACGGGCACGCGCAGCCAGATCCGGTACCAGCCGAAGGGTCTGGTGCTGATTCTCTCTCCCTGGAACTACCCCTTCCTCCTGTTCGTGAATCCGCTCGTGGCGGCCATTGCGGCTGGCAACTGCGTGATGCTTCGCCCCTCGAACAAGGTGCCGGCGACGGCGGCGTTCCTGAAGTCGCTCGTCGAGAGCGTGTTCCCCGAGGAAGAAGCCGCGGTGTTCCTCGGCGACCAGTCCGTCGGCGCCGCACTGCTGGACCTCCCCTTCGATCACATCTTCTTCACCGGGAGCACGGCCGTCGGCCGCAAGGTCATGACGGCGGCCGCGAAGCACCTGGCGTCGGTCACGCTCGAACTGGGAGGCAAGTCGCCGGCCATTGTCGACGAAACGGCCGACGTCGAGGCCGCCGCCCGGCGCGTGACGTGGGGGAAGTTCATCAACGGCGGGCAGACGTGCGTGGCCCCGGACTACGCGTTCGTCCACGAGTCGGTGTACGCGTCGTTCGTCGGGCACGCCCGGGACTGCATCACCGGGTTCTACGGCGAGTCGGACGACGCGCGGGCTGCCACCGCGGACTTCTGCCGCATCGTCGATCGCGCGTCCTGCAGCCGCATGAAGGCGTGGATCGACGCCAGCGTGGCCGCGGGGGCGGTACTCGAGATCGGCGGCCAGGTCGACGAGGAGAAGCGGTTCGTCGCGCCGACTCTGCTCTCGAACGTCACGGTGGACTCGCCGATCATGCAGGGCGAGATCTTCGGCCCCGTGCTGCCCGTGATCCGGTACCGGACGCTGGACGAGGTGTACGCCTACGCCCGCGCGCACGGCAAGCCGCTGGCGCTCTACGTGTTCAGCCGCGGACGACGGGCCGCGGAGGAGATCGTCGATGCCGTCCCGGCAGGCGGGAGCTGCATCAACAACGCCGTGCTGCACCTCGCGAACCCGAATCTGCCCTTCGGCGGGGCGGGGGAGAGCGGACAGGGCAACTATCACGGGCACTTCGGGTTCAAGGCGTTCTCGCACGAGCGGGCGGTGCTCACCCAGGGGCCGCTCGACATGGTCCGCCTCTTCTACCCCCCGTACCGCCCCTGGAAGGAGAAGCTGGCCGGCTGGGCGACCAGGATCGCGACGT
>CAZBIP010000203.1:0-6111 GCA_964491885.1 uncultured Vicinamibacterales bacterium
GGCACGTTCGAGCGCCGCCGCCACCAGGACTCGGCCTTCGCGCGGGCGTAGCCGGAGTGTTCGACGCAGATCCACTCCGAGATGTACCGCTGCCAACCGATCCGGTACTCGACGCGCATGGTGCGCGGCGCGTCCGGTGGGGCGTCGCGTTTCTCGTGGACGCTGTAGCGCACGTCCTGGACGGCGTGCTCCTCGATCTCGACCTGATCCGAGAGGATTCCGGCCGTGCCCGCCTTGGCGTCGTGCATCCGCCGTTCGGGCGGCGGGAAGACGAAGCCGCACTGGGGGCACGTCCCGTAGCCCATGGCGATCAGCGCGCTGCACTCCGGGCACTTCTTCGCTGGGGCCTCGCCGTCGCCATTGGGTTTCCGGTCGGCATCGGTGCGGATCGCGTCGACGGGCCCGTGCCGCAGGACGTTCCCGCCAAAGTCCAGGATCAGGCAGTTCTTCTTGCTGTCACAGAGCCGGAATCCGCGCCCGGCCATCTGGTAGTAGAGCCCCGGCGACATCGTGGGCCGCAACATGGCCACGCAGTCCACGTTCGGCGCGTCGAACCCGTGCGTCAGGACATTGACGTTGACCAGGTATTTCACGCGCCCGGCGCGGAACTCGCCGATGGCCCGGGCGCGATCCTCGTCGGATGTCTCGCCGAAGACCGTCTCGACCCGGGACTCGGTCCGCCGCAGGACCTCGGCGACGTGCCGGGCATGATGGACGCCGCTGGTGAAGACCAGACAGGAATTCCGGTCGCGGGTGTACTCGACGATCTCCTTGCAGGCGGACTCGACGCGCTCGTCCTTGTCCATGAGCGCCTCGACCTCGTCCGCCACGAACTCGCCGCCCCGGACGTGCAGGCCGCCGGTATCGACGTCCTCGCGTCCGCCCTTGGATACGAGCTGGCAGAGATAGCCTTGGACGATCAACTCACGGACGCCGATCTCGTAGCAGACCGAGTTCAGCACGTTGTCCGGCCCGCAGATGGGGCCGGTCGTCATGCGGAACGGGGTGGCCGTGAGTCCGATCACCCGGAGGTTGGGATTGATCTTCCGGGCTTCCTCCAGGAACGTCCGGTACATGCCGTCGCCGTCCGGCGGGATCATGTGGGCCTCGTCCACGATCACGAGATCGAAGCGGTCGAGGTCGCAGGCGCGCCGGTAGACGCTCTGGATGCCCGCCACGATGATCGGGTGCTCGGTGTCCCGGCTCTTCAGCCCCGCCGAGTAGACGCCGATCTGGTGCCACATCTCCGGCGCGACCTGCTGGAGCTTGTCGAGTGCTTGTTCCAGGAGTTCCTTGACGTGCGCCAGGATCAGGACGCGGCCGTTCCAGCGGCCGACGGCGTCGCGGCACATTGTGGCGATCACCGGCGTCTTGCCGCCGCCCGTCGGGATCGTGACCACCGGGTTGTCGTCGTGTGCCCGCAGATGGGCGTAGACGGCGTCCACGGCGTCTTGCTGGTATGGTCGCAACTGCATCATGTGGTTTCCGGTTCATCTCCGATCACGTCGAACCTCCCGTTCGGACCGGGGCGGCATCCGCCAACGGCTCGATGCGGACGATAGTCATGCCGCCGGGAACGCAGCCGCGCTTCTCGATCTGGAGACGCACGATCTGGCTGTCGTCCCGGTAGACGCCTCCGTGCTGGAGCGCGTCGAAGAGGCTCTTCTGCACGTTGTCGATGTCCCGTCGCCGGTGGTCGGGGGGATAGACCTCGACCTGCACGGCGATGGGTCCGTCGAACGGCCTCGGGCGCGTCGCCGCGAGGACCGACAAGACCCGTTCCCGGAATCTGCGGCCCTCGCGGCTGATGAGCGTCCTCGGCCCCACGCGCCGGTAGTAGTGATTCACCGACGGCGGGTACGGCAGATCGAACTCGATCATCGGCGCGCCCAGGGAGGTGTCTGCGCGGCCGCCTGCGGAGGCTGCCCCGCCGTCGCTTCCTTCTTCGCGTAGCCCTTGACCTCGTTCGTGATCTCGCCCGTGTCCTCGCGCTTCTTGCACTTCACGGTGATCACGAGCGGCAGGTTGTGCAGTTCGCACGAGTCGTTCGGAGCCATGACACCGACGGCCCGGCAGATCGCCGACAGTTCGCCCTGGGCAATCTTGACCGCGACCGCGTTCGGGTTGTCGAGGTTCAGGCGCGCCCAGAGGTTGCGCCCCTTGTACTCGCCCTCGACGATCTGGAAGGTCAGTTCCAGATAGCTGCCGGTTCCGGCTTTGGTCTCCTTCATCCCCGAGTCGGTGATGATCGCCAGGTACTTCCCGGCCGGAATGGCCTCGAAGTCGGTTGACGGTTCCACGGTGCGGGCATCGAATCCTTGCAGGTTAGCCATTGCTCTTTCCTCCGTTCTTGACGGTCGCGACGACGGGCGTCGCAACCAGGTGTTTCGCGTATACGTTCCAGTCCAGCGGCAGCTCGTCCGGTAGGTTCAGCCGGTTCTTCGCAACATGGGCGGGGCGCTCGGACGTGCGGATGATCCGCTCGCCGGTGCCGATGCCCTGCGTGCGCGTCTGGCTGAACCCCTCGTCGAGCTTCTTCGTGAAGACCTTGTAGGTGGCGAACAGAACCTCGTCGCACCACTCCTGGACCACCGCCGACGCCAGCTTGTGCAGGCGCGGGACATAGCGGTCGTAGGTCTCCGTCTCGGGGTTCTCGAACTTCTCGATCTTGGCGTGCGCCAGCAGGATGACCATCATCCCGCGCTCGTTCCGCAAGGCGTTCAGGCCCTCCAGGAACTCGCGCCACTGGGTCAGCGCCAGGACATAGCCCTTCGCGTAGGGGATGTCCTCGATGCTCTCGACCCCGCGCTTCTTGCACACGTCCGACCAGATCAGCCGCTCGAGCCAGTCGAGCGTGTCCAGGACAACGGTCCGGTAGGCGTGCTTTTCGGAGTACAGCTCCGAAAGGGCCGCGATGGCCTGATCGAACGTTTCGGCGAGCGGGAAGCGGTCGCAGTCGATCTCCCCCAGACCGTCCTCGGTCTGGATGAAGATGGGCTTGTCGCTCATCGCCCCGAACGTCGATTTGCCGACGCCGTGCGTGCCGTAGAGCATCACTCGGCGTGGCGCGGGACGTTTCCCGCTTTGGATTTGACCGATCAACTTCATGCGTGCGGTTCTCCTTTCTGTGTTTACAGGTAGTCGAAGGTGCGGATGTTCTCGTAGCCGGTCGGCCACGAGTCCGTTGCGCGGCACTTCGCCAGCCGCGCCATGGCCTGCTCGTTCTCCTTCTGGGCCACGGCCAGAACGTTCTGCCCCATGATCCAGACGCCGGTACGGAACGGCTCCCGTTTCTCGACGGCGATGATGAAGACCGGGACGGACTCGCCCGTGACGGCCGCCAGCATGCTGCGGTAGAACGCGAGCTGGTGCGCGTAGCCGTAGCTCTTGGCGTCCATCTCCAGCCAATCGAGGTTGTCGCAGCTCTTGAGATCGACCAGCCCGCGGTCAGGGTGGACCCAGTCAAGACGCGACTGGCAGAGCATGCCCGCGTACTCGATCCGCACGACGCCCTCGGCAACGCCGTCGGCCAGCAACTCCGCCGCGTGCTGATGCGCCCTCACGCTTGCCGCCATTTGCTCAATCAGGACGTTCTGATCGACGGTGATGGCAGGTTTGCCCTGCGCCTCGGCCCATTCCTGGTATGCCTTCGTGCGCTCGCCGAAGACCTCGCCGGTTTTCGGGTTGACCGGACCGCCCACGGCGTAACGCTTCTCGAAGACCTCGCGGCCTTCGAGGATCAGCGTGTGCGTCGCGCGGCCGATCTGGTACGCGGGGCGATCTTCCTCGGTCACCAGCCCCAACTCCTTCTTGTGGAAGAGCAGCGGGTTCCGGCGGAAGTCGGCCAGCCGGTGGCTGGTCAGGTGCGTGGCCGCCTTCGCGCGGTACACATCGTCCGGCTCCGTGATCAGGCACGCGGTGGTGCGAGTTGTTTCGGTGGTGGTCGTCACGTCGTTTGCCTTTCGCTTGAACAGGGTTTCTCGGAAGCTCATGTCGTCACCTGTTGGGGTTGGGGCGCGGCGGCCGGGGATGGCCCGGCACGCCGCACTTTGACCGCCGACTCGCCAAACTCGCGGATGGCGAAACCGGTGAAGATGCGGCAGATGTCGCGTCCGACCGGCGTGCTCGCGTCGATCACGCTCGCGCGCTTCTCCGCGTCCACGCAGTAGGAGGCGTCCATCCGCACCCGCGACTGGCCGTGGAGGCTCTCCACCGCCAGTACCGCGAGCAGCAACGCCTCCTCGACGTCCTGCATCCGGGCCGTCGGCCCGAACGTGTATCGGTAGATGTCCTTCGTCATGGCTTACGCTCCTGAATGAGGCCCGCGACCGTTGTCGGCTGCGGGCTGTGTGCCGATGCTGCATACTTACCCGGCGGCGGGCCCAGATGACGGATGCACGATCAGAGGTATTCCCTCAGCCCCGCGTCCTCGAAGAGGGACCGGAGCTTCGTCACATGGTCGTGGAGGGTGGTTCGCGGGACACCCAGTTCGCGGGCCGCATCCGAGATGGTGGTGCCCGTCTTGAGTACCTCGCAGAGCCTGCGGAGGTGATCCGGCAACCCGGCCAGCACCGTCCTCAGGTCCATGAGGAACGCCATTTCGTCGGCACCCGTGCGGTTGTGTGTCGCCACAACCGGATCGATGCTCTCCCGCGAGACGAGATCGCCGCGCTCGATGCTGCCTCCGTCCCCGTCCTCGATGCGCTCGTTGAGCGAAAACTCCTCGCGGCGGTAGTCGCGCATATTCGAGGTGCGATGACGGATGAGCTTGCTGATCTTCCGTTCGATGATGCGGGCGACAAACGTCTTCGGCGTGCCTCTGTTCGCGTCGAACTTCGGCAGCCGCGTAATCACGTCGAGCATCATCTCCTGTTCAAGATCATCCCGGTCGGACTCGGTGAATCCCGCCGTGCCGACGAGGTGCCTCGCCTTGTGCCGGATGACTCGCGCCGCGTACTCATTGACTCCCTGCTGCTTCTGACTGGTCTGCATTGCTGTCTCCCCTGGCCGGGGAGGCAGTCGCGAGTGCCAGCCATGGCAGCGAGCGGCCTGAGTGGAGGCAGCGTGAGTTCGCCGTTACGGCGGCACCCACGATTGCCTCCACTGTGTGGCCGGTTAATCGTCTGGTTCCGAAAACACTGATGAACGTGAAACGGGGGCCGAGCCCGGAAATCAGGCGTGCACCTCCTCGATGGTCATGCGGAAGGGAAGCCCGTGCTTCACCTCCAGCGAGAGGATGGTCCCGGTGCCGAAGGCATCGAGTTGCGCGAAGAAGTCGCGCACTTGTTGCTTCAGAATGAAGTCCTCCGCCCTGGTCATGGCGTGGGGACCGTTCTCGCCGCCGAACTTGATCTCACGCACGATGCGTGGCGGCGGGGTGAAGATCGGCTCACC
The DNA here is from genome assembly GCA_964491885.1 of uncultured Vicinamibacterales bacterium. Classification (GTDB taxonomy): domain Bacteria; phylum Acidobacteriota; class Vicinamibacteria; order Vicinamibacterales; family JAKQTR01; genus JAKQTR01. The sequence continues at coordinate 5,395 of CAZBIP010000203.1, forward strand.
ATCCCGGACGTGCTGTTCGTAGATGGTGCCGAACCCGAGCGTCTGCATCATCATGACGACACGGGCTCGGGCGGGGGTCAGTGTGGATTTGGGCTGGTTTGGTCTTGCGTCCTGCATACCGGCTTCTCCTTGGGGGTTGTTGTTCACACCAACCGCCCCCGTTTCCGGTTCAGGGCGCAAAAAAAGGGGCACCGTGTTCGGTGTCCCTTGCGCTGCAATGACTTGGAAGGTTTCTGTGCCTTCCGGCTATCTTTCCGGCAGTTCCCTCCGCGCGATATCTATCAACTCGTCGCGCATCGACCTCCAGTTCTCTTCATTGAGATCCTCGATCCCGTCCAGCAACTCTCTCAGGACTCCCGGCTCCGCGACGGCCTGCTGCCCCTGATGCTCGTCAAACATCTCGTTGAACCGCTCGATCTGCCTGCGTCCCGCGCCCTTCCGCCGAACTCCCAGCATCGAATACAGGGTCTTGTAGACTCCACCGCGCCCGACGTACTCCTTCACGCGGTCGGCAAACGTCGAGCCTGGTATCCCCAGTCGATGGGCAGCTGCGTTGACCGATCCGGTGCCGAGAATCACGAAGACCCACTGGAAGAACTCGGGAGTAACCTGGCGTGCGATGCTCGCCAGCACCTGGGCCAAGTCCTGCTTCAGTCTCTCATTCTCTCGTTGAAGGTCCGAGAAGTCCCGACCGACGTTGTCCAGCAGCCGGTCCAG
>CAZBIP010000204.1:0-6065 GCA_964491885.1 uncultured Vicinamibacterales bacterium
GACGAGTGCGGCGTGTTCGGGCTCTTCGGCCGCGCCGAGGCGGCCAAGCTGACCTACCTCGGCCTGTACGCGCTGCAGCACCGCGGGCAGGAGAGCGGCGGCATCGTGGCGTCGGACGGCGGGCGCCTGCGCGAGGCGCGGGCGATGGGGTACGTCGCCGACATCTTCAACGAGCGCGTCCTCGCCGAGCTGCCGGGGTCCGCGGCCATCGGCCACGTCCGGTACTCGACGGCCGGCGAGAGCCGACTGTCCAACGCGCAGCCCATCCTCATCGAGTGCGTCCACGGCGAGATTGCCGTGTGCCACAACGGGAACCTCGTCAACGAGCGGGAGCTCCGGCAGGCGCTGTCGAGGCAGGGCGCCATCTTCCAGACGTCGAGCGACACCGAGATCTTCCTGCACCTTTTCGCCCGGTCGAAGGCGCCGACCGTCGAGGACGCGCTCGTCGAGGCGGTCGGGCAGGCGCAGGGCGCGTTCTCGCTGCTGTTCCTCATGAAGGACCGGCTCGTGGCGGTGCGCGACGCGCACGGCTTCAGGCCCCTGGCGCTGGGCCGGCTCGGCGACGCATGGGTGGTGTGCTCGGAGACGTGCGCGATGGACCTCATCGGCGCCGTGTACGTGCGCGACGTGGAGCCGGGAGAGATGCTCGTCATCGGCCCGGACGGCCTGCGATCGCTGCGGCCGTTCCCGCCGGCGCCGCGCGCGCACTGCATCTTCGAGCACGTGTACTTCGCGCGTCCCGACAGCCTCGTCTTCGGGGAGAGCGTCAACCGCGTCCGGACGAACCTCGGCCGCGTGCTCGCCCGCGAGTCCGGCGTGCCGGCCGACGTCGTCGTGCCCGTGCCGGACTCGGGCGTCTGCGCCGCCATCGGGTACGCGGAGCGATCCGGCATCCCGATCCAGTTCGGCCTCATCCGCAACCACTACGTCGGGCGCACGTTCATCGAGCCGCAGCAGTCGATCCGGCACTTCGGCGTGAAGGTGAAGCTCAACCCCGTGCGCAGCATCCTCGAAGGCCGGCGCGTGGTGCTCGTGGACGACTCGATCGTGCGCGGCACGACGAGCCGCAAGCTCGTGAAGATGATCAAGGCGGCCGGGGCCCTCGAGGTCCACGTGCGGATCAGCTGCCCGCCGACGATCTCGCCGTGCTTCTACGGCGTCGACACGCCGCGCCGGGCCGAGCTCATCGCCGCCACGCACACCCTCGAGGAGATCCGGAAGTACATCGAGGCCGACAGCCTCCGGTACCTCAGCCTCGAGGGGCTGCTCGACGCGGTGAACTCGCACCGCGAGGACTACTGCACGTCGTGTTATACGGGACTGTACCCGCTTCCCTTCCCGCGCCACGAGGCGGAGGGGCTGGGGTTGGGGGCGGGGAAGTAGAATTCAGAATCCAGAAGTCAGGAGTCAGGAGTCAGAATAATGGATGTCCCCACGGGGCTGCGCTGCGGCTTGCGCATTCTGACTTCTGACTCCTGACTCCTGACTCCTGATTAGGGTCAAGCCGCATGGACTACAAACACGCCGGCGTCGATATTGATGCCGGCAACGAGACGGTCGGCCGCATCAGGGACCTGGCGAAGCGCACCTTCACGCCAGGCGTGCTCTCGTCTATCGGCTCGTTCGGCGGCCTCTTCCGCCTTGGCGAGGGCTACCGCGACCCCGTCCTGGTGTCGAGCGCCGACGGCGTCGGCACGAAGCTGAAGCTGGCGTTCATGACCGGGCGCCACGACACCGTCGGGCAGTGCCTCGTCAACCACTGCGTCAACGACATCCTCGTCCAGGGCGCCCGGCCGCTCTTCTTCCTCGACTACCTCGCGGCCGGCGTCCTCTCGCCCGACGTGGCGGCGAAGGTCGTGGAGGGCGTGTCCATCGCGTGCCTCGAGAACGGCTGCGCGCTCATCGGCGGCGAGACGGCCGAGATGCCCGGCTTCTACGCCCCCGGCGAGTACGACATGGCCGGCTTCATCGTGGGCGTCGTCGAGCGCGACCGCGTGATTACCGGCGAACGGCTCGCGCCGGGCGACGCGCTGCTCGGCCTGCGCTCGACGGGGCTGCACACGAACGGCTACTCGCTCGCGCGCGCCATCGTCTTCGAAAAGCTCGGGCTGCGTGCGGATTCGCCGGTCCAGGAACTCGGCTGCACGATCGGCGAGGAACTGCTGCGCGTGCACCGGTCCTACCTGCCCGTGCTCGGCCCGGTGATCGACGCCGGCCTCGTCAAGGGGCTCGCGCACATCACCGGCGGCGGCATCACCGAGAACCTGCCGCGCATCCTTCCCGCCGGGACGGCCGCGCTGGTGGACAAGTCCGCGTGGGCGCCCAACGCCGTCTTCCGCTACCTCCAGCGCGTCGGCGGCGTGCCGGAGGACGACATGTACCGGGCGTTCAACATGGGCATCGGCATGATCGTGGCGTGCGCGGCGGACGATGCCGACCGCGTGACGGTGATGCTGCAATCGGCAGGTGAGACGCGCGTGCACCGCATCGGGCGCCTCGTCGAGGGTGAGCCTGGCGTCGTGTACGGATCGCTGTAGCGGGCCGTGCCGCCCGCGGGGAGAGCGCTCGTGGACCGCAACATCGGCGTCCTGATCTCGGGGCGCGGATCGAACCTGCAGGCCATCATCGACGCGATCGCGGCCGGGCGGCTCGACGCCCGCATCGCGCTCGTCGTCTCGAACCGGGCAGACGCGTACGGCCTCGAGCGGGCCCGCGCGGCCGGGATCGACACGCTGGTGCGCGACCACAAGGGCTGGCCCTCGCGCGAGGCCTACGAGGCGGCGCTCGTCGAGGATTTTCGCGGGCGCGGCGTCAGCCTGGTCTGTCTGGCCGGATTCATGCGCCTGCTGGGCGCAACGTTCGTCGGCGCGTTCCCGGACCGCATCCTCAACATCCACCCGGCGCTCCTGCCGTCGTTTCCCGGCATGCACGCCCAGCGCCAGGCGATCGAGCACGGCGTCAAGGTGTCGGGCGTCACGGTGCACCTGGTGGACACGAAGCTCGACGGCGGCCCGATCGTCATGCAGGCCGCGGTGCCGGTCCTGGACGACGACACGGAAGACACGCTCGCCGAGCGGATCCTCGTCGAAGAGCACCGCATATACCCGGAAGCCATTGCGCGGATGCTCGACGGGGGCTGGCGCCTCGAAGGACGGCGCCTGGTGTTCGAAGGGCGCTAGACAGAATTCAGAATTCAGAATTCAGAATCTGTCACGCTTCGATGCGTCGCGAGGCTGGGCTGTCACGCAAACCATGCGAGCAAGCCGAGCACCAATGCACGACAAACGCATCGGAGGGGCCGAAGTCCTGGTGGGGTGACGAAGTGGGGCCCCGCCTTCCGCCGACAGAACCCTGGAGATGCGTTTGTCCGGCGCGCCGAGCGGTTTGCGGGATAGCCCGGGTTCGCGACGCAGGGAGCAGGAAGCGCCGGGTCGTCCCGTCAGCCTTCGAACGCGCCCACCGCGTCGATGAGGGCCTGGATGTTGGCGGTGGGGGCGCCCGGCGGCATGCCGCCCGCGCACGAGACGATCAGCCGCGAGCGGTCGTCGAGGGGCGCCAGCATCTCCCGCACCGATCGCGCGACGTCCTCCGGCGTGCCGGCCGCGAGCACGTCCCGCGGCGGCACGTTGCCGACGAGCGTGAGGGCGCCGCCGGTCCACGCCTTCATGTCCGCGAGCGTGTGCTGGACGCCGAAGTTCAGCATGTTCACGCCGATGCCCGCGAGGTGCGGCGCGCACGTCTTGCACGCCGCGTCGTTGTGGAAGAACTTGACCGTCACGTCCGCCTCGAACGCCCGCTCCAGGTAGGGCAGCGCGAACGCGTCGAAGTCCCTCGGCCCCACGAACCCGACGATGTCGTCGAGGATGAGGAGGCCGTCGATCGACGGGAAGCACTCCCGCTGCCACGCGATCCAATCCACCAGGAAGGTGCTGATCAGGTCGAGCAACTGGTGCGCCGCCTCCGGGTCGGTCCGGAGCGCCATCATGAACTCGGTCGTCCCCATGAGGAACGAGGCGATGTTCAGCGGTCCACGGGCGACGGCGAAGCGCACCCGGTGTCCCGTCTCGAGCATGCGCGGCTCGACGCGCTGCAGCCGCTTGATGACGAAGGGCAGCAGGCCGTGCTTGCGGGGATCGGGCAGATCGAGCCGATCGACGTCGGCCGGCGAGTGCAGCACCTTCAGCGCCGAGGGGAACTCGTCTTCGCCCCACACCTCGACCGCCCCGAAGGCCGAGGGCTCGGTGCACATGCCGTACTCCGACCAGAACCCCGGGAAGGCCATCGTCTGCGGGAACGCCGCGTGCACGTGTTCGTTGGCGTCGAGGTACGCCTGGTCGTCGGTGAAGTAGTCGAGAATCGTACGGCCGGCCCAGTTGGGGAGCCACGGGCTGTCGATGATGAACCCGGTGGGAAGCGGGCTGGGGGAGGACCCGCGGAGTACGGCAAGCAGGGTTTCCCACTGCTGATCGGTCACGGCCGCTCTCCTCGTCCTGAGGGGAGTCCAGGATTTCCCCATCCCACCCGGGACAGTCGAACCCGCCCCCTGTTTGTTGTCGGGCCAAACTATATGAGTCAGTGTCGCGTCTGTCAAGGAGAGAAAACGAGGCTGTCAGCCTCGCTGCAAGGCTTCGCTCAGAAATGTCGATTGTCGTGCGCATTGTTCGTGCGCTGGACGAAACCCCTGCTGCGACCTGCCTTGCGCCTGGCGGTTGCGGAGTGCGGGCGGCGCGGGGTGCGCCCTGCGCCGTCGCCGGGCGCCTCTCGGGTATAGTGGACAGCCGGGAGTGCCGCGCGATGATGGCGAACGACGCGTTCAGCGAACTGGAGTGGCGGGGGCTGGTCTACGACTCGACCGAAGGGGTGCGGGAAGCGCTCGGGCGCGAGCCGCTGACGCTCTACATCGGGTTCGATCCGACCGCGTCGAGCCTGCACGTCGGATCGCTCCTGCCGATGATGGCGCTGGCGCGGATGCAGCGGTTCGGGCACAGCCCCATCGCGATTGCCGGCGGCGGGACGGGGATGATCGGCGATCCGAGCGGCAAGACGGCCGAGCGGCAGCTCCTCACGGTGGAGCAGGTGGACGAGAACCTCGCCGGCATCCGCGCGCAGCTCGCGACGGTGCTCGATTTCGACGCCGCGTCCAACCCCGCGCGCATCGTCGACAACGCCGACTGGCTGCGCCCGCTGAAGTACCTGGATTTCCTCCGCGACATCGGGAAGCACTTCACCGTCAACTACATGCTCGCGAAGGAGTCGGTGAAGCGCCGGCTCGAGCAGGAAGAGGGCGTGTCGTACACCGAGTTCAGCTACCTGATGCTGCAGTCGTACGACTTCCTGACGCTGTTCGATCGGTACGGCTGCACGCTGCAGATGGGCGGCAGCGACCAGTGGGGCAACATCACGGCCGGGTGCGACCTCGTGCGGAAGCTGCGCGGCGCGAAGGCGCACGGGATCGTGATGCCGCTCGTCACGACCGCGTCGGGCGTGAAGTTCGGCAAGACCGAGGCGGGCGCGGTGTGGCTGAATCCCGCGCGGACGTCGCCGTTCCGCTTCTACCAGTTCTGGGTGAACACGGACGATCGCGACACGGCGGCGTACCTGAAGGCCTTCACGTTCCTCGACCGCGAGACGATCGGCGCGCTCGAGGCGGAGCTCGCGCGCGCGCCGGAGAAGCGCGAGGCGCAGCGCGTGCTGGCGCGCGAGGTGACGCGCACGATTCACGGCCAGGGCGCGGTCGAGCGGGCGGAGCGGGCGTCGGCGCTGCTCTTCGGCGAGCGCATCGCCGAGCTCGACGCGGACGAGATCATCGCGGTGTTCGACGACGTGCCGTCGACGAGCGTGCGGGCGGAACAGCTCGGCGGCAACGGGCTGGCGAACACGGAGGTGCTCGTCGCGGCGTCGCTGGCCTCGTCGAAGGGCGAGGCGGCGAGGCTCGTCAAGGGCGGGGGCATCTACGTGAACAACCGGCGCGTCACGGACGAGCGCGGGCGGATCACGCTGGCGGATGCGATCTCGGGGCGGGTGATCGTGCTGCGCAAGGGCGCGCGGCAGTATCACCTCGTGCG
>CAZBIP010000205.1:0-6063 GCA_964491885.1 uncultured Vicinamibacterales bacterium
TGGCGCAGAGCCGGTCCGGGTCTCGCTCGAAGTACGGGCAAGAGCCGTCCGGGCCGGGCTGGATGACGCCCGCGATGCCTGGTGGCGCGGCGGGATCGGGGGGACCGGACTCGAGGCGCGGCAGGCGCCTGTCGTCGCTGATCCTGCGCGCGACATCGGTCTCGACCGGAATCGGCCACCCGGCGGCGCAGCACGCGCCCGACTGACGGCAGGCGTACCCCGCGTGGACGCTGAGCGCCAACACCACCGCCTCATCATAGTGGGGTCGGGTCCAATCCATGGGGTCAGATCCGCATATCTGCGGATCTGACCCCATGGAAGACCCCATTGACGAAGGGGGCGGGCGGGTGAAGAATGGCGCCGTCCCTGCGGAGGTACCCCATGAGCGGACGTATCCGTCTTCTGACCCTCGCGATCTTCGCGCTCGTCGTCGTTGCCGCCTGCGGCGCGCCTCAGCCGCCCGCCGGCGAGCAGGCCAAGCCGGCGCAGCCGGCCGCCGACGTCTCCAAGGCCATGCACGACAACCTGGATCGCGTCACCGTCATGCACGCAGCGGTTCTGCGCGGCGATCTCGAGGCCGCTGTCGAGCCGGCAAAGTGGCTGGCCGAGCGGCAGCCGACAACGGGTCTGCCGGCCGGCATGGAGTCGGTGCTCGCCGACATGAAGCAGCAGGCGGCGGTGGTCGCGGGCGCGACCGATCCCAAGCACGCCGCGACCGCGACGGCGATGGTCGTGTCCTACTGCGGCACCTGCCACAAGGCCGCTCAGTACACGCCGGACATCCCCGAGCCCGTGAAGCCGGTCGCCGCGGGCGGCCTCTCCGCCAGCATGCTCGAGCATCAGTGGGCGACTGACCTGCTCTACCAGGGTCTCGTCATCCCGTCCGAAGAACGCTGGCAGAAGGGACTCGACGCGATGGCCGTGACGCCGCTCGCCGAGAAGGACCTCCCCAAGGACGCCGCGCTGACGAAAGAGATCCTGGCCGCGGAGAAGAAGATTCAGGAACTGGCGGCCCAGGCCAGGAAGGCGCCCGACCTCGGCACGAAGGTCGCCTACTACGGCGAGTACATCGGCGGGTGCGCCGGCTGCCACGGGCTGCACGGCAAGATGTGGGGCCCTGGCCTCCCGAAGACCCCGTAAGGCTTGACGGTACTCATCCTCCAGCTCCGGCGGCTCGGAGACGTCCTGATGACGACGCCGATGCTGCGCGCGATCGAGGGCGCGCGGCCCGACGCCGCCGTGCACGTGTGCGTCGAGCCGTCGAGCGCGCCGGCCGTCCGCCACAACCCTCGCGCGGACGACATCGTCATCGCGGAGCCCGGCGCGTACCTCGCCCTGCTGCGTGGTTTGCGCCGCGCCCGATACGACGTCGTGATCGACACGCTTGGCACGCCCGCCACGGCGCGTCTCGCCTTCTTCTCGTCCGCGCCTGTCCGCATCGGCTGGGCGAGACGCTGGCGGGCGGCCTTCTACACGCACGCGATCCCGCCCGATGCGCAGCCGCGCTACTCCGCCGCGTCGAAACTCGCCCTCCTGGAACCGCTCGGCATCCGGTCGGACGACTGCCGGATCGAACTGTTCCCGACGGAGGAGGAATGCGGCGACGCCGAGCGGTACTGGTCGTCGCTCGCCCTCCCGAATGCCGCGCGCGTCGTCGCGTTCTCGCCCGTGTCGCGGCGGCCGAGGAAGGCGTGGCCGCCCGAGCGCTTTGCCGAGGTGTGCGATCGCTGGGCGGAACGCGAGGGCCTCCGATTCCTGCCCGTCCACGCGCCGGGGGAAGAGGGCCAGGTCCAGCGTGTGATCAACGCGCTGCGCCGTCGCGACGCGGTCATCTGGCCCGGGCCCAGGCTCGCGTTCGGCGCGCTGGTCCCGCTCATGCGCCGCTGCGCGTTCTACCTCGGCAACGACAACGGCGCGCGCCACGCGGCCGTGGCGGCCGGGATTCCGACGGCCTCGGTCTTCGGGCCGGACGACCCGGTTTACTGGACGCCGCCCGACGCGCCGCGGCACGCGTACGTTGGCGGCCGGCGCCCGATCGAGTCAGTGGCAGTGGGCGAGGTGGACGACATGATCGCCCGCGCGGCGGCCGAGTCCGCGCTGGGATAGTCCCGGCCCTTCAGGCCTCGCGAGCGGAGACCCGCGCCAGGCCTTCCGAGAAGCGATCCGCGAGGACAGCCGGCAGCGCATGCTTCTCGACGGCGCGGCGCCAGCGGTCATCGTACTGCCGGCGCAATTCCTCGACGGGTTTCGCGAACGCGCACGCGCGGTCGAAGTCCAGCACGTACACCGCGCCGTCGTCGCCGACGAACACGTTGCCCGGATGCAGATCGACGTGCGCCACGCGGCGTTCGATGAGCAGGCCGACCTGGCGCGTCACATCGTCTACCACACGGGGAAGGCCGTCAGAGCCAGCCTTCACCACTTCGACGAGGCTCCGCCCGGCGATGAGGCGCGTCACCAGCCACCCGCGGTAGAGGACGAGCCCGCGCGACACGCCGAGCACCGGTTCGGGGACGTTGAGCCCGGCCGCGCGCGCCGCCAGCAGGTTGCGCACCTCCCGCTCGGGGCGCGTGGCTCCGTGGCGCACGTAGTACCGGCGCCTGAGAAACCGCAGCATGCCGCCGCGCCGGTACGCTTTCACGACCACCGTTCCAACGTCCGGGAGTTCGTGGCGCCAGACGGCGGACCTGCCTCCGAGCACCCGGCCCTTCGGGATCCTGTCGTGCCCGCGTCCCGGCAGGGCGAACGAATCCAGCATCCGCCGCAGGTCCTCCTCCGCCACGGGCCGCGCCAGGTGGCACACGTAGCGGCCGATCTTCCTCCGGGTGATCGATCCCCCGCCCGGCGACGCCCAGAACCCGCGCCACTGATCGTACGGACCGGCGGTCCAGACATCAGGAGACATCGCCCGCCATCCAATACTCGAAGAGCCGCCGGTAGGCCGGGGAGTCGGCGAGCAGTTTCTCGTGACGGCCCGCGGCGACGACGCGCCCCTGGTCGAGGACGACGATCCGGTCCGCCTGCTGGATCGTCGCGAGGTGGTGCGCGACGATGAGGACCGTGCGGTCCGTCATCAGGTTCTGCATCGCCCGATGGACGATGGCCTCGGCCTCGCTGTCGAGCTGCGACGTCGCCTCGTCGAGAACCAGAATGGGCGCGTTCCTGAGCAGCGCGCGGGCGATGGCGATCCGCTGGCGCTCGCCGCCGGACAGCCTGACCCCGGCCTCGCCGATGCGCGCGTCGAAGGATTCAGGCCGCGCGCGCACGATGTCGAGCGCGTACGCCGCCTCGGCGGCGCGCTCGACGTCCTCCAGCGGCGCTCCCGGGTTCGCGTAGGCGATGTTGTTCCGGATGGTGTCGTCGAACAGGATCGTGTGCTGCGTGACGACGCCGATGAGGGACCGCAGGCTCTCGAGCGTGACGTCCCGAAGGTCGCGGCCGTCGATGGTCACGCGCCCCTCGTCCGGGTCGAGCAGGCGCGGCAGCAGGCTCGCCAGCGTGGTCTTCCCGGCGCCCGAGGCCCCCACGAGCGCCACGACTTCTCCCCGCCCGATTTCGAACGACACGCGATCGACGACGGTGCGCCCGCCGTGGGCCACGGAGACGCCGTCGAAGACGATCCGGTCGCGGAACGCGTCGATGGGCGTCGCGCCCGGCCTGTCGCCGATATCCTGCGGCGCCTCCATCACGGCCATCACGCGCCGGACCACGGCCGCGAGGGGCTGCAGCGCCAGGTTCGCCTTGTTGAGCTTCTTCAGCGGCTCGTACAGCAGCCACACGTTCGCCAGGAACTGGATGAGGAGCGCGGCCGTGAGCGCGCCGGAGCGGACCCTGAGCCCCGCGTAGACGAGAAACGCGCACGTGACGGCGATGGCGAGCGTCTCGACGGCCACCGACGACAAGGCGGAGAGCCTCTGCACGCTCAGGCTGTCGGCGAGGTGGCGGCCGGTCGCCGCGCTGAACTTCGCGTGCTCGAAGTCCTCGGCGCCGTACGCCTTGACGACCGGGTGTCCGCGCAGGCCGTCCAGCATCGTCGCGGTCACGTCCGCCATCCGGACCTGGCTGCGCCGGCTGGCGCCGCGCACGCTCCGGCTGTAGCGGACGATCACGAACACGAAGAGCGGAGACGTGAGCAGCAGGAGGAGGGCGAGCGTGGCGTCCGTCGAGACGAGCAGGACGGCCAGCAGCACGAGGGTGACCGACTGCTGGCCGAGATCGAACACCCTCGACGAGAGCGCGCTCTGCATCAGGGCGATGTCGCTGACCACGCGGCTGACCAGTTCGCCGCTCGGCTGCGCGGCGTGGAACCGCGCGTCCTGATCGAGCAGCCGCCGGTACACGTCGTTGCGGATGTCGGTGGTCACCCCGAGGCCGACGCGCTGGAAGGCGTACGTGCCGCCGAAGTCGGCGGCGCCGCGCACGAGGAAGACCAGCAGGAGCAGCACCGGCGTGAAGTAGACGACCGTGCGGCTGTCGACCCCGGCGGCCGCCTTCGCGCGCGCGTAGGCGCGATCGGCGAACGCCTTCATGCCGGCGCTGCCCGACCGGGCGGCCGGCGGGATGGGAGCCCCCTCCGATCCAGCCCCGGGCACGGCGGGTGGCGCGCCTGGCACGGAGAGGGTTCCTCCGGCGCCGGCCGGCGCCATCAGGACGTCGGTGAGCACGGGCTCGATCAACGACACGACGGCGGTGGACGCCAGGCCGTAGATTGGGATGGTGAAGAGCGCCAGCGCGATCCAGCAGGCGTAGCCGCGGTAGTAGCGCAGCAGGAACTTGAGGAGGCCGGCGTGCGGCTCGGCCTGGGACCGGACGTCAGACATGCGATGGCGCCAGCATTATAGCGGACCCGCGAAGGCGGCGCGTCATCGCGGCGGCCCCGCCCGCCTCGGCGTATACGTCTTCAGGAACGCCGCCTTCGCATTGCCGGGGCCGAAGCTTCCGAACCCCGAGTAGACGACCTGTTCGGCGATCGCCCGCCATCGCGGCCAGCCCTGGTATTCCATCCGGTAGATGGCGTTGAAGACCCCCGTGCGTCCGACGCCGTGGTGACAGTGGATGAGCACGGCCTCGTCTCGTTTCGCGTCCATGAGGCGGAGGAATCCGGCCACCGCTTCTGCCGACGGCACTTGTCCCGTCGCGAGGCTGACGTGCTCGATGCCCGCGCGCGCGAGCCTCTCCGCCTCGGCGTCCACGTCGGCTTGGGTCTTGCGGAAGTCGATGACGGTCGTGATCCGGTACCGGCGGCACACATCCAGCAGCCTGTCTGGTGTCAACGCAGCGCTTCGGTACAGCCGGCCCGGATCGACGGCCGCCACGCGGCCCCGGAGCACCCAGATCTGGGACGCCCCGACCGCCGCGAGGAGCGCGACGCCTGCCACCACGAGGATCGTCCGGCGTTTCTTCATGGCTCCAGCTTCGCGTGGGTCCACAGGTACTGTTCAGGATACCGGCGAACCCATCGTTCGAGAACGGCCGCGCAGTCAGACATGACCCGCGCGGTGTCCGCCCGGACGTCACCGGTCCGGACGACCGGGACTTCGGGTTCGAACTCGAGCCGGCACGACCCGTCGGGCCCGGCGACGGCATAGCCCGGGATGACCGCCGCCCCCGTGCGCAGGGCGAGTGCGGCGAGCGAACCGGCGGCGAATGCCCGGCGGCCGAAGAACGGGACCGGCTCGCCGGTCCTCTTGGGCCGCTGGTCGATCAAGAGCCCGATCACTCCGCCGTGACGCAACACGGCCAGGGCCTCGCGCACGGCACCGTCCTTGTCGATCACGCGGCTGCCGGTCGAAGACCTGAGCCGGATGAGGCGGGCCGCGAGGTTCGGGTTCTCGAGGGGCCGAGCGACCACGGCGACTGGAACCCCCTGTGAGCCGAGCACCGTCGGCCACAGTTCCCAGCACCCGAGATGTCCCGTGAACGCCAGGACGCCCCGTCCCTGGCGCAGGGCCTCTTCGACGTGCCCGAGGCCCTCGACTGTGGGACTGGGGCCCTCCCTTGGTGAGCCCTCGAATCCGACAGCCGCAGCGTCGACCATCATGCGAGTGTAGTGCCGCATCGAGG
>CAZBIP010000206.1:0-6062 GCA_964491885.1 uncultured Vicinamibacterales bacterium
TCGTCGATGCCGGACACCATGGCCCACAGGTCCGCGGTGCTGGCCCGGGAGGCGACGACGAGCCGTCCCCCGGCGGCATGCCGACGCAGGTCGGCGACGGCAGGCAGCGCCATGACGGCGTCCCCGAGCCAATTTGGCGAGAACACCAGGATCGTCACGCGTCCTCCCCATCGTCGTCCGGAGCGGCGGCGGGGAACATGCCCGGGCCCGGCCGGGCGGCACCGCCCGCATCGCGCCAGCGCCGGTGCATCCACAGCCAGAGTTCGGGGTACCGCCGGACCTGCATCTCGAGGACGTCCGTGCAGCGCTGGGTGAAGTCGCGGATCGCGTCTGGCGATTCGTCGGTTGGAGGCTCGACGGGATGCTCGTACACGAGCCGGTAGCGGCCCGGCCCGAGCGGGAACGAGAACACGGGCAGCACGGGCGCCCCGGTCCGCAGCGCCAGCATGCCGAGGGCGAGCGTCGTGGCTGCCGGGCGGTCGAAGAAGTTGACCATGACGGCGTGGGGAGCCTGGATGTGCTGGTCGATCAGGATCGCCACGGCATCGCCCGACGCGAGGGCCTTCAGCACGCGCCGCAGCGCGCCGTGGCGGTAGATGACGTAGTTGCCTGTGCAGCCGCGCATCCGCTCGAGGAGGCGGTGGAGCCCGGGGTTGTCGAGCGGGCGCGCCAGGACGCCAACGGGCGCATAGGCCGCCGCGTGGGCGATGGCGTTGATCTCCCAGTAGCCGAAGTGCCCGGTGAAGACCAGCACGCCGAGCCCCTTCGCGTGCGCGGCCTGCACGGCCTCGCCGCCTTCGATCTCGATCCGGTCGAGCATCTGCTCCGCCGAGAGGCCGCTGAACTTCAGGAGCTCGAACAGCAGCCGGCCGAAGTGCCCGAACGTGCGGCGCACGAGCGCGCGGCGCTCCCGGAGGGACTTGCGCGGGAACACCGCCGCCACGTTCTCCATGGCCACGCGGCGATGACGCCGGTCCACCGCGTAGAAGAGGCACCCCAGCGCGGATCCGAGCGCACGGACGACCCGCCATGGCAGGATGCGCGCCAGCCCCATCGTCATCCGGACGAGCCCGTACTCGACGGCGAAGCGAAGCGGCCTCATGAGCGGCCGCCTTCCGCCGCGCGCGCGCGCTCGTCGGCGAGGCGCCCGGCAAGCCACTCCCGGAAAGCGCGGGCCGGCTCGATGCGCACCGCGAGCGGCACGACGAGCACCGCGATGGGCAGCGGCCGGAGCGGGAGCAGCCGCACCGCGTCCTTCCCGGTCGTGACGAGCGCGCCGGCACTGGCCGCGCGGGCGGCGGACACGAGGGCCGCGACATCGCGCGCCTGGTAGCGGTGATGATCCCGGAACGCCGTCGTGCCCGTCAGGTCCCAGCCGGCCTCCCGCAGTTCCGCGAAGAACCGGTCTGGCCGCGCGATGCCGGCGAAGGCGTGAACCGGCCCGGCCGCGCCTCTCGTTCCGGCGAGGGGACCGGCAGGGTCCGCGCCGATCTCCACCGCCGGCCCTGGTTCGCGGACCAGCCCGAACGCCCGCGGCACGCCCAGCCGCGCCGCGATCGACGCCGCGTCATCGACATCGGCTCCCGGCACGAGGATCGCGTGGGCGCTCGCGGCGGCCTCCAGGCCTTCCCGGAGCCGGCCGGCCGGAAGCGTCCGCGGCCGATCGACGTCCTCCGCGTCGATGATCAGCAGGTCGGTCCCTCGGGCGAGGGCGAGGTGCTGGAACCCGTCATCCAGCAGGTGGACCGTGGCGCCGAGGTGCGTTTCGGCCAGGCGGCCCGCCAGATACCGATCCGACGACACGAGCACGCGGGCGGACGGGATCGCTCGGGCCAGCATGAGCGGCTCGTCGCCGCTGCGATCGAGGTCCGCGCGGAGCCGCTCGCCGTCGGACACCACGACGACCCCAGGCGGCGCCCAGCGGCGCGCGTATCCGCGGCTGAGGACGGCCGGCCGCTCGCCCATCTCCGCGAGCAGGCGCGCGAGACAGGCGACGGCCGGCGTCTTGCCTGTGCCCCCGGCGCGCAGGTTGCCGACGCTGACGACGGGCCGGGTCAGGGCGCGTCGGCGTCCGGGCTTCGCGTAGGCCCGCCGCCTGGCTGCTGCGGCCGCGGCATAGATCGAGCCCAGCATCCCTGTCACCTCAGCGGGCCGTCGGGAACGGCAGGATCCGCTCCCCTCCTGCCGTCGGCAGCGGCAGGATTCCGGCGATGGCGTCGAGCGTGCGCACGGTCGCCCCGCGGTTGGCTTCGACGATCGCGCGCGCCGCGCGCCCCATCCGCCCGCGCTCGGCCTCGTCCGCGAGCAGCCGGATCAGGGCGTCCTCGAGCTCCCGGCCCGAGCGCACCTGCACGGCCGCGCGCCCCTCGAGGAACGTCGAGGCGATCTCCGCGAAGTTCTGCATGTGGGGCCCGAACACGACGGGTTTGCCGAAGGCCGCCGGCTCCAGGATGTTGTGCCCGCCGATATTGACGAGGCTGCCCCCGACGAAGACGGCGGTGGCCACCTGGTAGACCTGGGCGAGTTCGCCGATCGTGTCGAGGATGACGACGTCGGCCTTGACCTCTTCGTCGACGGCGAGTTCCGAGCGCTTCGTGGTCTTGAACCCGCGCTCGACGGCGCGGGCCTCGGCGTCGCCGAAGTGCTCCGGCCTGCGCGGAGCGAGCACGAGCAGCGGATTGTGCGCGAGGGTCCGTACGCGCTCGAAGGCGTTCAGCACGGTGTCGTGCTCGCCCGGCATCGTGCTGCCCGCGACGACGATGGCGCGCCCGGGGGCGACACGGAAGAATCGCACGACGCGGTCGCTGCCTCGCGACCTGGCGGCAGTGGCGCCCGGGCGTTGCAGCGCGTCGAACTTGAGGCTGCCGGTGACCGCGAGGCGGTCGGGCGGGGCGCCCAGGTCGGCCAGGCGCCGGGCGGTTTCCTCGCCCTGCGCGCAGAAGAGGTCCACGTCCGCCAGCACCCGCCTGAAGAGCGGCCGCACGAGGCGGTAGCGGGGGAACGAGCGGGCCGACACCCGCCCGTTGACGAGGACGGTCCTGATGCCCCGGGCCCGGCACTCCCGGAGCAGGTTCGGCCAGATCTCCGTTTCCATCATCACGAAGAGCTGCGGCCGGACCTGGTCGAGCACGCGGCGCACGATGACGCCCAGGTCGATCGGGAAGTAGAACACGCCGTCGGCCATCGGGAAGCTCTCCCGCGCGACCCGCTGTCCCGTGATGGTCGTCGTCGAGACGAACAGGCGCAGGTGCGGGTACCGTTCCTTGAGCCCGGCGGCGATGGGCCGGGCCGTCAGGGCCTCGCCCACCGACACGGTCTGGATCCAGATCGAGGGCTCCCGGTCGACGTTCAGCGTCGCCGGCAGGACACCCAGCCGCTCCGGGAGGTTGACGGCGTATTTCCCGTGGCGGGCCCAGTGGTAGAGGAAGTACGGCATCGCGACGGCGAACACCAGGAGCGTCGCGGCGCTGTAGAGGAGGTACATGGCCGGCTCCAAGATACCACGCGGGTTTGACCCCCCGGCAAGCCGTTCGGTACAATCAGGCGTTTGATCGTGGGGTAAGCACGCGAAGGAGCAGTCATGGCAATCAAGATCGGCATCAACGGGTTCGGACGGATCGGCCGCAACATCATGCGCGCGGCCATCGGCAACAAGGACATCGACTTCGTCGCGGTCAACGACATCACCGACACGAAGACGCTGGCGCACCTGCTCAAGTACGACTCGATCCTGGGCAACCTGAGCGCCACGATCGAGGCCGGCGAGGGTTGGATCAGCGTGAACGGCGACAAGTTCCAGGTGCTGTCGCAGAAGGATCCGTCGCTCCTGCCGTGGAAGGACCTCGGCGTGGAGATCGTGTTCGAGGGAACGGGCAAGTTCACCAAGCGCGACGACGCGATGAAGCACGTGACGGCCGGGGCGAAGCGCGTCATCGTGACGGCGCCGGCGACCGCGCCCGACGCGACGCTCGTGCTGGGCGTGAACCACGAGCTCTACGACCCCGCCAGGCACGTCATCATCTCCAACGCCTCGTGCACGACGAACTGCCTCGCGCCGGTGGCGAAGGTGCTGCAGGAGACGTTCGGCATCCGCAAGGGCTGGATGACGACGATCCACTCCTATACCAACGACCAGAACGTGCTCGACTTCCCGCACAAGGATCTCCGGCGCGCCCGCGCGGCGGCGCTGTCGATGATCCCCACGACGACCGGCGCGGCCAAGGCCATGGGCGAGGTCATGCCCGTGCTCAAGGGCAAGCTCGACGGCTTCTCGATGCGGGTGCCGACGCCGAACGTGTCGGTGGTGGACCTGGTCGTCCTCCTCGAGAAGACGACGACCGGTGAAGAGATCAACGCCGCGTTCCGCGCGGCCGCGGCAGGCCCCCTGAAGGGCATCCTGGCCGTCGAGGACGCGCCGCTCGTGTCGATGGACTTCCGGGGCAACCCGAATTCGTCGATCGTCGACTCGGCGTACACCAAGGTCATGGACGGCGACTTCGCGAAGGTCCTCTCGTGGTACGACAACGAGTGGGGCTACTCGGTGCGCTGCATCGACCTGGCGCTCTATATGGCGAAGAAGGGCATCTAGTCAGGGGCTGGGGACTAGGGGCTAGGGACAAGGGACAAGGCGCCGGGGACGGTCGGAGCGAACCGACGGTCCCCGGCCGCCTGGATGCACGGAGACTGCCGTGGCCAAGCTGTCGATTCGCGATCTCGATCTGCGCGGAAAGAAGGTCTTCATCCGCGTCGATTTCAACGTCCCGATCAAGGAAGGGCGCATCAAGGACGACACGCGCGTCCGGGCGTCCCTGCCGACGATCACGTACGCCCTGGAACAGGGCGCGACCGTCATCCTCGCCTCGCACCTCGGCAGGCCGAAGGGCGGGCCGAGCCCTGAGTTCTCGCTCGAGCCGGTGGCGGCCCACCTCGGCACGCTGCTCGGCCGGCCGGTGACGTTCGCCTCCGACTGCGTGGGCGAGCCGGCGAAGCAGGCCGTCGCGGAGGCCCAGGCGAACGGCAGCCACGTCGTCGTGCTCGAGAACGTGCGCTTCCACAAGGAAGAAGAGAAGAACGACCCGGCGTTCGCGGCGCAGCTGGCCGAGCTGGCCGACCTGTACGTGAACGACGCGTTCGGGTCCAGCCACCGCGCCCACGCGTCGACCGAGGGCATGGCGAAGCTGCTGCCGAGGGCGGCATCGGGCTTCCTGATGGAAGACGAGCTGAAGTACCTCGGCCTCGCGCTCGAGTCGCCGGAGCGGCCGTTCGTCGCGGTGCTCGGCGGCGCGAAGGTGTCGGACAAGATCGAGGTCATCGAGAACTTCCTCGGCCGCGTCGACACGCTGCTCATCGGCGGCGCGATGGCCTACACGTTCTTCAAGGCCAAGGGGCTCCCCGTCGGGAAGTCGCTCGTCGAGGACGACAGGCTCGACGCGGCGCGCGCGGTGGTGGCCAAGGCGGCCGAGAAGGGTGTCCGCCTCGAACTGCCGGTCGATCACGTCGTCGCGGAGAAGATCGAAGCGGGCATCGCCACGGAAACGATCGCGGTGGGCGATGCGGCCATCGGCGACCGGATGGGCCTGGACATCGGGCCGAAGACCGCCGAACGGTACGCCGGACTCCTCGCGGCGGCCAAGACCGTCGTGTGGAACGGGCCGATGGGCGTGTTCGAGACCAGCCCGTTCGACGCCGGCACGAACGCCGTGGCGAAGGCCGTGGCGGGCGTGAAGGGCACGACGATCGTCGGCGGCGGCGACTCCGTGTCGGCCGTCAAGAAGGCCGGCGTGACGACTCAGATCACGCACATTTCGACCGGCGGCGGCGCGTCGCTCGAGTTCCTCGGCGGCCAGACGCTCCCGGGCGTCGCGGCGTTGACCGAGAAGTAGCCGCGCCTGGTTCGCGCGGCTTCACGATGGAGCCCCGAGGCTTCCTTGGCCTGAGCGCAGTCGAAGGCAGCCCCGGGGTTTCAAATCCCGAACCCCGAACCCCGAGTCCCGAGCCCCAAGCGAGAATCCCATGCGCACTCCCGTCCTGGCCGCCAACTGGAAGATGTTCAAGACCGTCGA
>CAZBIP010000207.1:0-5965 GCA_964491885.1 uncultured Vicinamibacterales bacterium
ATCGACGTCGGGCCGTCGGCCCCGCCGATGATGCCGATCGAGGCGGCCTCCTGCGGCGTGAAGCCCAGGGCCAGGGCCGAGAGGTACGCCCCGACCACGCCGAACTGCGCGGCGCCGCCGAGCAGCAGGGTCTTCGGGTTCGCGAGCAGCGGCCCGAAGTCGGTGAGGGCGCCGAGGCCGAGGAAGATGAGCGGCGGGAAGATCTCGAGGCGCACGCCGTACGACAGGTAGTGGAACAGGCCGCCGATCTCCGCCCCGTGGGGCGGCGTCATGAGGCCGTTGAGCGGGAGGTTGGTGATGAGGGCCCCGAAGCCGATGGGCACGAGCAGGAGCGGCTCGAACTTCTTCACGATGGCCAGCCACAGCAGCAGCCCGGCGACCCCGATCATGACCGCCTCGCGGACGGTCAGGCTGGCGAAGCCCGTCGACTGGAGGAACTCGTACACGTCAGTCCTCCGGCTTGTAGCGGATGAGGCAGTCGCCGACCTGCACGCCGTCGCCGGGATTGACGCCGACTTCCGACACCACGCCGGCTCGCGGCGCGTAGATGTAGGTGTCCATCTTCATCGCGTCGAGCAGGACCACCGGCGCCTTGGCGTCCACCCTGCTGCCCGCCTGGACGTACAGTTTCTGCACCGTGCCGGCCACCGGGGCGAGAATGGCGTTCGGGTCGCCCTTGATCGGCACGCCGGCCCGCGGCGGCGCCACCACGGGCGCCGGCATGCTGGAGGCCGGCCGCGGCGGCGCGGTCACCGGCGGAAGCGGTGACAGGAAGCCCGTGGACCCGGTGACGACCTGTTCGTCGTCCTCGAGCACCTGGACCGAGACGTCGTAATCCTTGCCGTTGACGGTGATGCGCAGCTTCTTCATCGCTTGGGCTCCACGCGGTGGGAAACCATGATGTCCATCCGCCCGGCGCGCGACCAGCGCTCCATGACGGGCCCGCGGTGCACGTGCGCGCGGTGCAGGAGCACCGGCGCTCCGAGGGCCTCGCTGGCGGCGGCGGTGAGGACGGCCAGCACCTCGGGCTCGATGCCGGCGGCGGGCGCGCCGGCCGGCGCGGGCCGGAACCGGTCGCCGGCGGCCCGCAGCAGGTAGAACAGCCCCATCAGGACCGACATGCCGGCCATGACGACCAGGAACGCGACGAGGGCGACCAGGTAGGGGTTCATCGGCCGGGCCCTACAGCGGCAGGTTGCCGTGCTTCTTCTGCGGCCGGATATCGCGCTTGGCCCGCAGGATCCCCAGCCGCTCGATGAGCAGCCGCCGCGTCCACGACGGCCGGATGATGTCGTCGAGATGGAAGGCCTCGGCGGCACGGAACGGGTTGGCGTGCTGGCGCCGGTAGTCGTCGACCCGCTGGGCGATCGCCGCGGCGCGGTCGGGCGCCTTCTCGATTTCCTTCTTGTACAGCACCCGCGCGGCGCCTTCGGGCCCCATGACCGCGATCTCGGCCGTCGGCCACGCGAGGACCGAGTCGGCGCCCATGTCGCGCGAGCACATCGCCAGGTACGCGCCGCCGTACGCCTTGCGGAGGATGACGGTCAGCTTCGGCACGGTCGCCGCTGAGTACGTGAACAGCATCTTCGCGCCGTGCCGGATGATGCCGCCGTGCTCCTGCGCCACGCCCGGCAGGAACCCGGGCACGTCCACCAGCGTGACGATGGGCACGTTGAAGACGTTGCAGGTCCGGATGAAGCGCGACGACTTGTCGGCCGCGTTGATGTCGATGGCGCCCGCCAGGTACGACGGGTTGTTCGCCACGACGCCCACGACCACGCCGCCAAGCCGGGCGAAGCCGATGACCATGTTGGGCGCGAAGTCGCGCTGCACCTCGAAGAACGACCCGGCGTCCACGAGCCGCACGATGACCTCGCGGACGTCGTACGCCTGGCGCGGATCGCCCGGCAGCAGTTCGTCCAGCTCGGCGTTGTCCACCAGCGGCTCCGAGAACGGGGCGTCGGGCGCCGTCTCCAGGTTGTTGAGCGGCAGGTACGAGAGCAGCGTCTTCACGAGCTCCACGGCGTGCCGCTCGTCCTGCGCCACGAGGTGGATGTTGCCCGCCGTGGCCGCGTGGGCCATCGCGCCGCCGAGCGCGTCCTCGCTGATCGACTCGCCGGTGGCCGCCTTGATGACCTCCGGGCCCGCGATGAACATGTGCGCGGTGCCCTCGATCATGATGATGAAGTCGGTCAGGGCGGGGGAGTAGGCCGCGCCCCCGGCGCACGGGCCGGCGATGACCGAGATCTGCGGCACCACGCCCGACAGCAGCGTATTGTGGTAGAAGACCTGCCCGTAGCCGGACAGCGCTTCGACGCCTTCCTGGATGCGCGCGCCGCCGCTGTCGTTGAAGCCGACGACGGGGATGCCGCACTTCAGGGCCGTCCGGAGGCATTCCACGATCTTGGCCGCGTGCAGCGAGCCCAGCGCCCCGCCGCCGACGGTGAAGTCCTGCGAGAAGGCGAACGCCGGCCGCCCGGCGATCTCGCCCTTGCCCGTGACGACGCCGTCGCCCGGCAGTTCGCGCCCGTCGAGCTCCCGGCACCGGTGGCGCACCCACAGGCCGAACTCCACGAAGCTGTCGTCGTCGAAGAGCAGCGCCAGGCGCTCGCGCGCGCTGAGCTTGCCGAGCTGGTGCTGCCGCTCGATCTTGTCCGCGCCGCCGCCGGCCTGGAGCGCCGCCCGGCGCTGATCAAGTTCGTGGAGGTCGATCTTCACGTCAGGTTCTCCCGTGCGACGAGCCTGCTCCAGCAGCCCCGACGAACGACGACACGCCAGCCCGTGATTGGAGCGGAAGGACGCTGAGGCGGGAGCGCGTTGGGACTCTCCAGAGCGGGGACTCGAACCCTCAGATGCTACCCGAACCGCCGTGCCGCTGCAACTGGCCGGGGCCTGCCGGGGCCTGCCGCGCACGTCCCGTGCCGCCGATCGCAATTCCTGCGAAAAGGGGCCAGGCCCCTTTTCAGAATCCGCGATCTTCGCGGCGGCGGCCGGTGACGGCGAACGAGCGCATCGACAGCGATCCGTAGCGGAAGCCCGCGTAGATGTCGTACACGACGTCGCCCGGCAGCACGGTCCCCATCGTGACGAGCAGCGGATCGAAATGCTCCGACGTCGGCGCCGCTTCGGCGGCATGGGGCGCGAGGCGCCGGTAGGCCGCCAGCGCCTCCGTGTCGAGCGCGCCCACGCGTTCCCGCACCCATCCATCGAACTCGCCGGCCCACGGCTCGGCGTCGGTCCCGCTCTCGTCCATCAGGGCGCGCGCGAGGTTGTGCACGATGCCCCCGGTCCCGATGAGGAGCACGCGCTCCGTCCGCAGCGGCGCCAGCGCGCGGCCCATCGTCAGCAGCATGTCGGGCGTGGAGGGCGACGGCAGCGACACCTGGACCACCGGGATCGTCGCCTCCGGGAACGCCACGCTCAGCGGCACCCAGACACCGTGGTCGAGGCCGCGGCCGGGGTCGAGCCGCACCTCAAAACCGGCACGCTCGAGCAGCACGGCGGTCATCTGCGCCACGGCCCGGTCGCCGGGGCAGGGGTACGCAATCTCGTACAGCCAGCCGGGGAACCCGGCGAAGTCGTAGATCAGCTCGGGCTTCGGACTGCTCGAGACGCGCAGCGGCCCGGTCACCTGCCAGTGCGCGGACAGCACGACGATCGCTCTCAGGCGGACCTGCTTCGAGGCGAAGGCCCGCAGCGCGCGGGTGTAGTCCTTGTCGAGCACCGACATGGGCGAGCCGTGCGCCAGGAAGAGGCTCGGCACGCGGCGGACGAGGGAGGCGCGGCGTTCGATGGCGGGCGGCATGGGGGCAGCCTCCTGGGTCACTGGTTCGCGATCTGGACGAGCGAGAGGAACACGATCCGCGCGAGGTCTTCCATGATCTCCGGCGTCAGGATCTCCCACCGGTCGCGCGTCGTGTGATAGGTCGGATACGGGAGCGGCGGCGCGCCCGACGTGCCGATCGACACGGTGGGCACCTTCGCCCACAGGAAGTGCGCCGCGTCCTGCCGCGGCCGCGCCAGGTTCGGGTTGAAGCTGGCGCTCATCGGGCGGTGGACGTACTCCGCGTTCACCCGCTCCATCACATCGTAGATCTTCGGATAATTCCGGCCCGAGCCCACGCCGATGCGCTCGCCCCGGCCGACGCTCTCGAGGTTCACGAAGGCGCTGACCCTCGCATGCGGCACGAACGGATGGGCGACGTAGTACTCGGAGCCCTTCACGCCCTGCTCTTCTGCCCCGAACAGGATGACGATGACGGACCGCTTCAGCGGCACACCCGACGTCGCGAGCGCCTCGGCCGCCGCGAGCGCGACGCCGACGCCGGACGCGTTGTCGTGCGCGCCGGGCATCAGGTCGGGGTTCAGCCCGAGGTGATCCAGGTGCGCGCCGACGATCACGGCCTCCTGCTTCAGCACCGGGTCCGTCCCCTCCAACCACGCGATCACGTTCGATCCGATCCCCTCCGCATGATGCTCCGTCACGTTCTTCATCGTCATCGTCTTGCCGAGGGGCATGGACGCGGGGGCGAGCGTCCTGCGGATCTGCGCGACGGCGTCGGCGTGCGGGCGGCCCGTGCCGGCGAAGAGGTCATCCATGACCGCGCGGCCGACCGCGACCCACTGGAGGCCCTCGACGTAGGCGGCGTTGGGATTGGCGATGAAGTAGTCGTAGACGATGCCGATCGCGCCGTGCGCGGCGGCATTCTTCATCTTGTAGTCGTGGAACGAGTACGGCCGCCAGCGCGTGAAACGCTCCGCGTCCGGCTCCGTCGGGACCGGCACCTCGGGCTCCATGACGACGAACTTCCCCCGCACGTCGACGCCCGCATAGTCGTCGTAGCCCAGTTCGGGCGCGGTGATCCCGTAGCCGACGTAGACGACGTCCGCCTTCGCGGAGAGGGAATCGGAGGTCGAGCCCGGGTAGTACTCCTGCTCGAGAACGTAGCGCTTCTGCACCTCGCCGCCGCCGGCGAGCGGCACGTGGAGCAGGAGCTCGGACCCCGGCCGGACCAGGGTGTAGGCGTTGGGGAACTTCTGGAAGAAGGTGCCCGCGTCGCCCGCCGGTTTGTAGCCCCACGACTTCAGCAGTCCGGCAACCCACTCGGCCGCGGCGTCGTAGGACGCGGTTCCGGTGAGCCGCCCCTCGTACTGGTCCGATGCCAGCCGCTTCACCCAATCGAGGATCGTGTGGCTCGACACCCCGTGCATGGCCGCGAGCAGCCTGGCGCCGTCGGGACGAGCGGGCGCACCCGCGAGCGGGGAACCGGGTTGGGCTGCGGGCTGGGCGGCGGGCTGCGCGGCGGCGCCGGCGGCCGCCAGGAAAATCAGCACGATCGCGGCGGCGGGGCCGGCGGGACGGGCGCGACGATTCGGGCTCAGGCGCATCGGGTCACCTCGGCGGAGGGCGGGCCGGCCGGGCGGCCGGCGAAGCCGGCGGCGGCCGACGCCGAGAGCGTATCACGAGGCCCGGCGCTTCGCCGTTTCTTCCCTCTTGACGTCCTGTTTACTAACTACTAAGTTATTAGTAGACATGAAACGCAAACCCTCCACCCTCACGCCTCAGGAACTCGAGATCATGAAGGTGGTCTGGCAGCTGGGCGAGGCCACCGTGCGCGACGTCTACGAGGACCTGCTCGAGCGCCGCAAGATCGCCTACACCACCGTCCTGACGATGATGAAGGTGCTGGAAGGGAAGGGGCACCTGAAGCGGCGCCAGGACGACCGGGCTCACGTCTACCGGCCGGCCGTGCCGGAGGCCGCCGTGGTCCGGTCGATGGTCCGCGAGTTCGTGGACCGGATGTTCGACGGCGCGGCGCACCCGCTGTTGGTGCATCTTGTCGAAGATCGGCGTCTAAGTAAGAAGGAACTCGAAGAGCTGGCGCGGCACATCGAGGAGGCCTGACATGCTGGAGGCGTCGCTCGGCAATCTCGCGGCGTGGGCCGTCCAGGTGGCCGCCGTGGC
>CAZBIP010000208.1:0-5959 GCA_964491885.1 uncultured Vicinamibacterales bacterium
CCCGCAACCGGCCGGGCTTCAATCGCCACGCGGGCGCGTCCGGGCCGCGTCTCGAGGTCGAGGCCCAGGAGGACATGCCACGTCCGCGGCTCCCCGCCCCGATAGCCGGGAAAGGTGCGCCCGAAGACGGTGGCCTCGAGCCCGGCGAGCGGTTCCGCCGCCGTGACCGTGAGCAAGACGGCTTCGCCCGGGGCGACCGCGCGGGCGGCGTGCTCGACCCGGAACCGCGGCGGGGCGGGCTCGGCCGACCCGGCCTGGCGGTCGGGCGCGGCAGCCGGCGCCGACTGCGCGTGCAGGGCGAGCCCGGCCCAAAGTCCGAGCGCCGCGGCGGACGCGAGGGCGAAGCGAAACGCCGATGAGAAACGGGACGCGGGTATCGCCATGCCGACACGATAACACTCCGCCGGGTCTTCCACGCCGCGAGGCGCGCGGCCCTCGCCGATCATCCGCCGACGGCACGCCCGGTGGTTTCGGGGATGGGGAGGTCTGGGGTATCATGCCGAGATTGGGCAGCCAGCCCGGGCCGTCCTCCTTACAGTTTCGGAGTGTCTGCATGCAGCACAAGTTCCTGCTCTTCGGCATGGCCGCCGTGGCCGCGCTGGCCATCGCCTGCGGCGACGAAGCGACGAAGCCGGTTTCCACGTCCGTCGCGGGCCCGACGATCGACGCCGCGTCGGTGGACGCGGCCGCCGACGGCTCGACGCTGAAGGCCACTGCCCCGGCGCCGCAGCTCCCCGCGAACGGGACCACGATCGACACGCTGACGCCGAATCTCGTCGTGGCGAACGCCACGCTGAAGTATCTGGGCGACGTCTCGCTCGTCAGCACGCTGCAGTACCGGTTCGTCGTCGAGACCACCGCCGGCGTGGCCGTGCGGAACGTGGTGACCGGCGCCGGGGCTGCGCTGACCGGGTCCCGGGTGCCTGCCGACCTGCTGGAGGCCGACACCACGTATCGCTGGCATGCCCGCGCCGAGATGGGCTCGGCGTACGGTCCGTGGTCGAGCTACTGGACCTTCACCACGCCCAAGTCGGCCGGAGCGCTCCCGTCCTACCAGAACGCAACGGAGCTGTGGGACAACCTGACCGACGGCAAGACCATCGGCACGCTGGTTGGCGGCGCCCAACTCGTGCCCGGCAAGGGGGTGTTCCTGCCGAGCTTCGAGTCCCACGTCACCTACGCGCTCAAGAGCACGCTGACGTCAGGCACCATGGATTTCGCCGTCGAGGGGCTGGACTCCGATTCGAGCGGAGGCAAGACCAAGATCGTCAGCATGCAGCAGGGCTACACCGACATCACGGACAATCCGTTCCGGTTCAACGTCGAGAAGCGAGGCGACGACCACGTGGACGTCGGCAAGTTCCGGATGCGGATCATCACCGGCAACCCCGAGGTCTTCTACGATTCCATCCGGCTGCTCCCGACGAGCACGCTTCTGCCGTCCAAGCTCTACGTCTTCCACGTGTCCTGGGGCGGCGGGCTGGTCAGTCTCACGGTGCGCGAGGGCAGCGCGACCGGGCCCAAGGTCGTGGACCACACGTTCAGCTACTCGGGCACGTACCGGCCCAGTCCGCACGTCGTGCACATCGGCGTGCCCGTCCCCCGCGGCGGCGTGCTGGATGCCACCGTGCCGGGCATCACGGTCCGGTACTTCTACGTGTCGCAGGGCCAGCAGTGGCCCGCGCAGAACATGGCGGCCGCCCTGGGGCTCGACGGGCCCGGCGAGTAGCGGCGCCAATCCGGTCAGGACAGGAAGGGCCGGGCTGCCCGTGGAACGGGCGGCCCGGCCCTTCGCACGTACGGGCTCGCGCGGCGCGGGCCCCGCAGGATCAGCGGCCGCGCGAGGCCCGGCGCTTCTCGGCCGTCGCGCGGGCGAGGAACTTCACGTACGGCACGACCTGCTTCACGGCCGCGACGTTCATCTGGCACGGGCTGAGGCAGGTGGGGCAGACCTTGTCCCGGATCTCGTCCCGGTGCGCCTGGCTCCCGGCCCGGAAGTACAGCTCGCCGGGGTCGGTCTCCAGGCAGTTGCCGACGGACTGGCTGTTCTCGCAGAAGTGGAGCGCCCCGTCGGGGTTCAGCATGATCCCCTGCGTCTGGAACGGGCACGGCGCGATCCGCTGGTACCCGTTGGCGATCATGTCCGCGTAGTGCATGTAGATGTAGTTCTGCCCGTCCATCAGCGGGTCCATCCGGACCCGATCCAGGAAGAACTGGCGCATCCGCTCCTCCGCCTCGCCGATGGGCTTGTGGGCGCCCGCCAGCTGCGCGTTGCCGAGCGCCTGCTCCGTGAAGCGGATCATGTTGAAGACGATGTCCAGCTTCTCGCGGCGCGCCCAGGCGAGGATGTTCTCGGCGTCCTCCAGGTTCATCGAGAAGATCGTCGTGGACACGCCGTAGTTGAACCGGTGGCGCGACTGCATCTCGCGCACGGCCTGGATCGTCTCGTACGCCTTGTCGAAGCCGTGCTTCACGTTGCGGACGAGGTTGTGCATCTCGCCGACGCCGTCGATCGACACCCGCATGGCGAAGATGACGCCCTTGCGCTCGCACGCCGCGGCGATCTTCTCGATCATCGGGATCGCGCGGTGCGGCGTCAGTCCGGTCGTGTTGAGGCCGAACTTCCGCAGCCGCGGGAGGCGATCGATCAGCAGCTCGCACATCTCGACGAGGTCGTTCCGCGTCGTCGGCTCGCCGCCCGAGATGCTCGCGTTCTCGATGTTCCGCCAGAAGTCCGATTGGAACACGCGGTCGATCTGCTCGAACGTCATGTCGAGCTTCCGGTTGCCGCGCTTCCAGTTGCTGCACATCTCGCACCGGGCGTCGCACACCCAGGTGCAGTTGAACACCAGGACCGTCGGGTGAATGGGCCGGCTGGCCGCGAGGTAGCTGTTGAGGAGATCGCGCGGCGCGCTCAGCGCGGCCTTCGTCAAGTACTTCAGGGCGTAGGTCTGGGCCATCTTCCGGCTATGTTACCGGCTTCTTTCGAGCGACGTAAAGGAGCGCTCCCGGCAGGTTGCCCAGCAGGCCGATGACGACGATGAGGGTCGAGAGCGCGAACGCCTGCTCGTCCGGCACGCCGACCGGCCGCAGCAGCCAGACGATGGCGGCCTGCGGAAGGCCGAAGCCGCTGATCGACACCGGCAGGAGCAGGACGAGCATCGCGACGGGCATGAACACGAGGTAGTAGTCGAAGCCGACGCCGATGCCGAGTCCCCGGCCAAGACCGTACGCCTGGAGGATGCGCACGAGTTGCACCGCCAGCGAGAGGGCCAGCACGCGCCCGAGCACCCCCGGGTGCGCCCGGTACGCACCGACGGCTTCTCCGAGGCGCCAGACCCGCCAGCCCAGCTTGGACCGGCGCAGCCGCTCGGACACCAGCACCGCCGTCAGGCGGTCCACCCAGAAGACGGCGGCGGACGCCAGGGCGGCCGCGGCGGCAGCCAGGTACAGCTGTGCGCGCAATCCGGCCGGGACATGCGGCGCCCATCCCGCGAGTCCCGCGACGCCGAGGAGCACGATCGCCACGAGGCCGAGCACCCGGTCGACGCCGACCGACGCCACCGCCTGGCTGCCGCGGGCCGTGCGCGACGCGATCGCGTAGGCCCGGGCCGCGTCGGCGCCGAGTCCCGCCGGGAGGAAGCTGCCCACGAACGAACTGGTGAGGAAGATGCGCAGGGCGCTCCGGGCCGGGATGTCCACCTCCGCCGCGCGCAGCAGCAGCAGCCAGCGGTACGCCATGGCCACGCGATCGACTGCCACCAGCAGGAGCGTCAGCAGGAACCATGCCGGGTGGACGTGCAGCATGGCCCGCACCGACGCGCCGACGTCGATGCCCCTCAGCAGGTAGGCGAGGATGGCGGCGGTGACGGCGAGCCGCGCCCAGATCGAGTTCAGGATCTTCATCGCGACGGGGCCGGCTTGCGCGCGACGAACGTGAGCGTCTCGAAGAAGTTCTTGCGGACGCGGAAGAGCGCGTCCTCCGTGCCCGTCCAGCGGGAGAGGGCGTTCAGGCCCGGCACGTTCGCCAGCATGGCGAGGGCGGCCAGCAGGTCGCGGCCGACGCCCGTGCTCGCGCCGATGCTCCGCACGACGCGCTCGACCGCGAAGCCGTGGTCCCCGAGCAGTTGCCGCACGCGGCGCTCCGTGGTGACGAAGTTGTGGGTGTAGTCGACGTCCCAGAAGAACGTCCGCTCCTTCAGGTAATCCGGCACCACGATGAAGGCGACGCCGTCCGGGCGCAGCACGCGGAACGCTTCGGACGCGAACGCGCGGGCCCCGTCGATGCCGTTCATGTGCTCGAGGACCTGGTCGGCGTACACCACGTCGCAGGCGGCGTCGGCGAGCGGGAAGGGAGGCGCCCAGGCCTCGATGACGTCCGCTCCGCGCGCCCTGAGGCTCGCCGCCAGCGCGGGGCTGGCCTCGACGGCCCGGTAGCGCCAGCCGGCCCCCGTCAGCGGCTCCAGCAGGCTGCCTGTCCCGGGGCCGATTTCGACGAGGTCCCCTGGCGCCTGCGCGTGGCGCGCGAGCAGCGCCAGCCGGCCGCGCTCGATCCGCTGGCGACGGGCCCCGCCGAGGCGGGTCAGACGGCGCTCAGAGAACCACTTGTAGAAGTCGTTGGCCATCCCGCGCCCTCCCGCGCCGCGCCGAGACAACTGTACATCAGGACCCAGAAGACAGAAGCGTGTTGTCCCCACCGCTGCGACGGTGACTGGCCCAAGCCCGGCCTGTGAAATGCCCGGCCGGGATTGCCGCGCCGTAGCCCCGGGAGGAACGCACCCCACCGGACCAGGGCGGAGGCGGGCAGGGCGGAGGCGGGCGAACCCCGAGTCCCTGTTGGGTTACAATCCAGCCCGCCTGCCATGCCGAGCCCCGATCGTCGGCCTCTCGAATCGGTCCGGGTGACGCTCGCCCGCGCGGGTGAGGCCTGGGGTGCGGCGATCCGGGCCGCTGCCCGCAGCGCGACGTTCCGCATCGTGCTCTTCGCGCTGGGCGTCCGCGTCGTCACGGCGGTCCTGGCGTTCCTGTCGAACGTGCTGTTCCCGCTGGCCCAGCGGCAGCAGTTCACCGTCGGCGAGCGGACGCACCTGCTGTGGGACACCTTCGCGCGGTACGACTCGGGCTGGTACTTCGGCATCGCCCGCTACGGGTACGACTTCGTGGAGGGCGGGCGCAGCAACCTCGCGTTCTTCCCGGTCTATCCGTTGCTGATGCGTTACCTCGGCCTGGCGCTCGGCGGCGGCCGGCAGAACCTCTACCTGGCCGGCGTGCTGATCTCCTGGGCCTCCTTCGTCGTGGCGATGGTCGTGCTCTACCGGCTCGCCAGGACGTACATGTCGCGCGCCGCGGCCGAGCGCGCGGTGATCTTCGCGAGCGTGTTCCCGTTCGCGTTCTTCTACGGGGTCGTCTACTCCGAGGCGCTGTTCCTCCTGTTCACCGTGACGGCGTTCTACGGGTTCCGGACGAAACGCTGGTGGCTCGGCGCCGCGGCGGGCGCCCTGGCCGGCGCGACGCGCGTGAACGGGATCCTCGCGCTGCCGGCGCTGGCCCTGCTCGGCTGGAGGGCGGCAGGAACGGACCCCGCCGCCAGGCGGAACGCGCTCGTCGCCGTCGCGCTGGTCCCCCTCGGCATCGTGCTGTACTCGGTGTACGTCGACACGCTGAGCGGCTCGTACCTGGAATGGAGCCACAGCATCCTGCGCTGGAACTACACGATCGCGGGGTCGGCGGCGAAGCCGGTCGTGGACCTCGTGCGGGAACTGGCCACCCGGCCCTACGAGTACCTCACGACGAACCCGCAGGCGCCCTACGACGTGCTGAACGGCGTGACCGGGCTGGTCTTCATCCTCTCGCTGCCGTTCGTCGGCCGTCTCGTCGGCGCGCCGTACGTCGTCCACATGGCCGTCAACCTGTGGCTGCCCCTGTCGTCGGGCGTGTTCGAGGGCGTCGGCCGCTACTG
>CAZBIP010000209.1:0-5895 GCA_964491885.1 uncultured Vicinamibacterales bacterium
TCCCATGTCAGCAGGTCGTACTGCACGTTGAGCCGCGCCATGGTCTTCAGGTGGCAGCGGACGATGCGATCCGCGACGAGGCGGCCGATGGCTGCCGATTCGCCCTCGCCGCGCTCGATCTCGTGCAGCGTGGCGGCCCGGACGGCCAGGCGTTCCTTGTCGGCCTCGTACCAGCCCGTCACGCGCGCGTAGAGATCCCAGCAGTGGTAATCGAAGCGCGGGCGGGCCGCGATCGCCTGGACGTCGGCCGAGGTCTGGCCCTCGAGATGGCGGAACCCGACCACCACGTCCGCGACCTGGACGCCCGTGTCGTCGATGTAGTTCTGGATCTCGACCGGGTGGCCGAGGAAGCGCAGGGATCGCACCAGGGTGTCGCCGAGGGCGCAGTTCCGGAGGTGCCCGATGTGGGCCGCCTTGTTCGGGTTGATGGCCGTGTGTTCGACGATGACCTTGTCCCTCGGCGCGTCGCCCCCGGCCTCCACCCGGTTGGCGAGGCGGCTGGCCAGGAACGCGGGGCGGTCGAAGAAGACGTTGAGGTAGCCGTTCGCCGCGCACTCCAGGCGGGCGACGCCGGGCGGCTGGCCCAGGCGTGCGGCGAGCTCCTGGCCGATCAGGCGAGGCGCCTTTCTCAGCCGCTTCGCCATCTCGAAGGCGACGGTCACCGCGAGGTCGCCGAGGCCCCGGTTGGGCGGCATCGAGATCGGCACCGGCGGCAGTTCGGCGGGGCTCAGGCCGGTCAGTTCAGCGACGGCGGCCGTGACGCGGCGGCGGAGGTCTTCGTGGGCGGCAAGGATCATGGTGTGTGCTTCCGGTCTCCGTTGACTCGACTTCGGCCCGCATCTACGATGGGGCGCGCTCTGGCGTCGCGCCTCGGCGGCGCGCGGCGTCCTGGGCCATGGCCAGGTCCGCCGGCGTGTTGACGTTGAGCAGCAGCAGTCCGTCCGGGTCGAACGGCGCGATCTCCCCGGGGCCGATCTCGCGCACGCGGACGTCCGGGAGGAATCCGGTGGCCTTGAGCGCGCCCGAGTCGAGCCGTGCCCGGATCGCCGCGGCGCAGGAAGGGGCGTAGCTGGCGCAGAGCGGGTGGTAGCCGTCGGCGGTCCTCGGGATGGCGACGTCGGCCTCGCGCCCGGCCTCGGTCACCCGGGCCAGGAAGGCCGCCGAGACGAACGGCATGTCGCACGCGAGCACGAGCACGGGTCCGTCGGCGAGTGTCAGGGCGGTGTAGATGCCCCCGAGGCTGCCGCATCCGGGCCGCAAGTCCGCGACGACAGGCAGGCCGGTGCCGGCGAACCGAGCCGGCTCGTCGGCGACGATGACGACGCGCGAGCCGAGGGGCCGCAGGGCGTCGAGCTCGCGCTCGAGGATCGTGCGCCCGCCGACGACGAATCGGCTCTTGTCCTGCCCGCCCAGCCGGCGGGCCTGGCCGCCGGCGAGGATCGCTGCGGTTACCATGGCTGGATGCGCGGCTCCACGCGGAAATACAGTAAGTTAGCAGAAAAATGGGTACGGCGGTAATCGCACCATTCCTCGCGACGAGTCTCTATCAGGCGATTTCGGAAGCGCTTCCGCATCGGACCGGTTTCTACGAATCCTGGCTGACGCCACGAGGCTTTCGCGCGAAGCACGTGTACGTGTCCGGCGTCCGGGCGGTCTTCAGCTTCCTGCGCCAGGAGAACGGGCAGTACGACCCGGTCATGCGGCGCGCGGGCTCGCTGGCGGCGCGGTGGGTGTACGACGGGTTGACGCCGCTGGAGCGCTGGGGGGTTCGTGTGCTGCCGCGGGCGCTCCGCGCGCGCGCCGCGCTCCGCCTCGCCCGGCGGATCGTGCGGGCCACGTGGGGGCAGAGCCGCGTGCGCGTGCGGTGGCACCGGGGCGTCGGCACCGTCACCATCGCGCCTTCGCTCTTCTGCCGCGTGCGGGACGCGGTTCCGGACCCGCTCTGCGGCTTCTACGCGGCCGTCGTCGAGACGTGCCTCGAACTCGCGGAGGCGGGCGCGTCCGTCCGGATCGTCGCCTGCGGGGGGAGCGGCCGTGCGGACTGCGTCCTGACGGTGACGCGGGCGGACGGGCCTCGGGCCGCCGGCGGCGGGGCGGCTGTCGCGGCCCTGCTCGCGCTTGCCGCCGCGGTCGCGCCAACCGGCCTGGCCGCGCGGCAGGGAGCCCCGGCGGCAACCGGGTCCGGGGCCCCCGCGGCCGCATCGGTCGGTCGCGTGCTCGTCATGCCTTTCGAGAATGCGTCGCGGCAGCCGGCGCTGGCGTGGCTCTCCGAGGGCGCGTCGATCCTCCTGACCGAGGAGTTCCGCGATGCCGGCGTGGACGCGCTGACGAGGGAGGAGCGGCGGCGCGCCTTCGACCGGCTCCAGGTCCCGCCGCTTGCGGCCCTGAGCCGGGCGACGGTCATCCGGATCGGTGAATTGCTCGGTGCCGACGACGTGGTCACGGGATCGCTGACGGTGGATACGGATGTCCTCGTGCTGCGCGCGCGGCGCATCCACCTCGATTCCGGGCGGATGGGTGCCGAGGAGGAGGCCCGCGGCCCGCTCGCGCAGATAGCCGCGCTCCACCGGGAGTTGAGCGGCCGGCTTCTGGCGGGGGGAGCGGTGCCGGCCCCGATCGGCGAGGACCCGGGACGCCCCGCGCTCGGCGTCCCGCTCGCGGCGTTCGAGCAGTACGTCAAGGGGCTCGTGGCCGAAGCGCAGGCCGCCCAGGCGGCGTTCCTGTCCAAGGCCATCGAACTCCACGCCGACTTCCCGGCCGCGCGGATCGCGCTGGCGCAGTCCCGCGCGGCGGCCGGCGAATACCGGCTGGCGCTCGCCGCGCTGGAGCCCGTCTCCGACACCTCGCCCCAGGCGAGGGACGCCAGGCTGCTCGCGGCGCTGGCGCACGTCGCGCTCGGCGACCACGCGGCGGCCTACCGCGTGCTGGCGGCCCTGCAGGCGCAGTCTCCCTCGGCCCCGGCCCTCAACAACCTGGGTGTCGTGCGGCTGCGCGCGCCGTCGCTCCCTCCGGGCTCGGGCAGCGCGGCGTGGTACTTCGACCAGGCCCGCACGCTGGACCCGCTCGACGCCGATTACCTCTTCAATCTCGGCTATGCCTACTGGCTCGAGGGCAACGCCCAGGGCGCCGGGTTCTGGCTGCGCGAGGCCGTCAGGCTCGCCCCGACCGACGGTGCGGCCCACGCGATGCTGGCGAAGGCGCTGCACGCGTCCGGGCAGACGGCCGAAGCCGCGCGCGAGTTGGCGCTGGCCCAGCGGCTCTCGTCGGCCTTCGAGGGGATCGATCTGCAGGGGGCCTGGCCGCCGCGGCCTCCCGCGGGGTTCGAGCGGCTGAAGGATTCGATGGCTCCGCTCCGGTCGAGGCGCATCGACGCGGCGATCGCGTCGGCGGGCAGCCTGGAGCGACGGGACCTCGCCTCGTTCTACCTCGAGCGCGGCCGCCGCGCGTTCGAGCGAGAGAACGACCGTGAAGCCGAGTCGGACCTGCGGCGCGCGCTCTACCTCTCGCCCTACGACTCGGAGGCGCACCTGCTGCTCGGCCGGGCGTACCTGCGGACCGGCCGGCTGCGCGAGGCGATCGACGCGCTGAAGGTCTCGATCTGGAGCGAGGACACGGCTGCGGCGCGCCTCACCCTCGCCGAGGCCTACCTCGAAGCGCGCGACACGGACGCCTGCCGCGCCGAGGCGGAGCGCGCGCTCGCGCTCGATCCCGGGTCCGTCCACGCGAAGGCGCTTCTCGAACGGGTCCGCGCGCCCTCGGCCGCTCCGGTATAATCAACCTGCGCCTGTTGGTGCGGGCGAGGAGGGCCACGCGATGAGAGGCTGCGCCGACGCTCGGACCCGGGGCCGCTCGCCGTCCCGCGCCCGCCTCACCGTCTCTGTCGTGCTGGCGCTCTGCCTGGCGGCGGCCGGGGCGGGGCGCGCCGACGAACCCGCCCCCCTCGTGTACGTCGCCGGCGTCAACGCCCTGGTCCATCCCGTGTCGGCCGAGTTCATGGTCGAGACGATCGACCGCGCCGACGCGGAACACGCGGCGCTGCTCGTGTTCGTCCTCGAGACGCCGGGCGGCCTCGTCGATTCCACGCGCACCATCGTGACGCGCATGCTCGCCTCCAAGACGCCTATCGCCGTCTACGTGGCGCCGTCCGGGGCCCGTGCCGCGTCCGCCGGCTTCCTGATCACCATCGCGGCCGACGTGGCGGCCATGGCGCCGGGCACGCACATCGGCGCCGCGCACCCGGTGTCGGGCCAGGGCGAGAAGATGGACGAGACCACGTCCAAGAAGGCGGCGTCCGACGTGGCCGCCTACGCCCGCACGCTGGCCGCCGGCCGGCAGCGCAACGTGGAACTGGCGGAGGAGGCCGTGCGGGAAAGCCGGGCCTTCACCGAGGCCGAGGCGCTGCAGGCCTCGCCCCCGCTCATCGACTTCGTGGCCGCCGACATCACCGGCCTGCTGGCGCAGCTCGACGGGCGGGAGATCCGCCGGTTCGACGGGCGGGCCGAGACGCTGCGGACCGCGAACGCGCGGATCGTGTCGACGGAGATGTCGCTCCGCCAGCGCGTGTTGAGCGCGCTGGCGCACCCGAACATCGCCTACATCCTGCTGAGCCTCGGCATCCTCGGGCTCACGATCGAACTGTGGTCGCCGGGCGCAGTGCTGCCCGGCGTCGTCGGCGGCATCTGCCTGCTGCTCGCGTTCTTCACCTTCCAGGTGCTGCCCGTGAACTACGCCGGCGTCCTGCTGATCCTCTTCGGCCTCGCGCTGCTGGTGCTCGAGGTCAAAGTCGCGAGCTTCGGCCTGCTCGGCGTCGGGGGCGTCGTCAGCCTGCTGCTCGGCTCGATGATCCTCATCGACGCGCCGACGCCGGAGCTGCGCGTGAGCCTCGGCCTCATCATCCCCATCGTCGCGGCGCTCTCGGCCATCGTGCTCTTCCTGGTGCGCCTCGCCGTGATCGCCCAGCGCCGGCCGTCCGTGACCGGAGCGTCGGGCATGCTGGGGGAGACCGGCAAGGCGCTGACCGCCATCGCGGCGGGCGGCGAGGGCCGTGTGTCGGCGCACGGCGAGATCTGGACCGCGCGGGCCGACGAGGCCGTCGGCGCGGGAGACACCGTCCTCGTCAGCGGCATCGACGGCCTCGTGCTGTCCGTCCGGCGCCGCCCGTCCCAGGGGGAACCTGCATCATGATGCCCAATCCGCTCCTGCTCTTCGCCGTCATCGTCATCGTGTACATCGCCGGATCGATCAAGATCCTCGCCGAGTACGAGCGCGGCGTGATCTTCCGGCTGGGCAAGCTGCTGCCTCAGCCCAAGGGCCCGGGCGTCATCCTCGTCTTCGCGCCCATCGACCGCATGGTGCGGGTCGGCCTGCGGACGGTGGTCATGGACGTCCCGCCGCAAGACGTCATTACGCGCGACAACGTCTCGGTGAAGGTCAATGCCGTCGTCTATTACCGAGTCGTCCACCCGCAGAACGCCATCGTGCAGGTGGAGAACTACCACTACGCCACGTCGCAGCTCGCCCAGACGACGCTGCGGAGCGTGCTGGGACAGGTGGTGCTGGACGACCTGCTGTCGGAGCGCGACCGGCTGAACGCGCAGCTGCAGCAGATCCTCGACCAGCACACCGACGTGTGGGGCATCAAGGTGTCAGCGGTGGAGGTGAAGCACGTCGATCTGCCGGAGAACATGCAGCGCTCGATGGCCCGTCAGGCGGAGGCGGAGCGGGAGAAGCGCGCCAAGATCATTCACGCGGAAGGCGAACTCGAAGCGTCGGAAAAGCTCGCTCAGGCGGCGCAGATCATCGGGACGCAGCCGGAGACCATGACGCTTCGTTACCTCCAGACCCTGACCGAAATCGCCGCCGAGAAGAACTCGACGATCGTCTTCCCGCTGCCGA
>CAZBIP010000210.1:0-1924 GCA_964491885.1 uncultured Vicinamibacterales bacterium
GGTCCACGCTGTGCCATTCGCCCGTGACCTGGTCGCGCCCGATGCGGCCGCCCTTCACCTCGAGCAGCAGCGCGCCCCGCTCCGGGTGCGCCACCACGAAGTCCACCTCGCCGTCACGCGCGGCCGCGCCCGGCGACCTGGAGAGCCACGCGACGCCGTAGAAGACGCAGTGGTCCGGGCCGAGTGCCGCGCCGAGGGCGTCGTAGACCTTCAGCTCCGCCTCGCGCCCCGCGTCAGCGGCGACCGCGGCGGGCAGCGGCGTCGGGAACATCGTGGGCATTGGGTGGGATGGTACCTCATGGAGCATCGAGGCAGGCTCCTTGCCTGCCGGTCGACGCTCGCGGTTCTGCGTCACATCTAGTTCGCGGCGTCCATTCCAAGAAACGCTCGCAAACGCCCTGGCACAGAGGTCGCCAATTTCCAGCGGACTGTGACGGGCCTCTCACCTTCCCATGAGGCGAACTCGACATCACCGCAATAGACAAAAGGCGCTGACCGGCCGCTGGGACTCTTGCGCTCCGAGCGGACGAACAAGTGCACAGCGATTCCGCGCGCAGCGTGGTTCTTGATCAACTGTCCATGGATACTCGCCTGCGTGGTACGGTTCTGGCTTTCCCATTGGAAGAGGTCAGGCGCCAGGAATCGGTCTTCGTAGAGGAAGTTCTCGCCGGTCCCGGTCTTCTTCAACGAAACGAGCAGGAACACATGCCCAGCCTGGACGACGAACCCGGCATTCCATGCCCCACGGTTGAACGTCAGGCCGAACAGCGCCGGGATCTCCTCACGGGAATACGAGCGCCAGAGCTCAAGACGAGCATTACGCCTGCCAACCGGCCCCAGTTCGTACGCGTCTCCTTGCCGTCTGAAGGTGACCTTGTGCGCAGTGCCCGTCAGCCCCGCGTCGGGACCGAACCAGCGACGCAGCAGCCCCGGCAGCTCGTTCGCGTCCGAATTTGGCTTCCGGACGACGTTGACGGCGACCTTCACGAAGTTCGCCTGGTACAGATTGCCCTCCGCCCGAATGTCCGTCCATCCCTCAGGGATCCCTCCGACCTGAGCGCGGTCCGGGAGGAACAGGATCGGGTTTCCGCCAGAGTGGCTGACTTTGCACTGAAATTCCCCCGCAACGCGGAGTCGGTTGAGGTACTCGGCGAGGCGCCAGTCGGCGATCTCGCGAGTCAGTTCCTGCAGCCCCACCTGCGCGACCTCTGACACCTTGACCGTGCTGGCAAAGACTCCGTCGCCATAGGTGAAGTACCTGATCCCTCCGGTCCCCTCTCCGCCAGTCCATGCGGAGATGGGATTCCTCTCGAGGTCCGCACGCAGCGCGTCGTCGCTGACGAGGGCCCCAGCAGCCTCCCGTGCGAGGTGTTCGTTTCGGCTCGCGAGGGCACGAAAGCCGGCGACGAGTTCAGCGATGTCGATGCGCCCTGGAAAGGCCCCAGCATTGAGCATGGCCAGAAGCGTCAGCATCTTGTAGCTCTTGGTCATGGCGGTCGTCTCGAGAGAATCGAGGAAGCCGCCTGCCTCATTCAACGCCGCTTGCTGCGAGGCGTCGAGCCCGCCCATCTGCTGGACGAAGCGGAGCCACGAACCGTGCTGTTTTCTGACGGTTCGTAGGTTGTAGCCCTCGTGATACATCTCCACGGCGGTAGGCCTAGCACCGTTAAGTTCCTCAAAGTCACGATATCGCGTCATCACGACCTCGGGGCCAGGCCCGATGAGCGCTCTCAGGATGTTCACCGCCTCCACGTCGTAGGTGACCTCGCAGCCCGGTGGGAGTTCGAACCGCCCTGCCTCAAGCCTGCTTATTGCGTTTAGAACCTCCGCTTTCCCCGGACCCAGCCCCAGTAGGGTCTGCGGCTTGAGGAGGAACGTCCGATGGTTCCCGATGTAGTCGATTACGGTCAGGTAGGGCTTGTCT
>CAZBIP010000210.1:1967-5887 GCA_964491885.1 uncultured Vicinamibacterales bacterium
ATCATCACGGTGTCGAGGGCCGGCAGATCGACGCCCTCGTTGAACATGTCCACCGCGCACACCACGTCCACATCGCCAGCCTGGAGTTGCGCGAGCGACAACGCCCGAGGTGCGCTGGTCGGACCGCTGTGGACCGCAACCGCCCGCACTCCCTGTTCCGCGAGGAACTCGGCCATGAAGTCGGCGTGCCGCTGCGACGCGCAGAACGCCAGGGTCCGCTTGCCACCGCGCCTCTGCAGTTGCTCCAAAGCGTTCTGGGCCCGCGAGCGCGTGGCGACCGCCGCGGTCAACTCGCCTTCGTCGAACCGGCTGTTCCGCCACGGTATGTTTCGGTAGTCCACCTCGTCGGGCACGCCGAAGTAATGGAAGGGGCACAGTAGTTCCTGGCGAATCCCTTCCAGCAGGTCGGAGCGGTAAACGAGATTCTCCCCACAGAGTGCCAGCAGGTCGCCACCATCCGTGCGCTCCGGCGTTGCCGTGAGCCCGAGCAAGAACTTGGGCCTGAAGTGATCGATGAGCCGCCTGTAAGTACGGGCGGCCGCGTGGTGGAACTCATCGACGACGATGTAGTCGAAAGCACTCGCGCTGAACCGCTCGAGGTGTCGGATGCGACCAAGGGTCTGAATCGACGCAAACAGGATGTCCGCGTCGGGCTGCCGATCTTCCCCGGCGTAGTGGCCAAAACTGGAATCGGATCGGATGCGCCTGAACGTCTGCATAGCCTGCGAGAGGATCTCTTCGCGGTGGGCGACGAAGAGCACGCGCCGGAATTCCGGCCTGTCGCTGTCGAAGGCTGCCAGCCAGGTCTTTCCAAGGCCGGTCGCCAGCACGACTAGTCCAGCCTGATTACCCGCTTTGCGCGTCGATTCAAGTGCCGCGAGCGCCTCTGTCTGGATCTGGTGCGGATTCACAGCGAACGGGCGTTCGCGCGCGTCGGGAACCTCAGTTCCGGACGCGCGGAACGGGTACTGCTCTCGCCGCCGCTCGTAGTCACCGATCCAATCGTGGGTCAGCGCTGATGTCGCCGGGTGGCAGAACAGCTCCTCGAACCCCTGCGCAACGTCGTCGAACGCATGGGCATCGGTCGAGGACACCACCCTGTAGTTCCATTCGGCGTTGTTGCCGAATGCAGACTGGCTGACATTCGAACTGCCCGCAAAGGCGACACCGTCACCGCTCTCATAGCGGACGATGTAAGCCTTCGGGTGGAAGGTCGTGCCAGCGCCAGTCTGGAAGACGCGGCTCTCGATGCGCCCCCAAGCGGTCGACTTGAGATCGAGCAGCCTGCGCAGCGCGGCCGGCTCTGTCGCGTCCAAGTAGTCCCCGGTCAGGTACCGTATGCGTCCGCCCCGACTGAGAACGTCCTGGAGATGGGGTTCGAGTTGCGCGAAGCCCTTGGGCATCGTGAACGCGACGGCGATATCGACCGCTGTCGCACGCGCGAGATGGCCGGTCAAGTGAGGCAGGAAGGGATCTTCGAGGCCGCGAACGAGTGGGCGGCGGTGGGGAACGCCGAACCAGGCGAGCGTATCCCCGTCCGCCACGCCGTAGTCTCCCTTTCCCGGGATCACGTGGCGAACACCACCTCGCGGATTCGGCACGTCACCGGCGTACCGCGGAATAACGTGGACGTGCAGGTGGAACACCGTTTGTCCGGCCGCCAGGCCCACATTGACGCCGATGTTGAAACCATCGGGCTGGTGCGACTCGTCGATCGTCTTGCGCGCGACGTCGACAGCTCGCATTAGCGCGTCTTGCTCCTCCCTCGTTGCATCGAACCAGGCGGCCACGTGCCTCCTCGGCACGAGCAGCGCATGGCCCGGTGACACCGGGAAGGCATCCCAAAGGCCGGTCACGAGTTTCCCGCGGTAGAAGACCCGCGAGGCGTCCGTTTCGCAGAACGGGCAGCGCGGCTCGGTCATCGCGTTTGGACTCCCTCTCGAACCCGCGTGATGAGCAACACGCCATCCAGGCCAGCATCAACGCAGGAGGCACAGCGCCACCGGCCGACGGGAGCGCGAGCCATTCTTGTGAACTGGCAGACGGGACATATGTGCTCGTAGCGACGGCCACGAGGCGCCCGTGCCCTGCCGGCTGAGTCGGTTCGCGAACTTGGTGAAATTGCAGAATCTCGCGCCGGTACCGGGATGGCCACCCTGGGGCTGAGCCCGGCGAGGGTCATTAGCTTCCGCCACTCTGCCCCGTGCGGCTTCGCTGCAGGACCGTACAACTCCCTAACGACGAGGTGCGCAGCTTCGTGGCAAAGCACTTCCCTGCGCAATCGCCACCCGCGTGCGAGTAGGCGAGGGTTCAGTTCGATCGTCCGCGCGGCCGGGCGGCACCTGCCCAGCGACGCGGAGAGGCGGTGATTGACGGTGCAGGAGACGGCGGCCAGCAGACGGCAACTCCAGAGCCGAGCCCACGTTTCCAGATGGGGCCGGGCCCAAGCGTCGATCCTGCGCGGCAACTGCTTCATACCCTTCGCACCTAGGTTACGAACTCGGCCACACTCCCCTTCTCCGTCGGCCGCACCTCCAGCCGCGCGTCGATGCGGCCGCGCAGCTCGGGCACGTGCGAGATGATGCCGACCAGGCGCCCGCCCTCGCCGAGCTTCATCAGCGTCTCGAGCGCCTTGTCCATCGCCTCCTCGTCGAGCGTGCCGAACCCCTCGTCCACAAAGATGGTCTCGAGACGGATGCCGGCGGCATACGACTGCACGACGTCGGCCAGCCCGAGCGCGAGCGCCAGAGAGGCCATGAACCCCTCGCCGCCCGACAGCGTGTTCACGGGGCGCGAGGTGCCGGTGTAGCCGTCCAGCGCCACGAGGTCCAGGCCGGCGGCGCGGCGGGCGTCTTCACGCTCCCGCTCGCGCTCGAGGTCGAACCGCCCGCCGGTCATGCTCCGCAGCCTCTGCGACGCGGCCACGAGCACATCGTCCAGGAGCGCGCCGAGGACGTAACGGTGCAGCGTGATACCGCGCCCGTTCTGGCCGTTGACGACCTCGGACACGCGCGCCACGCAGCCGAAGTCGGCATCTGCCTGCTGGCGCCTGACGGCAAGCGCGACAAGCGCCTCAATCACCGCCACGAGACGACGGAGACGCTCCGCAGATTCGCCCTGCTCCTGGCTCCACTTCTCGACGTCGGCGTCCAGCGCCTGCACACGGGCGTCGAGCGCGGCCACGTCGGGAACGTCGGTGGACGGACTGGCCTGCACCGCACGCGCCGCCCGCTCCTTCGCCGCGCCCAGCGCTGTCTTGAAGCCCTCGACCTCGGCGGCCAGCGCGTTGATGGCCGGCAGCTCGAGCTTCGCCTCGCGATAGGCTTCCTCGGACTCGAAGCCGGAAGCCGCGATCCTGGCCGCGAAGCTCTCAACAGCCTCGGCAGCACGCTTCTCGGCTGATGACGCGTGTTCCGCCGCCGCGGCGAGTGCCTCAACCGCCGCCGCGTGACCGCGCGACGCCTTGTCGGCCTTCGCTCGAGCCTCGGCCAATGCGGCGTCGAGCAAGTCCAGCCTGCGACGCGCCGCTTCGATGGCTTTCTCCACGGCGCCGGGAGGCCGCAGCGCCTCGGGCACCTGGATCTCGAGCTCCTTGACGCGCGCGGCCTCGGCGGCCTCGTCGCGCTGAAGCGACTGCACCTCTTCGGCGGCGGCCTTCAACAACTCCTGCTTGCCGGCGAGCCCCCGGCGCAACTTCGCGAGCTTCTCGCCGAGGACGCGCTCCTGCTCGACCGCCTCCTTCGACGCCCGGGCGTCTGCCTCGGCCGCCTTCAGCGCCTTCTTGAGTCCCTTCGTGTCGGCGGCCCCGGCATCGCCCTCGGTGAGTGCCGCGATGGTCTTCTCGAGCCCCTGCACCTTCGCCACTGAGGACGACTCGCCGGCTCTGGCGTCAGCGAGCGATGCCTGCGCGAGCTTCAGAA
>CAZBIP010000211.1:0-4034 GCA_964491885.1 uncultured Vicinamibacterales bacterium
CGGCGAGATCGTGAAGGAGTTGGAGAGCCGGGCCGACGTGCCCGCCGAGGTGAAGGCGTCGGCGCAGGCGCTCGCGAAGGACGTGGCCGCGTTCGCGCCGAGATTCGCCCCGTCGGCCGGGCGCGGAGGCGGTGGCGGGGCCGCCGCGGCCCAGTTAACGGCCGCGCCCGGAGCGACGCCGGCTCTCCCGCCGGTCAACCTGCTGACCATCATCGGCCAGGCGAAAACCGGCCTGATGGCGACGATGCCGGTGACCGGGCAGGCGGCGAAGGCATACGCCGATTCGAAGGCCCAGGTGCCGAAGGCCGTCGCCGAGGCCAACGCGCTCATCGCGAGGGCCGCCGCGCTCGGCACGGCGCTGGCG
Source organism: uncultured Vicinamibacterales bacterium (assembly GCA_964491885.1). GTDB lineage: Bacteria > Acidobacteriota > Vicinamibacteria > Vicinamibacterales > JAKQTR01 > JAKQTR01. The sequence goes on from CAZBIP010000211.1 coordinate 365, forward strand.
CCCTTCAAGGTGGCGCTGGCGGCTCCCACGTCCATCAAATAGGGAGCGGCCTGGGATTTCATGCTCGTGGGTAGAATTGCCGCTTTTCTACCCACTCGCGCGCGTTTGGGCGCAAATTCGAGGCTGCGCTGGCCGGCGGCCTGGCCGCTCTCAGGTCTTCCCGAGGCGCGAGAGGAGGCGCACGAAGCCGGCCACCGGGTCGGAGAGGTCGCCGAAGAGCAGGTCCAGCGCGGACGGCCGGCGGCGCGACGCGGGATCGTCCGCGAACGCGCGCTCGGCGCGCAGGCGCTCCATCGCGAGCGATACCGGGAGCGTCGGGTCCACGCCCTTCTTCTCCTCGGCCACCGCCGCCAGTTCCGCCATGGTCTTCCTGATCTGCGCGGGGTCGATGATGGCGAGCGGCGTATGGCAGAAGGCGCACGCGGCGTCGCGCTCCACGTTGACCGGCGCGCCGCAGTTGGCGCAGTTGATCTGCTGGATGTGCGCCCGCAGCCGCTCCAGTTCCTCCGCGCTCGGCGGCCGGACGAGGTTCTTGGCCCGCAGGAACTGGTAGAACGTGAGGAACCGCCCGTGCCCTTCGGGGCACCGTGCGTACGTGAAGCGCGTGTTCCGCTGGAGATCGTGCGTCTCGACCAGCGGGCGCGCGCACCTCGGGCACCTGGGCGCGTCGTGCCACGGCTGGCGCGTCCCGTCGCGCTCCTCGGCGAGCTCCGCCAGCAGCTGGAGCGTGGCGCCGGGGGTCATCTGCAGCAGCTCCTGCCCGTCGAACCAGATGCCCTGGCACTGGCGGCAGACGTCGAGCGTCAGGCGCCGGCCGTAGAGCCGGTCGAACGAGGGCGAGTGCATGGCCGATCCGCAGGCGGGACAGTTCACGGGCGCTCTCCGTTTCTTCCCCTGTGTTCTCGGCTCGGCCCGGCCGGAAGTGCAGGCCGCGTCGGATAAGATGGTCTGCATGACAAGAAGCCGCCTTGCCCCCGTCGCGGTCGTCGTGATCGCCCTGTTGTTCGGCGTGTCCTGCAACGCCAAGGCGCAGGGCATCTCGCAGCAGCAGGCCGACGAGATGCTGAAGGAGCTGCGCGCCATGCGCCAGGCGCTCGAGCGCATCGCGCCGCCGCCGCCCGGGCAGGCCCCGGACCAGCGCGTGAAACTGAAGGACGCGGGCGGCTATGCCCTCGGCAGCCCCGACGCGCCGCTCACGCTCGTCGAGTTCACCGACCTGCAGTGCCAGTTCTGCAACCGGTTCTTCACGACGGCCTATCGGCAGATCAAGGCGGAGTACGTGGACACGGGCAAGGTGCGCTTCGTGACGCGCGACTTCCCCCTCGACCTCCACCCGTACGCGATGCAGGCCGCCCGCGCCTCGCGGTGCGCGGGAGAGCAGAACAAGTTCTGGGAGATGCGGCAGGCCCTGCTCGCGGGCTACAACCGCCTCGGCCCCGCGTTCGTGACGGCCACGGCGCAGTCGCTCGCCCTCGACATGAAGGCGTTCGACGCCTGCGCGGCCAGCACAAGGTTCGACGCGGCGATCCAGAAGGACATGGACGACGCGCGGTCGGTCAACATCGAGGGGACGCCGTCGTTCGTGCTCGGCCGGACGTCGCCCGATGGGCTGGAGGGCATCCTCATCGTCGGCGCGCAGCCCTTCGCGAACTTCGACGCGAAGATCAAGGCGATGCTGGCCGACGCGCGATAAGCGAACAAGTGACACTTTCCGAATCGGTGACACTTTCCAATTCCGCAGGGCCACTCGAATTGGAAAGTGTCACCTTTTCGCGCCCCCTATCCGATCTTGCGCAGCGTCCGCGCGGCGCGGCCCGCCGGGGCGCCGTCCACGCTCACGACCACGCGGACGACGATGTCGCCGGGCGGGAGCGAGCCGATGGGAATGCTGGCCATCGCGACGTGCCTGTTGCCGGCCTCGTCTCGCGTGACCATCATCGGCCCGCGCGCGCCGGCGGGTCCGTCCTCGGTGTCGGCCAGCTCGAGTTCGGCCGTGACGGCGCCTGACGAGCGGCCGTAGATCTCGATGTAAGCCACGGCCGACGGCTCGCCGGCGAACTGCAGCCTCCCTGTGAACCTCCCCTCGTCCATCACGCCGAGGACGAGCGAGCTGAGCGTGACGGCGCCCTCGCCCGAGAGGTCGAAGCGGACGTCGCTGTCCACGGTGCCCGCCGCGCCGGCCTTGGTCGCGGCAGCCACCCGCATCCGGTACGTGCCGCGCTTCACCACCGTGCCCACGAGCGCGGGCGCGCGCGCCAGATCCGATCCCTCGGCGGTCGCCTGCACGACCAGTTTGCCCTTCTCGTCGAAGAGCCCGATGGCGGCAGCCGCGATCGGCGCCGCGGAACCGTCCGGCTCGAACATCACGGCGACGCGCACGCGATCGGCCGAGTCGTCGCGCGACGCGAACGCGGCGGCCCGGAGCGGCAGGTCGCGGAACGCGCGCGGGACGCGCAGCATATCTCTCGGCGACGGGCCCTTCCTGGCCGCGCGGGCTTCCGAGGCCGGGATCAGCACGCCCGGCCGCGCCATCACGTTGACGCCGGGCCGGCTCACCTGCACGCTCACGCGGTGCGTCTGGCCGTCGCGCTCGGATTCGTCCGGCGTGAACGCCGCACGGTAGCGCACCGAATTCTCGCGGGCCAGTTGCGAGATCGCTTCCGCCCTGTCGCCCACCAGGCGGACCATGCGGTTCCCGGTCACGCCGGCCAGGTGCTCCAGCCCCGCGATCGGCCCGAACGACGAGGCCGCTCCTGGCGTGGCGGGATCCGGCACGTGCACGACGTACATCGTGACGGGCGAGGCGAGGAGATCCAGTTCGAGGTCGCGGTAATCCCGCGCGCGGACCTCGCACAATCCCGCGGGCGTGGACATCCTGGACACGCCGTCGGTCATCGGCGGCGTCAGGCCTCCCGAGAAGAAGAGCATCGTGATCGGAGGCCCGCCGGCGGCGTCGCGAAAGACGTTGCTCAGCGAGCCCAGGATCGTCCGGGTCCGGCAGGCGGCCTCGACCTCCGATTCCTCCCGCTTCGCCCACCCCGTGACCTTCGCGATCGCGCTCGCGAACGCCGGCCGATCGACCGTCGGGCCGAGGTTCACGCCGCCGCGGGGAATCGTGACGACGCCGGCCCGGTCGGGCGGGGCGAGGCTCGACACGAACTGCCGCGCGGCTTCCTGCAGGCCGGTCTCCGCTCCCGGCGGAATCGACTCATCGTCCACGAGGACCATCGTGTCGCGGAAGCTGCCGGCGGAGACGTTGGTCGCGAAGGGCGGCGGCGTGCCGGTGCGCGCGGTCACGCTTTCGCCGGCGCCGGGCTCGAGGAGGGTCAGCGACACGAGCGCGCGCTCGCGCCCGTCCACCTTGAGGGTGACGTGCCCGGCCTCGACGTCGCGGACCGGCGTGCCGTCTGCCAGCACGGCGCGGAACTCGACCGTGGCGAGGGGCGCTGCCGGCTGCCCGCCCTGACGCGAGGGCTGCATGCCCTGGCTCGGGGGCTGTCCACCTTCGCCCGTGGGCTGTCCAGCGGAGAGCGCCACGGGCGCCATGACGAGGACCGCCGCCGGCGCGAAGGCGGGTGCGGCGGCGATGGCCGCGGCAGACAGCCAACGCGTGGCGTAGAGGGCCGCGGCAAGCCGGCGCGCAGCGAGCCAGCGCACGGCGGGACGGCGC
>CAZBIP010000211.1:4134-5809 GCA_964491885.1 uncultured Vicinamibacterales bacterium
GCGCACGGCGGGACGGCGCGTCGCGTCACGGCGCGCGGGGAGGCGTTGCGGGCAGACAGGGACTGGCGGGCGGGGGTGTGACTGCGGGGCCATGCCCAGAGCGTAAGGGGTCGGGTCTTATTCTGCAAACGACAAAACTGAATTACAGGAAAGGTTGTGTGCAGAATATGACCCGACCCCTTTGCAGCTTTGCAGCGGTGTATGATCGATCAGTTCGCGACAGTGGCGCGGCCGTCGGTCCGGCAAGGCCCTTCCGGCTCGTGACTCGCGATTCCGCTTCCCATGACGATCTTGTCGCTGGCCGCGTGTCTCTCGCGACCCGCGATTGGAGCGAGGTGCTGATGTTACGGACCGTTCTGGCCGCCGGATTGTTCCTCCACCTCGCGCTCGCGGGCGCGTGGGCGCAGGGACCGGCCGACACCAGGACGCCTGTCGTCCCGGCAGAGGCGGCGGCGGCGACCGCACCCGCTCCGGCGCCCGGCCCGATGCGCGCGTCGGAAGCGGGAGCCCTCCGCATCTTCCTGGACTGCCAGCAGTACACGCCCTGCTACTGGGACTACGTCAAGACCGAGTTGAACTACGTGGACTACGTGAACGTCCGCGAGGCCGCCGACGTTCACATCCTGGTGACGTCGCTCGGCACGGGTGCCGGGGGCCGCGAGTTCACGATGAAGTTCGTCGGCCTGGGCGACTTCGCCGGCCTGGACGACGAACTGCTCTACGTCACGCTGCCGACCGACACCGAGGAGCTCGCGCGGCGCGGATTCGTGCGCATGCTGAAGCTCGGACTGGTGAGGTACCAGCTCCGGGCCGGCCTTGCCGGCCCCCTGGAAGTCACGCACGAGGCGCCGAAGTCGGATGCCCGCCCGCCTGCGTCGAGGTCGGGCGCGGACCCCTGGAACCACTGGGTGTTCCGGACGCGCTTCAACGGCCGGATCGACAGCGAGTCGGCCAGCAAGGAGCGGGAAGCCGGCGGGTCGTTCTCGGCGAGCCGTGTCACCGAGGCGTGGAAGCTGAGCTTTTCGGGATACCAGAACTACAGCGAGGACAAGTACACCTACAGCGACGGCACGTCCTACACGAGCGTCCGGCGCGGCTTCGACGTCACCGCGCAGGGAATCAAGAGCCTCACGCCGCACTGGTCTGCCGGCGGCAAGGCGTTCGTCGCGCAATCGACGTACGAGAACAAGCGGCGCGTGCTGAACGCGACGGCGGCGGTCGAGTTCGACGTGTACCCGTACACGGAGTCCACGCGCCGCCAGTTCACGTTCCAGTACCTCGTGGGCGTGACGGACTTCGACTACCTGGAGGAGACGGTCTACGAGAAGCTCCGGGAGACGGTCGCGAGCCACACGCTCCGGTCGTCGTTCGATCTCCGGCAGACCTGGGGATCGCTGAGCGCCGACGCAGACTTCTCGCAGTACTTCCACGACACGTCGCTGCGCCGGCGGTCGCTGTCGGTCGAGGCGGACGTGCGGCTGTTCAAGGGCTTCGCGTTGAACCTGTACGCGAGGACCGCCGCCATCCACAACCAGATCTACCTGCCGGCGGGCGAAGCCACCGACGAAGAGGTGCTCGCGCGCCAGCGCCAGCTGGCGACGTCCTATCGGCACACGATCTACGTCGGCGTCAGCTACACCTTCGGCTCCATCTTCAGCAACGTCGTCAACACGCG
>CAZBIP010000212.1:0-5807 GCA_964491885.1 uncultured Vicinamibacterales bacterium
GCCGCGGCCCCGGCGGTCATCACGGTCGGCCCCGAGAACACCGTGACGGTGACCCGTCAGCAGATCCGGGTCGGCCCGTCGCTGTCAGGCGAGCTCCAGCCCGCCCGCGAGGCGACGGTTCGAGCGGAAGTCGGCGGGTCGGTGCTCGAGGTGCACGGGGACGAGGGGCAGGCGGTCGCCCGCGGCGCGCTCATCGGGCGCATCGAGGCGCTGGCGATCCGCGACGGCGTCCTCTCGGCGCAGTCGGGCGTCCGCTCGGCCGAGCAGGCCCTCAACGTGGCCAGGCGCGAAGCCGACCGCGTGGCGTCGCTCGTCAGGGGCGGCGCGCTCGCCGAGCGCGACCTGGAACTGGCCGGGAGCGCGTCCACGGCCGCCGAGGCGCAACTCGCCGACGCCCGGGCCAGGCTGGCGTCGGCGCAGAAACTGCTCGACGCGACCACGATCCGCGCGCCCATCGCCGGCCTGATCAGCCACCGGGCGGTCAACGCCGGCGACGTCATCGCGCCGGGCGGCGAACTGGTCACGATCATCGATCCCTCGAGCATGCGCCTCGAGGCGGCCGTGCCGTCCGAGGCGCTGTCCTCCCTCGCGGTCGGCGCCCCGGTCGAGTTTTCCGTGCGCGGCTTCCCGGGTCAGTCGTTCACGGGCCGCATCGAGCGCCTGGGCGCGATGGCGGACCGGGTGACGCGGCAGGTGCCCATCTTCGTGGCGATCCCGAACGCCGGCGGACGGCTGCTCGCCGGGTTGTTCGCGGAGGGCCGCGTCATCACCGAGACGCGCGAGGCGCTCGCCGTGCCGCTCTCGGCCGTGAACCTCGCCGGCCAGACCGCGTGGGTGATGCGTCTGCGGGCCGGCCGCGCCGAACGGGTCGAGCTCCAGCTCGGCGCCCGCGACGACCGGACCGAGCAGGTCGAGGTGCGGTCGGGGCTGGCGGAAGGCGACGTGCTGCTCGGCGGCGCCGCCCAGGCGGTGACGCCCGGCACGCCCGTCAAGGTGGTCGAGACGAGCGGCGCGGGCGCCAGATAGGGGATCGCGCCATGTTCATCTCGAGCTTCGCGATCCGCCGCCCCGTCATCACCATCGTCGCGATGCTGGCGCTGGTGCTCTTCGGCGTCGCCGCCCTGGCGCTGCTGAAGACCGACGAATTCCCCGACGTGCAGCCGCCCATCGTCGTCGTCTCGGTGCTCTACCCGGGCGCGGCCCCCGAGAACGTCGAGCGCGAGGTCGTCGAGCCCATCGAGGACGTCATCTCGGGCATCAGCGGCGTGAGCGAGATCAGCGCCTCCGCCCTCGATTCCTTCGCGGTCTTCATCGTGGAATTCGTGTACGAGAAGGACCTCCAGGAGGCGACCCAGCAGATCCGCGACGAGATCAACGCGATCCGCAACGATCTCCCGCCCGAGATCGAAGAGCCGGCGCTGACGCGCTTCGATCCGGCCGACGCGCCGATCGTGTCGCTGGCCCTGACGTCCGCACGCCGCCCGGCGACGGAGCTGACGCAGCTCGCCGACCTCGACATCTCGCGCGTGCTGCGCGGCCTCCCCGGCGTGGCGGAGGCGCAGGTGGTCGGCGGCATCACGCGCGAACTGACGGTCGAGCTCCGCCCGCAGGCGCTGCAGTCCGCCGGCGTGGGCGTGAGCCAGGTCGTCGGCGCGCTGGCGGCCCAGAACCTGGCCGCCCCGGTCGGCCGGCTCTCCGGCGGCCTCGACGAGCGGACGATCCGCCTGCGCGGCCGCCTCGACTCGCCGCGCGACTTCGAGCGCCTCGTCATCTCGCAGTCGGCGGGCCGGCTGGTGCGGCTCGGCGACGTTGCCACGGTGCGCGACGGCACCGAGGAGCCGCGTTCGGCCGCGCTGTTCGACGGGAACGACGCGGTCGGCATCGAGGTCGTCAAGGCCAAGGGCTACAGCACGACGGCGGTGTCCAGCGCCGTCCTCGCCGAGGTGTCGCGCATCCAGGCGACTCTCCCCTCCGACGTGGAGCTGCGCGTCGTCCGGGACGCGGGTGCCCGCGTCGAGCGCTCGGTCGGCGACGTCGAGGCCGCGCTCGTCGAGGGCGCGGTGCTCACGGTGCTCGTCGTCTTCCTGTTCCTCAACTCCTGGCGGTCCACCGTCATCACGGGCGTCGCGCTGCCCATCTCCGTGCTCGCCTCGTTCATCGCCGTCTGGGCGTTCGGCTTCACGCTCAACACGATGTCTCTGCTTGGGCTCTCGCTCGCCATCGGCATCCTCATCGACGACGCGATCGTGGTGCGCGAGAACATCGTGCGGCACGTCGAGATGGGCAAGGACCACTACCGCGCCGCCGAGGAAGGCACGAACGAGATCGGCCTGGCCGTGGCCGCCACGACTTTTTCCATCGTCGTGGTGTTCATCCCCGTCGCGTTCATGGGCGGCGTCGCGGAGCAGTGGTTCGCGCCCTTCGCCCTGACCATCGCCTGCTCGGTGCTCGTGTCGCTGTTCGTCTCCTTCTCGCTCGACCCCATGCTCTCGGCCTACTGGCCCGATCCCCACGTGCCCGTCGAGCGGCGCTGGCTCGTCAGCCGGTGGCTGGTCCGGTTCAACGACTGGTTCAACCGGCAGGCCGATCATTACAAGTCGCTCATCGGCTGGGCGCTCCGCCACCGGCTGGCCATGATCGCCATCGGCACGGCGTTCTTCGTCGGGGCCCTCGCGCTCCCGGCGTCCGGCGTCGTCGGCGGGTCGTTCTTCCCCGTGCAGGACGTTTCGGAGTTCACGATCGTGATCGAGACGCCGCCCGGATCGAACCTGGCGTACACGCGCATCAAGGCCGAAGAGGCCGCGTCGCTGGCGCGCGCGAAGAACGAGGTCGCGTACACGTTCACGACGATCGGCGGCACCGGGGGACTCGGCGCCAGGTCCGGGGCCGTGGACGAGGCGGCGGTCTACGTCCGGTTGACGCCGAAGCACGAGCGCGCGCGGCACCAGGAGGACGTGGCGCAGGAGCTCAGGAAGGAGCTCCAGCGTATCGCAGGCGTCACGGCGTGGATCAGCGGCAACACGTTCGGCAACGAGAAGCAGATCCAGATCCAGATCCGGGGGCGGGAGACGGCCGAACTGAACAGGGTCGCCGAGCAGGTGAGCGGCGTGCTGCGGGGCGTGCCCGGAGCGGTCGACGTCGGCCTGTCGACCAAGGGCCAGAAGCCGGAGATCGAGGTGCAGATCGACCGCGAGCTCGCCGGGACGCTCGGCGTGACGGTGGGCCAGGTGGCGCAGTCGCTGCGCCCGGCCTTCGCCGGCATCGACGCGGGCGACTGGGTGGACCCGACCGGCAAGACGCGCGACGTCACCGTCAGGCTCGCGCCCGAGGCGCGAACCAGCGTGGCCGATCTCGAGTCGCTCCCGCTCGTGGTCTCGGCCCCGACGGGCCCGGTCGCGCTGCCGCTCGGGCAGGTCGCGCGCATCGGGCGCGGCCTCGGGCCCGCCAAGATCGATCGCCTCGACCGCGAGCGTGTGATCACCGTGCAGGCGAACACCGAGAACCGCCCGCTGTCCGAAGTGCTGCGCGACTTCGGCGCGCGGGCGGCGTCGCTGGCGCTGCCCCCGGGCTACCGGATCACCCAGGGCGGAGAGACGGAGGACAGCCAGGAGGTGTTCACCCGGATCCTCGTCGCGCTCGGCGTGGCCCTCGCGCTGATGTACTTCGTCCTCGTCGTGCAGTTCGGGTCGTTCCTCGACCCGTTCGCCATCCTGCTCTCGCTGCCGCTGTCGCTCATCGGCGTCATGCTGGCGCTGCTCGTCACCGGGTCGACGCTGAACATCATGAGCATGATCGGCGTGATCCTGCTGATGGGGATCGTCGCCAAGAACGCGATCCTGCTCATCGACTTCGCCAAGTGGTCCGAGGAGCAGGGCGTCGAACGCCGGGAGGCGATCATCGAGGCCGGGCGCGTCCGGCTTCGCCCGATCCTGATGACGACCTTCGCGCTCATCGCGGGCATGATCCCGGTGGCCATCGGCACCGGCGAGGGGGCCGACTTCCGCGCGCCGCTCGGCCGAGCGGTCATCGGCGGCGTCATCACGTCGACGCTCCTCACCCTCCTGGTGATCCCGACGGTCTACGACGTCTTCTGCCAGGGCCGCGATTGGGTGCGCCGTGCGGCCGGAAGGACGGGACGGTGACACCGGCGGGCGTTCCTGTGCCACCATAGGGCGCCTGCCGGAAACCGGGCGACTCGCGTGCGCCTGCCGGCCCTGGAGGATTCCGCCCATGTTCAACAGACTGTCGTGGCTCCCCGTGGCGCTGGCGGCACTCGTGTCGGTCGCGTCCGCCGCGCCTCCCGAGGGTTTCCTGAGAGCCGACGGCACGCGCATCGTCGACGGCCAGGGCCGCGAAGTGCTGCTGCGCGGCATGGGCCTCGGGGGCTGGATGCTCCAGGAAGGCTACATGCTGGGCATCAAGAAGGAGGGCACGCAGCATTCCATCCGGGCGCGGATCGCCGATCTCGTCGGCCAGGCGGATACCGACGAGTTCTACCGGCTGTGGCGGCAGAACCACATGACGCGGGCCGACGTCGATCGCCTCGCGGCATCCGGTTTCAACAGCATCCGGCTCCCGATGCACTACAACCTCTTCACGCTGCCCATCGAAGAGGAGCCGGTCAAGGGCGCGGACACGTGGATCCAGACCGGGTTCGAGATGACCGACGCGCTGCTCGCCTGGTGCCGGGCGAACCGGATGTACCTCATCCTCGACCTGCACGCGGCGCCGGGCGGCCAGGGCAAGGACGCCAACATCTCGGATTACGACCCGTCGAAGCCGTCGCTCTGGGAAAGCGACGAGAACAAGCGGAAGACCGTGGCGCTCTGGCGGAAGCTGGCCGAGCGGTACGCGAACGACCCGTGGATCGGCGGCTACGACCTGCTCAACGAGCCGAACTGGACCTTCGAGGGGAAGGACCAGAACGGCCGCGAGGACGTGTCGAATCAGCCGATTTGGGATCTCCAGAAGGCGATCACCGCGGCCATCCGCGAGGTGGACACGACGCACATCGTGATCGTCGAGGGCAACGGCTGGGGCAACAACTACGGCGGGTTCCCGGGGCCTTGGGATCGCAACCTGGTGATGAGCTTCCACAAGTACTGGAACCCGAACACCGACGAGGCCATCGCGCGGTTCCTGGCGTTGCGCGAAAAGTACCGCGTGCCGATCTGGCTGGGTGAGAGCGGCGAGAACACCAACGACTGGTTCCGCGAATGCGTGGCCCTGGTCGAGAAGCACGGGATCGGCTGGGCCTGGTGGCCGTACAAGAAGCTCACCAACCCGCGGTGCATCCAGACCGTGACGGCGCCGGACGACTTCAAGAAGGTCGTGGACTACTGGAACGGCGAGGGCGGGCGCCCGTCGCGCGAAGCGGCGCGGCGCGGGCTCTTCGACCTGGTCGAGAACCTGAAGATCGAGAAGTGCCGCTTCAACGGCGACGTGGCGCAGGCCCTCGTCCCGGCCGGCGGCGCGGGCGCCAGAACGCCGCAAGGACCGCCGACGATCGGCGGCCTCGTCGCGGAGGACAAGTTCCTCGGCATCGCGACGTACCGGCTGTGGGAAGGCGGCGCACCCGATGCGATCGGCAGGGCGGATGCCGACATCCCGACGTTGACGCACTTCCGCCCGCACGGCAGGACCGGCAACGGGACCGCGGTGATCCTCGCCCCGGGCGGCGCGTATCTCGGGCTCGCCGCCAACCTGGAAGGCCGCCAGGTCGCGGACTGGTTCACGTCCAGGGGCGTGGCCGCCTTCGTGCTCAAGTACCGGCTGGGCAGGGACTACCTCTACCCCACGCCCCTGCG